>NZ_LMMK01000052.1:0-183 GCF_001422795.1 Methylobacterium sp. Leaf88 | reverse complement strand
CGCGACACCTTCATGTCGCGGTACGTCGACGGCATACAGAAGCAGAGCTTCCCGATGACCGAGGCGCGCATCATCACAGCGGCGCAAGTGCCCACGGCACGCTCGTTCCCGACGGCCATCAAGGTCTTCGGTGGAAGCCTGGCGCTGGGCTTGGGGGCGGGCTGCCTGATGGCCGTGGCCCGC
>NZ_LMMK01000051.1:0-77403 GCF_001422795.1 Methylobacterium sp. Leaf88 | reverse complement strand
GAGTTGGTTCTGGACGCTTTGGAGATGGCCGTGACACAGCGCAGGCCCCGCGACGTGATCCATCACTCGGACCAAGGATCGCAGTACACGTCGCTGGCCTTCGGCAGCCGCTGCCAAGAGGCGGGCGTGCGACCCTCGATGGGTTCGGTCGGCGACGCCTACGACAACGCCATGGCCGAGAGCTTCTTCTCGACCCTCGAATGCGAGTTGCTCGCCCGCCGCCGCTTCCGTTCGCAGGCCGAGGCACGAATGGCCTGCTTCAGCTACATCGAGGGCTTCTATAACCCGCTGCGCCGGCACTCGGCGCTCGGATACCGCTCGCCCGTCGTATACGAGCAGGAGACCCGGCCGCACCCGTCACCTGAGACCCGGCTCAGCCAAGCCCCCTAACCGTCCACAGAAACGGGGCAATCCCAGTGAGACGCGTTATTAGGCACCGCTACCTGATTTGGCTCGTCTTGATCGATCCCGTTATCACCGGCTCGCCCAGGGCAGCGGCGAAAGGATTTAGGCCTTTCTGGTCAACCACGTTGGCCGAGTAGAGAGACCCCACCGCGAGCAGGCCAATCGCCAGCGCAGCTTTCAGAACCGTCCAGAGTCGGCCGAAGGCGAAGAGCATTGTGCGTTCCTGAGGTTGTCACTCAGCCTGCAGCGCTTTGGTTAGAGCGACCTTAATGTTGCCGGCTTACCGCTTGCATGAAGCGCCACACAGTCTCGCAAGCGGACCAGCCCGAACACGATGATCAAATCTGCCCGCGTTCTTGCTTGGATGCTGCTCGCCGCCCTGGTCTTCGTGACCGTCTGCCCGATCGAGTACCGGCCGCATCCACCAGGCTTCCCTGTCACGGTTGAGCGGCTGGGCGCCTTCGCCCTCATCGGGTTCCTCTTTGCGGTTGGCTACCCTCGGTACCGCTGGCAGGTTGGCATGCTGATCGTCATCGCGGCCGGCGCCCTAGAGGCATCCCAGATGCTCGATCCCTCTCGGCATGGCCGCGTGGCTGATTTCGCCGTGAAGGCGGTCGGGGCAATCATCGGGGTTGTTGGGGCATTGGTCTTTAGCCGCCTCTCGTCGCGCCCGACTGGAGCCTGCGCCTAGAGCGGTGCCCGACCGGCTTACATCGACCGGGGTTTCGAAGGGAGCGCAGATGTGATTCGATGCGCGGCTTTCTGAGGAGGGGCGCCGGATACCCTCAGCTCTGTCAGCTGATCCGCGTGCTCACGACGCCAGATCCGCTGAACCCGGTCCTTGCCCAACCTGCCACCCCGCTGCCTGCAGCAGCGCGGTGATGCAGCGGTAGCCATCCCAAGGACAGGTGCTCCCGCAGCAGCGGGTTGTCGAGCAGGTAGATCTGGCCGACCAAGAGGTAGTTTTCTGCCCGCTGGTAGGCATCGATGACAGCGAGACCTGTTGGTCCCAGCGGTCCGGGCACGAAGCCGGGGAGGAACGGCTTTCCTCCGTGATCCTGGATATCGGCAGGCTTCGGGTCGCTCGCGACAGGCATTTCGGCTTCCCGGGCATCACGGGACAATCCTGCGCCCCATGCGATATTACAGAGGAAAGCGGATCGAGTGCCGAAGCATCCAGAGACGGTCACTCGGTCCACGACTTTGGAAACCAGTTCCCATGAAAGCCTGGCGGGATCCGATGCCCCAGGTGCACCGCGGCGACGGGCGCCGCCTCGAATGCGCGCGCGTCGAGGATGACGAAGTCGGTCGTGTCACTCACTGTGTCGACGACGAGCCCAACGAGCCAGCCCTCCTCTTCTTCAGCCTCGGGCCTCGCAGGCACGAACACGAACTCGCCCGGGACACTGTCGGGGCCGAACTCGTGAACGCGCCGCTCCCGTGTCTCCAGATCGTGCTTGTAGAGTTGCGTCGCGCCCACGAGCTGAGTGTTGCCGTCGGCGGGGACCGAGCCCGTATAGACGTATCGGTGGTGCTGCCCAAAGCGACGCTCGTCGATCCGGGGGAACTCCTGCGCCGCGGAATCGATCACCCGGCGGTCGACCCGCCCCGTCGTGGGGTGGGCTGTCCAGCGCTCCAGCCGCCCCGGTGCATCGAGGCCACCACCTGCCGAGGCAAACACCCTCTCGTAGGTGACGACGTCGAGGATCACCCGCCCATCAGCGTTGTCGTAGGCATTGGCGACGTGGAAAACGAAGCACGGCTCGACCGCGCACCAGATGATGTCGGCGGCCGTGCCATACCGCGGGAGCAGGCCGACGCGGGCGCGGTGGGCCGGGTTCCAGCGGAACGGGAAGCGGTGTCCTGCCAGCACCGCCCGCATCGAGAAGGTGACGGGCAGGTCTAGCACGACGACGAAGCGGGTCGTGATCGCGCAATCGTGGATGCAGGGGCCGTGTTCGACCGGAATTGAGACGTCCCGCACAACGCGACCGGCGGGCGAGATAACGACGTGGCGCACGCTGTCCCAGACGCGGCCGTCATAGGCGATGGCATGTGTTTCACCGGTCGCCGGATCGCGATGCGGATGCCCCGTGAAGGAACCGGCGAGGGTGCCGTCGAACGTATCGTAGCGCTGCGTCTCCAAGTCCTCGGATAAAAAGACGGGAAAGCTGCCGGCTTCGACCACGGCAAAAGCGCGGCCGCCGATCGCGACGACGTTGGTGTTGACGGTGTCGTCGCCGCGGCGCGGTCCCGGGGCAGCGGGCCGGCCGAGCGCTGCGGAAGCTGCATGCGAGCCGATCCAACGGTTACGGTACCACATGGCCTTTCCGTCCTCAATGCGGAGACCGTGCACCATGCCGTCGCCCAGGAACCAATCGTGGCCGCGCGTCGTCGGGCGGGCGGGGTTGGCGCCCATCTTCAGGTATCGGCCCTCGAGCCCCGCCGGGATCGTCCCGGTCACGGGCAAATCCCGCAGGGTCAATTCCTCGCGCATCGGCGCGTGGACACCGACCACGAAGGGGTGCTGCGTCCTCGGAAGGCGCAATCGATTGCAGGCCGCCACCAGCGCGACAAGGCCCTCGGCGGCGGCACGCAGGCTGGACTCCATCAAGTTCGGCATCGGGGGCTGGCTCGGGGTGATCGAAGGAAAAGCAAGAGCCCGGGTGATGGAGGCGCTCGCGTTTCCGGATAAGAATGCCACCTCTGGTCGCCGGGGAAGACTGGGCGATTTTGTCGATGAAGCATCTAACCACGTCTGGCCACGCGACGGGAGTGGATCGCTGTGTCTATGGCGTAGTCAGCCAAGCGCTCGGACGCCTCCAGCCGCCGGATGAAGGGCTGCTTTCGGGTTTGCTATCGACCAACTTCTACGGCGTAGTTGGGTCGTAAGCAGCTATTCGAACGGTCAAGCTGATTAGGTTCAGACCATAACCCCGGCACGCGGGTACGAGCTGGGATCGCTCCGGACGCCGCCGATCTCTTAGTGCCCCCTGACAGCCTGGAAACAGTCACGTGGTCGCCGGAGGGAGCCCTGTATCGCGTGGTGGGCGACCCGGAGGCGGAACAGCATCACCGAGGACGAATGCCGCCGCCGGGAGGCACTGGCGAGCGCCGTATTCAGGGCATGCGGGTTGGACCTGATGGCCTTCAACGATGCAGCTCGCCGCCCAGACGTGGTTGTCCCGGTGCTTTGCGACCGTTGGGATCGAACTGGTTTCGGAGAACTGGGCAGCTGAAAAAGACTGCACCCCCAGTGCACCCCACAGCGAATAACCTGGGGTGCAGGGTTAGCGGCCATTCCCGCTAACATACTGAGATTGTTTGGTTAGTTTGGTGGGTGCACAAGGGTTCGAACCTTGGACCCGCTGATTAAGAGTCAGCTGCTCTACCAACTGAGCTATGCACCCAACGCCTTGCGGCGATCGCTGCGGCCCACCAAGTCCGCTGCGACGAGGGGGCTGATAGCAAACGCCCCGGGGGGTGTCCACCCCCGGGGCGTTATTTTCTCGGCTAAACCGCGGCCGGGCTCTGGGCATGCAGGCGCTCCGCCCAGGCTTCGAGCTTATTGAGGGCCGAGAGGTAGGCACGGGCCGAAGCGACGAGGGTGTCGGGGTCGGCGCCGCGGGCGGTCACACTGCGCTCGCCGCTCTTGAGGCGCACCGAGACCTCGGCCTGGGCATCCGTGCCCTCGGTGACCGCGTGGACCTGATAGAGTTCGAGGTCGGCCTGATGCGGCACGAGAGCCTGAATCGCGTTGAACACGGCGTCGACCGGGCCGTTTCCGACGGCCTCCTCGGTGACCATCCGGCCTGCGATATCGAGCTTCAGGGTCGCCCGCTGCGGGCCGCGGGTGCCCGCGATCACCGACAGGGAGACGAGGCGGATCCGGTCATGCGCCGTGGCGAGGTTCTCGTCGACCAGGGCCTCGATGTCCTCGTCGTAGACGTGCTTCTTGCGGTCGGCCAACGCCTTGAAGCGCTCGAATACGTCCTGCATCTGGTTGTCGCTCAGCACGAGGCCGAGTTCGTCCAGCTTCGCGCGGAAGGCGGCCCGGCCCGAATGCTTGCCCATGACGAGCGAGGTCTTGGCAACGCCGACCGAGGCCGGAGTCATGATCTCGTAGGTCTCCGTGTGCTTGAGCATGCCGTCCTGGTGGATGCCGCTCTCGTGCGCGAAGGCGTTCCGACCGACAATCGCCTTGTTGTACTGCACGGGAAAGTTCGTCGCATGGCTAACGAGCTTCGAGGCGCGGGTGAGCATCGTGGTCTCGATGCCGGTCTCAAAGGGCATGACGTCGCCGCGGGTACGGATCGCCATGACGATCTCCTCCAAAGCAGCGTTGCCGGCCCGCTCGCCGATGCCGTTGATGGTGCACTCCACCTGCCGCGCGCCGCCCTCGATGCCAGCCAGGGAATTGGCGATGGCGAGACCCAGATCGTCGTGGCAATGCACCGAGAAGATCGCTTTGTCGGCGTTCGGCACCCGGTTCCGGACGTCCTGGAACATCCGGCGGTACTCGTCCGGTGTGGCGTAGCCCACGGTGTCGGGCAGGTTGATGGTGGTGGCGCCCGAACGGATCGCCGCCTCGACGCAGCGGCAGAGATAGTCGATCGGCGTGCGGGTGGCGTCCATGGCCGACCATTCCACGTCCTCGACGAGGTCGCGGGCCTGGGACACCGTCTTCAGGATGATCTCCACCACCTCATCCTCGGACTTGCGCATCTGGTGCGCGAGGTGGATCGGCGAGGTCGACACGAAGGTGTGGATACGGCCGCGCCTGGCCTGGCGCACCGCCTCGCCGGCCCGGGCGATGTCGGCGGGAATCGCGCGGGCGAGACCCGCGACGGTGGCGCGCTTGACGCGCCGGGCGATCTCGGAGACCGCCGCGAAATCGCCGTTCGACGCGATGGGGAAACCCGCCTCAATGATGTCGACGCCCATGGTGTCGAGGAGTTCGGCGACCGCGAGCTTCTCGTCGAGGGTCATGGTGGCACCGGGGCACTGCTCGCCGTCGCGCAGGGTGGTGTCGAAGATGAGAACGCGGTCCTTCGCGCGGGCTTCGGGCGCCGGAGTCGGGGAGGTCGTCATGCTGGGTATCCTGTCGGAACGCGGTCCAGAACCGGGGACGCGGCATCGGGAAATCGAGGGGTCCGGGCAAGCGCCGGTGGACGGGCGCCGACCTTCGCAAACTGCACTCCCCTGAGAGCCCAGGCGCACGCGCCCGGACGGCCCTCAGGGGCGGATAAGGAGGAGCAGGGCGGCGAGAGACGCGCGCGACCGGACGGCCGCGAAGGCGGCGTCGGTCATGCTGCGCGTGGAGCCGGCGCTGGCCAAGGCTCGTCTCTCCCGAGAGGCAAGGGCGCACCGCGGCGGCGCGCGAACGCTTGCGAAGGCGGTTTACCTAGCCGCTGAGGGCCCGCTTGACAAGTTTCAGCGCCGCGCCCGCCAGCGATGCGCGCGACCGCCGGACAGTGAGGAATTCGGTCTCAGAGCCCAGTTCCCCACAAGGTCTCGATGGAATTCGCAATCGTTTCGGCCGGATGCATTGCCGTGCGGTCTGCTCCGCCTAGCTTCGCTGGTGGATCGAATACGATTCGGCGGCGAAATCAGTCCGTCCACGCAAGAAAAAATCTGGAAGGAATCCCCATCATGTCGCGGATGCTGTCGCGCACCCTGGCCCTGCCTGCCCTCGCCCTGATCGCCGGAGCGGCGCCGGCGCTGGCGCTGGATGCTGCCAAGACCATCGATGTCGCCGCCCCTCCCGCCAAGGTCTGGGCGACGATCGGCGATTTCTGCGGCATCGGTCAGTGGCATCCGGCCATCGAGAAATGCGTGCTGTCGCAGGACGGCGGCAAGGCTTTGCGAACCCTGAGCCTGAAGGGTGGCGGCACCATCGTCGAGTTGCAGACCAAGCGCGACGACAAGGCCATGAGCTACACCTATGCCATCGTTTCCGGTCCGTTGCCGGTGAGCGACTATTCCTCGACCCTCTCGGTGATGCCCAAGGGCTCGGGCTCGACCGTGAACTGGACCGGCAGCTTCAAGGCGAAGGGCGCGCCGGATGCGGTGGCAATCGATGCGATCTCCGGCATCTACGATTCCGGCCTGAAGGCTATCGCCGACAAGTCCAAGTAAGCGGATCGAAGTAAGCGGACCAAGACCGAGGGCGGCTCACCCGAGGCCGCCCTCGCCTGCAGGTTCATTCGGACCCGCGCCCGATTGACCAGCCAGAGCACTCGGCGCAAAACCGGCCCGGATCAAGCTGTGCCGTGTCCCGGCACGGGTACCGTCAGGAGCCGCCGTGTCCCGGGTCAGCCTCGCCGTCGCCGTCCTTCTCTCCGCCGCCCTGCTCGGCGCCTGCAAGCCGACCGCCTCGGCGCCCCCCGCGGTCGCCGTCGCCGCAGCCCCCGTGGTCGCCGCGCCCCTGCCACAGGGCACCGGCTGCGGCCCGTCCATCGCCCGCACCCAGGCGGTGGTCGAGAGCGATGTCGCTACCGGCAACCTCAACCCGCCCGTCGGCGAGCGCTTCGGGGCCGACCTGCGCCACGCCGCCGATGCCTGCGCGGGCGGCCGCGAGCGTGAGGCCCTCAGTCTGCTCGGCGCCGCCAAGGCACGCTACGGCTACCGCTGAGCGCCCGCGAAGGCGTCGGTGAGATAGGCGCGCACGAAGCCGGGCATCCGAGCGGCGTCGAGGTCGTCCAGCCCGCGCGCGATGGCGAAGCCGGCGAGTTCTGGCGCGGCCTCGCTTTGGCGGTGTGCCTCCATCCGGCCATGCAGCACCTCGGCCGTTTCCGCAAAGCGGACCGGGAGCAGGAAGGCGTGCTGGCTCTGGCCCGAGACCAAAACCCACGCCTCCGGCGCATCGGCCGGAAGGGCAAGACCCGTTTCCTCCAGGAACTCCCGCCCGGCGCTGCCGGCGAGATCGACGCGACCGCCCTCGCGGGTGTCGGTTCGATCCGGGGTTCCGCAGGCGAAGTAAATCTGCCCGGCATTGGCTGTGTGTCCGCCCATGATGCCCAAGAGGGCCGCGCCGTCGGCGCTCCACGGCACCACCGCCGCGAAGGCGTTGGTCACCGCCGGATCCGGGGAGCCGGCCAGGCGGAAGGCGAGGAACTGAGAATACGCGACCTCGAACAGGTCGATCACGCAGGTCGATCCATCGATGCGGCAGTCGCGGGCAAGGAGCACCCGTCCGTCGAACAGGTCCGGCCGCTCGGTGCGTCGCCGCGCCCAGGTCTCGGCGATCGCCCCGGCATGGTCGCGGGCCCAGGACCAGTCGGAAGGGACCAGCCGGGCCTCGATGTGCCGGAGCGGCGTCAGCGTGAAACCGTCAGACAAGCAGGGTGCCCTCACTCACCAGCACCGCCGCCCCGCTGATCTCCACGGAGCGCAGGGCACCGGCCTCGATGACGAGCTGGACCCCGATCGTACTCGGTCGGCCCATGGCGACGCCTTGGCGTAGGACGATGTCGTGCTCCCCGTCGCCCAGGGGCTCGAACTGCATCATCACTCCGGCGAAGGCCGCTGCGGCCGAGCCGGTGGCCGGGTCTTCCGGCACGCCGAGATGGGGCGCGAACATCCGGGCCTGATAGCGGTGGCCGACCTCTTCGGGGTTGAGGGTGTAGCAGTAGAGCGCGGCCGGAGTGCCGAGATCATCGAGGGCTGCCGGCACGACGCGAGCCCGGTCGAGGGCCGCTCGGCTGGCGAGGGGCACGAACAGGAAGGAAGGGCCGGTCCGGTGCCGGCTCGGGACGTGGCGGGCGAAGCCGATCTCACCCGGCTCCAGGCCCAGGGCGGCCGCGACCAGGTTCGTCTCGGGTCCCTCCCCCAGATATTCCGGGAGCCCCGGCATCTTGAAGCGCCCGGTACCGCGCCCCTCCCCGGGCTCGACCACGCAGGCCAGGGTTCCGAGGGGGGCCTCGAGCCCGAAGGCCATCGCGTCGGTGAGCCCCGCCCGCTGGTCGCGCAGGGCAAGGAGGATGGCGGTGCCGAGGGTGGGGTGCCCGGCGAAGGGCAGTTCCGACGTGGGCGTGAAGATGCGCATCCGGGCGCGGTGCCGGGGTGTCTCGGGCGGGAGAACGAACACCGTCTCGGACAGATTGAACTCGGCGGCCAGGGCCTGCATCGCGGCGGTGTCGAGGTCCTCGGCATCGAGCACGACGGCCAGGGGATTGCCGGTCAGCGCCGTGTCGGTGAACACGTCGAGGGTCACGAAGCGGCGGGGCATGGCGGGGTCTCCAGGCTCTCTGAGAATCAACCTTAGACGGTGTGCACCGGAAACGTCTCGCTCGGCGTGACGAACTCGTCCTGCGCCGCCACCGTGAGGATCTCGCGTGAGCCCGCCTCGGCCGTGCGGCGCAGGAGACCATAGACCGAGGCGCCGGCCATACCCAGGGCCAGCGCGGCCGAGCACGTCCGGGCGTAGTGCACCAGGAACAGAGCCGCGATGGCGTCGCCCGCGCCATTCACGTCGAGGTGAAGGCGCGGCGTGCGCAGGCGCCAGAAATGGCCGCCCTCCCCCGCCAGAAGGTCGATGGCGTCGTCCGGCGTATCGTCGGTGACCAGCGAGGTGACGAGGACAACGCGGGGTCCCAGCGCCTGAACCGAGGCCACCGCGCGCTTGGCCTCCGCGAGGGTGCCGGTCGGCAGGCCCGAGAGGTGGTTCAGCTCGAACTGGTTCGGGGTGACGATGTCGGCCGCGGGCACCGCCTGCTCGCGCATGAATTCGGGGATGCCGGGCCGTACGTAGATGCCGCGGTCGGTGTCGCCCATCACGGGGTCGCAGGCGTAGAGGGCCTGTGGGTTCAGCGCCCGCACCGAGGCCACGGCCCGCACGATGGCGGTCCCGATATCGGCCGAACCCATGTAGCCCGAGAGGACTCCGTCGCAGGTTCCGAGCACACCCCGCTCGGCAATGCCGGCGACGAGGTCCTCGATCGCCGGGCCATCGAACACCCGGCCGCGCCAGGCGCCGTAGCCGGTGTGGTTGGAGAACTGCACCGTATGGATCGGCCAAACCTCGACGCCGAGGCGTTGCATCGGAAACACCGCCGAGGCGTTGCCCACGTGTCCGAAGGCAACGTGGGACTGGATCGAGAGGATGTTCATGCCGGAATCTCCCGAAATCCCGCGGCCGAGGAGTTGTGGCGCCAGCCCTTAACCCGGTTTTCCTTCCCAACGCACCCCTGCCGGCGCCCCCTGCGCTTGCCCCGATCCGCGCCCTCGGTCACAGGAAGGCGCCGAACCTCAAGCGAGCCCCATGGACTTCGATTCAATCCGCACCAGCACCCTCGCCTTCGTGGAGGCGAACCAGGGCTGGACGCCGCTGATCGTCGGCGTGCTCGCGTTCTGCGAGTCCCTGGCCTTTCTCTCGCTGCTGGTGCCCGCCACCTTCCTGCTCCTCGGCATCGGAGCGCTGATGGGCTCGGTCGGTATCCCGTTCTGGCCGGTGATGCTCGCCGGTGCGCTCGGGGCCGCTCTCGGCGACTGGGTCTCCTACGAGTTCGGGCACTATTACAAGGACGGCGCCAAGCAGATGTGGCCGATGCGGCGCTATCCCGCCATCGTCGCCCGCGCCGAGGAGTTCTGCCGCAAATGGGGAGCCGGCGGCATCCTGATCGGGCGGTTCATCGGGCCGGCGCGGGCCGTGGTGCCCCTGGTCGCAGGGGTATTCGGTGTGAAGCGCCTGCCGTTCCAGATCGCCAACGTCACCTCGGCCCTGGCCTGGGCCTTCCTCATGCTGGCGCCGGGGGCCGGCCTCCTCGGCTACCTGAAGGGCTGAGGCGCCGTGCGCCGGTTTCCGCCCGAGCGCATCGTCTGTCTGACGGAGGAGACCGTCGAGACGCTCTACCTCCTCGGCCAGGAAGACCGCATCGTCGGGGTCTCGGGCTACGCGGTCCGCCCGGCCCGGGTCCGGCGGGAGAAGCCTCGGGTCTCGGCCTTCACCAGCGCCGACCTGCCCAAGATCCTGGCCCTCGCTCCCGATCTCGTCCTGGCCTTCTCCGATCTGCAGGCCGAGATCGTCGCCGACCTTGCCCGGGCCGGCATCGCCGTGCACCTCTTCAACCAGCGCGACCTGGCCGGCTGCCTGGCGATGATCCGCACCGTGGGCGCCCTGACCGGCGTGTCGGCCGAGGCCGAGACCCTGGCGACGCGGTTGGCAGACCGCATCGCGGCCGCCGCCGCGGAAAGCGTCGGCCGGCCGCGTCCACGCGTCTACTTCGAAGAATGGGATGCCCCGATGATCTCCGGCATCGGATGGGTCTCGGACCTCATCGCGGCGGCGGGCGGCGACGACGTCTTCCCCGAACTCAGCCGGCAGGCGGCGGCCCGGGACCGAATCGTGAGCCCGGAGGCGGTGATCGCGGCCCGGCCCGACGTGATCCTCGCCTCATGGTGCGGCAAGCGTGTGAACCGCGCGCACATCCGCGCCCGCCCGGGATGGGACGCGATTCCGGCGGTGGCCTCCGGACGCATCCACGAGATCAAGTCGCCGCTGATCCTCCAGCCGGGCCCTGCCGCCCTCACGGACGGTTTCGACGCGATCCGCGCCGCCCTCCGGGACGTAGGCTGAGCGGTTTCACGCGGCCGACAGCGGATCGGCCTCGCGCCGGCGCGCGCTGGGAGCCGGTCCCGACGGGGCTGCGAGCCAGGCTTGGCGCCGGGCGATCAGATGGCGCAGACGGGCCGCCCGCTTCTCCCGGCGCTCGCAGCCGTCGCCGCAGGCGGTGTCGGGACAATCGGCGGCCCCTCCGTCGAACAGGCTCACCAGGGCGAGCACGAAGCCGATCAGCACCACCACCGCCAGGACGACGACGGGCCAGGCCAGCCCCAGCCCGACCAGCACGGCGATGCCGAGCTTGAGCGCCAGGGAGCCCGCCAGCTTCAGCTTGATGAGCGTCGCCAGGGTCGCGCCGGCGCCCAGGGCACCGCGCGCCGCTCTCAGCAAGCCCACCCGCAGGCGTCGCCGGGCGGCCAGCGCCTCGAGGCGATCGAGTTCGCGCGCCACCCGCGCCGTCTCGGCGTCCCGGTCTTCGTTCTTCGGCAGACCTGCCTCCTCCGCACCCGATCCACCGCGAGCGGTGCCATGGTCCGGGCCCGTGCTCCAGCCCGACCGGCGCAACGGGGTCGCAGGTGACAAGCCGCGCGGCGGCTGATTTCCTGGGGCCAGTCCCGATTCGGGACGTCGTTCCGAAGCATCAGAGCCGTATGTCAGCAGCCCTCGCGTCCGTGATCCTTCCGCCCGACCGGCGTCAGTCGGCCACCGCGCTCCAGGTCCAGCGCGGCGTCCGGCGTCTGTTCGCCGAGCTCGGTCACGTCACCATTCCGGAATTCTCCCTGGCGAACGGCCGCCGCGCCGACGTCATCGCCCTCTGCCCGGCCGGGCGCCTGACGATCGTGGAGATCAAGTCCAGCGTCGCCGACTTCCGGGCCGACCGGAAATGGCCGGATTATCGGGACTACTGCGACCGCTTCTATTTCGCGATCCCCGAGACGCTCTCCACCACCCTGACCCCGGAGGACGCCGGCCTCATCGTCGCCGATGCCTTCGGCGCCGCGATCCTGCGCGACCCGGCGGACCATTCCCTCAGCGGTCCCCGGCGCAAGGCCGTGACCCTGCGCTTCGCCCATAGCGCCGCGCGCCTGCTGCACGCTCTGGCCGATCCCGGCGCCATCCGCGAAGGCGCCCTCTGAGGCACGGCGAATCGCCGCCGATGCACGGGCGGCCCGGCGTGGTAAGGAACCACGCGCCACTCATCGATTGCCAACTGCATGCGCCTGCCCTCCCGTCGCCGTCCACACGACGGCGATCCCGCCATCCTGCGACGGCTCCAGGCCGCCTCGGGCCGTCGGTCCCTGCTGCTCTACCTCGTCATCGTCCTGGTGCTCGTGGCCACCGCCCAGGGCTACGACGGCTCGGCCCATTCCACCCATCACTGGATCGGCCTCGGGGTCTACGCGATCTTCTCCCTCGGCCTCGGGATCGCCGATTGGCGCGCCTCGCAGCGGGACGGCGGGGCGGAGCCCGGCATGGAGTGGCTGGCCTGGACAGCGACCCTGCTGAACGCCGGCGTGGCCCTGTTCCTCATCGTCGAGCACATCCTGCTCGGTGCGGTGGAAACAGAGGAGACGGCCACCGCGGTGAGCCGCCTGCCAGCATTCCTGCTCCTGCTCCAGACCGGACTTAGCATGCGGGTCTGGCACACCGTCGTATTCTCGGGTCTGGTGAGTCTCGCCTGGGGCGGCACCATCCTCCTCGCCTATCTCGCGCCCGAGAGCGCCCTTCTCGGTCCGCACGTGACCCTGGAAGAGGAGGTGCCCGGCCTGCTCACCTTCCTCGCCGCGAGCCTCGTGGTGATCGATGGGGTGCGCCGCCTGCAGATGGCAGTGACGACGGCTTTGCGGATGGAGCAGGAGCGGACGAGTCTCGCGCGCTTCGTGCCGCGCCGGGTGGCGGGAGAGCTTGCCCAGAGCGGCGGCGGCGTCGGTGCGGTTCAGTCCCGTCACGCCTGCCTGTTCGGCCTCGACCTGCGCGGCTTCTCGGCCTTCTCGCGCGACCAGACCCAGGAGGAGGTGGTGCGCGCCCTGCTCGACGTCCGCGCCCTGACCCACGTGGCGGTGAGCGAGCACGGCGGCATCGTCGATAAATATGTCGGCGACGGCGTCCTGGCGCAGTTCATCGTCGGGCGTCCGCAGGCCCAGGCCGAGGCAGTGCTGGCATGCGCCCGGACCATCGTCGCGCGTCTCGCCGCGCTGAACGAGGATCGCCGGCGGGAGGAGCGCCCGGAGCTGCGCATCACCATGGCGCTGCATGCCGGCGAGGTGCTGGTGGGGGTCTTCGACGACGGGCACCGGGCCGAGTTCACGGTGCTGGGCACGGCGATGAACCGACTCGCCAGGATCGAGGCCCGGGCCAAGACCGCCGACCTGACCCTGGCGGCCTCGGACGAGGTGATCCGCCTCCTCGGGCCGGCTACCCGGACATCGCTCTGGCTCTCCGGCATGCCCTCGTCGGAGTGCCGAGACACCCGCGACATGCTGCTGTTCGCGGTGGGCTGGGCCGAGGACACCGCGGCGGATGCCGCGGCGAAGGAGCATCCGTTCGCCTCCGTCGCGTGAGCCAAGACGGTCAGCCCGAGAACGAGCCGAACCCCTCGAACCCGACACGCTGGCGCGCCGCCTCGTCGGCCTTGGGCCGCTCGAGGAGAGCCGGATCGATCTCGGAGGCCGGGGTCTCCGGTCGGGTGGTCCGGGGCGGCGGACGGTCGTCCGGGACGGAGGGCCAGATCGGACGGTCCGGCTTCACTGTCTGGGTCATCGGAACACTCCTGGCATGCGCTGACGAGCGATTACGAAATACAATATACCAGAATTAGCGCAAGGCTATCCGTGTTCCCTCCGAACCGGGGAAGATCCGGTGCGTCGCCCGAGCCCGCTCAGCCCTCGGCCTTGTCCGCCCGGCCGGTCTTCAACACCGCGCGTGAGGGCGGTGGCGTGGTCTTTCCGCGCGGCGTCGCCCGTCCGCCCCTGTGGAGTCAGGGGCGGGGTGTCGCGGGCGCCCGCCTCCGCGGCCTCGGTGCCGGGCCGATCCAGAGGGTCTCCGGGCGCGTCCTTGACCTGCCCGGTGACGGTGTCCCGTGGACCGGTGGCCAGACCGCCCGACGGATCGGTGCCGGCTTCGGCGAAGGGGTCTTTCGGCATCCGGCGCGTCTCCGTCGTAGGCGGGGTTCGTTCCTTCGGAGAACACCGCCCACGCGGAGCCGGTTCGGTTCAGGTGCCGCAGAAGGTCTGGAGCACGCGCTCGTGCGGCTGCGGAGGCGCGGCATAGGCCGCGAAGGCGGGCTGGTCGTCGTAGGGGCGGGCCAGCACCGCCACGAGCTCGTGGAACGGCGCGAAGTCGTCGCGCGCGACCGCCGCCTCGATCACCGCCTCGACCCGATGGTTGCGCGGGATGAAGGCCGGGTTGACCCGGTCCATCGCCGCCCGGCGCGCGGACGGGTCCCCCGGCTCGGCGGCGAGACGCGCGCGCCAGCGGGTCGCCCAGGGCTCGTATACGGTGGAGTCGTCGAAGAGGTCGCGCACCGGACCGTCGCCCTCGGGGCCGAGGGCCGCCGCGCCGAGGCGCCGGAAGGTCAGGGTGAAGTCGGCGCGCCCGGCCTGCATCGCCTCCAGCAGGGTGCGGCCGAGCTCGCGGTCCTCGTCCCGGTCCGTGGTGAGGCCGAGCTTGGCCCGCAGGCCGCCGTAATAGGCCGCCTCGAACCGGGGGCCGAAGGCGGCGAGGCGGTCCTGCGCCACGGCGATGCCGTCCTCGGTCTCGGGCGCCAGCAGGGGTAGCAGCGCCTCGGCGAACCGGGTCAGGTTCCAGTGCAGGATGCCCGGCTGGTTGCCGTAGGCGTAGCGGCCATTCTCGTCGATGGCGCTGAACACGGCGGAGGGATCGTAGGCGTCGAGGAAGGCACAGGGTCCGAAATCGATGGTCTCGCCGGAGACGGCGCAGTTGTCGGTGTTCATCACCCCGTGGATGAAGCCGACGAGGAGCCAGCGCGCGACGAGGTCGGCCTGGCGCTCCACCACCCGGGTCAGCAGGGCGCCGTAGGGGTTGGCGTCTTCCGCCAGCTCCGGATAGTGCCGGCCGATGACGTGGTCGGCCAGCGCCCGCACGCCGTCGACGTCGCCCCGCATGGCGAAGTACTGGAAGGTGCCGACGCGGATGTGGCTGGTGGCGACCCGGGTCAGGACGCCGCCGGGCAGGACCGTCTCGCGCCTCACGGAATCGCCCGTGAGCACCGCCGCCAGGGCGCGGGTGCTGGGGATGCCCAGAGCCGTCATGGCCTCGCTGACCACGTACTCGCGCAGCACCGGCCCGAGGGCGGCGCGGCCGTCGCCTCGCCGGGAGAACGGCGTCGGGCCCGAGCCCTTGAGCTGAATGTCGCGCCGGACCCCGTCGCGCCCGACGACCTCGCCGAGCAGGATCGCCCGGCCGTCCCCGAGCTGCGGCACGCGGTTGCCGAACTGGTGGCCGGCATAGGCCATGGCCAGGGGCTCGGCGCCCTCCGGCACCCGGTTGCCGGCCAGCACCGCGACGCCCTCCGGGCTCTCGAGCCAGGCGGCCTCGATCCCGAGGTCCGCGGCGAGTTCTCGGTTGATCCGGATCAGGCGGGGCGCCGCCACGGGGGTGGGGTTCACCGCAGCGAAGAAGTGCTCCGGCAGGCGGGCATAGGTGTTGGCGAAAGGAATGGCGGCTGTCATCGAGGGCATGGGTCCCGTGTGCGGCGCGGCGGGCGGCATTGCTCTCGAGGTGGGGCGCCGCATGCGCCAAGGCAAATCCTCAGGCAAAGGCCAAGGCACATCATGGCGATCCCGAACGTCGCGCGCGGGGCCGTCCTGTCCGGAGGCGACGGCCCCGGCGATGGGCGTATCGGCCCCGGCTCGAGTGATGGCGGACGGCGCGGGGGCGCCGAGGGGGCCGAGCGGGCCGGGCGCGCGCGTTCACCCCGGACAACGCGACCCGTGCGGGGCGGGTTCGGACAGGAGGTCCGGCGCGCGGGTGCGGCGTCCGCGCAGGATCGCGCGTCCGCCGATGACCGTGACCGAGAGCACGAAGCCGGCCAGCAGGTCGGGCAGGTAGTGCCCACCGGCCCCGAGGGTCGCCACCACGATGACGGCGTTGAGGGCGATCGCCAGGGGGCCGAGGACCGGGATCGGCGCCAGCGCCCAGGCGGTCAGCACCGCGAGGCAGACGTGGAAGGACGGAAAGGTCACGAGGCCGCGGATGTCCTCCAGGGCCAGGGTGCGCAGGGTCCCGGCGCGCAGGTGCTCCAGGGCGTCGAGGTGCCAGAGGGCGCCCAGGGTCTCGATGGAGCCGTCCGGCACGGTGGCGAGACCGTACTGCACGAAGGGGCCGGCCGCCGGCACCAGGGCGGCGATGAGCACGACCGTGAGGAGCAGCACGGCGAACATCCGCACATAGGCCCAGAGCCGGCCGACCCGGAGGGTGGCGCTGAGCGCGATCACCGTGAGCCCGACCTGCGGCCCGCTGGTGTGGTAGGCGAGCGCCAGCCACCAGGCGAGGCGCGGCTGCGCCTGCAGGGCAGCGTAGTAGGCGGGCCAGTCGAGGCCGAGCGCCGCCTCCGCCCGGGCCAGCCGCGCATCGGCCAGCGGCAGGGCCCAGGTGGCGGTGAGGTAGTGCAGCACCGCGATCGGCACGGTCACGGCGATGAGGCCGGCGCTCGCCAGGGCCATCGCCCGCAGCTTGGGCTCGGACAGGATCGGGCCGAACAGGACCGCGAGGGCGAGGAGCGCCGCCACGAGGCTTGCCGCCACGCCGAAGCCGAACGGCGCCAGGGCGATCCCGGCCCGGCGCAGCCACACCGCATCGAGGAGGGCGACCGCCAGGGCGAGGCCCCAGAGCGCCGGATGCGGCGCGGCCAGGGCGGCCGAGACCCGGCCGATGCGGGCGATGGGTTTGGCGAGGGCGGATCCTGAAAGGGGGGATCTTGCGAGGGAGGCGGCCTCGGCGAGTCCGCGGCGCGTCCCGCGCGCGGGCATCGAAATCGGAGTTGCGTCGCTCACCCGGCATCCTTCGTGGTTCGTCGCAGCCGGAACTCGGCTTTGCGCCGGTTTGTTGCCCGGCGGCGTTCCTTTTCCCCATCCCGTTCCGGTTCCCAGCCCCGATGGTCCCCCCGATGGTCCCCCGTTGAGCCGCATCGCCTTCCTGGATTTCGAGGCGTCCTCCCTCGCGAAGACCAGCTACCCGATCGAGGTCGCGTGGGTGTTTCCCGACGGTAAGTCGGAGAGCTTCCTCATCCGCCCGGCCCCGGGCTGGACCGACTGGGCGCCCGAGGCCGAGGCGGTGCACGGGCTCGCCCGGGAACGCCTGGTGCGGGAGGGCGTCGCCCACGACTGGGTGGCGCTGCACATGCTCACGGCCCTGCGCGACGTGGCGCTCTACGCCTCGGCGCCCTCCTGGGACGGGCACTGGCTGAGCCGGCTCCTGCGCGCCGCCGGCCTGCCGCGCCACGCCCTCCGGCTGAAGGCCACGGCGGAGGCGCAGCGCCGCGTCGTCCTGGACGTGCTCGCGGCGGGCGGCGTGGCGCCGACCGCGCGCGACGCCCTGGCGGGCAAGCTCCTGGCGACCCTGCGCCTGGAGGCGCGCGACGATCCGGCGGCGGAGCATCGCGCCCTGTCGGATGCCCGGCGCGAGTGCCGGCGCTGGGCCCGCGCCCGAAGCCGCGCCGCGGCGCTGCTCCGCGAGGAGGGCGGAGGCGGGGTGGAGTGAGCGGTCTCGGGTGGAGATGGGGCGAGCCTTTGCCCAGCGCCCGAACCCTGCGTCCGGTGAGGCCGGCGAGGTTTCGTCACCCGCCCGCGGCCGTCGCGGATCGGTGCGAGGTGTGCCATTCGGCGGGCAGCGTATCCTCTCCTGCCTGTCGATCGAAACGCAGTTCCTGCTGAGGAACGACCAGCCAGGCCGCCAAGACCTGGACCGCGTCGTGCTGATCGGTGCGGTGAACGCCGAGTCGGGCGCGCGGATCGAAGCAGGGACCGAGAGGACGATCGTCGCGGTCCAGCCGGGAGGCCGCGCCTATCCGGTCGCGTTCGCCAAGCCTGCTGAGGCCCTTGCGGCGGTCCCGCCCGCGCTCCTGACGCTCGCCGTCCCAGCGGAGCGGTGAGCGGGAACGCGGTCGTCCCGCACCGGCTCGGCATCGATACCCGCAAGATCTGCAATGATCTGCTGGACGTGACCCACCCGCATGGCGGGTGGAAAACACGCTTCTTCCCCGGGTTCGGCTTCACGCCGACCGAGCCCTTGGCGTTCGCGGACGCCCTCTTTACCGAAGCCCAGGGCGCTGCCCACGTCGCCCGCCAGCCCTCCGAATACGGAGCCGACATGCTGACCTGCGTCGGTCCCCTGGGGACACCCTCGGGCCGCAGGCCCTGGATCCGCTCGGTCTGGCTGGCGATCGCGAAGGCCGAGGGCGAAACGGGCCGCTTCGGGGCGGCGTTTCCCGACCGTGACCGGTCGGCGCCGCGACCCTGATCCGGAGGATCGGGCGCCGATCCGTTCGACCGTGTGAACGACCAGCAGGGGTGGTTTGCGGCTCTTTGGCGTCAGGCCCAGGCGACCCAGCCCCGGAAGGCAAACCCGGCGTAGAAGAGGCGGACCCCGCTAAACCCAGCCTCGCGCAACAGCGTCTCGTCCTCCTCGGGCGAAAGGATCGGCAAGCGTTCTACGATCCCGGTCTTTGCACGCTCGGCGTGTGAGCGTTCGATGCCGGAGGCCGTCGCGAAAGCGGCATACCGTGAAAGCCAGAGGTCGCGTTCATCCTGCGGAATGCTGAAGTGCGCCGCGACGAAGGGTGCACCGGGCTTTAGACGACGCCGAATTTCCCGGAGGGTGCGTGACCGCTCCTGACGCTCGATGCAGTGCAGGGTCAGGATGCAGGCGGCAGCGTCGAACGGCCCCTCCGGCGCGCCATCGATCAGCCCCTCATGAAGATGGGCACGGTCGGAGAGGTGGCCCAGGGTTTTCCGGGCAAGGTCGAGCATTGCGGCAGACGGGTCGACGCCGACGAACGTCCACCCGGGCTGCCCCTCGGCGAACACCTTGAGTTCGAGGCCGCCGCCCGCACCGAGAACGAGCACCTGTGCCCTGTCCGGGGCGCGTTCCGCGAGGAGAAGCCTCGCCATACGTTGCATGTCGGCATAGCCGGGCACCATGCGCGGCGGGTTTTCGGCGTAGCGGGCAACGGCCTGCGGATCTGAGAAAGCATCCATGCCGGATCGTATCACGCGCGACGATCCGGCGAACGTCCGCGTCGGGTGGCTTGCGGACGCTTCGACCTTCTTGGCCCCCCCTCCGAAGCCCGATCCATCAGGCGCGCCAGCCGTGGCGATCCAGACCCATGCTCCCGCCAATCTGAACTTTTGTCCGTCCCCTCGGCTTGATGGCCATGCCTCACCCCCCGAACGCGCCGTATGCCCTCGTCGTGGACGACGATTTCCTCGTTCGGATGGATGCGGAAACGATCTTGGAGGATGCCGGCTTCCACGCCCTGTCGGCAGCAAATGGCGTTGAAGCGATCAAGCTGCATGAGGACCACGCAGACCTGATCGTGCTGCTGTTCACCGATGTGGAGATGCCGGGCGGCCCCGATGGCTTCGAGTTGGCACGAACGACCGCGAGGCGCTGGCCCGACATCTCGATCGTCGTTGCATCCGGCGGCGTCAAACCGGGGGTGGGGGATCTTCCCGAGGGGGCTGTCTTCCTGGGCAAACCCTTCAGCGCTCAGATCGTCCACGACCACCTCGACATGATCCTGCCGGACGGTCAGAAACCCGAGCCTCTGAAAGCACGCAAGCGCTAGAAGGGGCGCTGGCCGCGGCCACCGGTCGGACCGGCCGCCCTGTCAGGCGGCGCCGAGATAGGCGGCCTCCAGGCCGGCATCGGCACTGAGTTCGGCGGCGGTGCCGGCGGTGACGACGCGGCCTTGCTCCAGCACGTAGCCGCGATCGGCCACCGTCAGGGCCAGGGCCGCCATCTGGTCGACGATCAGGATGGTGACGCCCTGGTCGCGCAGGTCCGCCACCACGGCGTAGAGGGCGTTGATCATCGCCGGGGCCAGGCCGAGGGAGGGCTCGTCGAGGAGCAGGATGCGCGGCTGCGCCATCATCCCGCGGGCGATGGCCAGCATCTGCTGCTCGCCCCCCGAGAGTAGGCCCGCCCGGCTCGTCGCCCGGTCGCGCAGGCGGGGAAAGCGGGTGAGCAGCGCCTCGATCTCGGCCGGGTCGATGGGCGCCTTGCGGCCATGGGCCCCGAGGCGGATGTTCTCGATCACGGTCAATTCGGGAAACACCTGCCGGCCCTCCGGCACCAGGGCGAGGCCGAGGCGGGCGATGGTGTGGGCGGGCAGGTGCGCGATGGCCCGGTCCTCCAGCACGATCCCGCCGGAGACCGGCCGGAGCAGGCCGGCGAGGGCCCGCAGGGTCGTCGACTTGCCGGCGCCGTTGGCGCCGAGCAGCGCCACGGTCTCGCCGGGGCGGACCTCGAGGGCGACGCGGTCGAGGACCGGGGCGGCGCCGTAGCCGGCGGTGAGGCCCTGGGTGGAGAGCACCGCGTCGGCCGGCGGCTTCCAGGCGACGGCGCGGGGCCGGGCCGGCGTGTCGGCCCCGCCCAGATAGGCGCGGATCACCGCCGGGTCGTGCCGGATCGCCGCCGGCGTCCCGTGGGCGATCGGACGCCCGGCATCCATGACCAGGATCGCGTCGGAGACGCCCATCACCAGGGGCATGTCGTGCTCGACCAGCACCACGGCGATGCCCTGCCCGGCGATCCGGCGCAGGAGACCGCCCAGGGCGTCGGTGTCGGCCCGGGTCAGGCCGGCGGCGGGCTCGTCGAGGAGGAGGATGCGCGGCCGGCCGGCGAGCGCCCGGGCGATCTCCACCAGGCGGCGGTCCACATGGGGCAGCTCCCCGGCGGGCCGGTCGAGGTCGCCCGCGTAGCCCACGAAGTCCAGCAGGGACGCGGCGGCAACGCGGTCGCCCTTGCCGGAGGGGCGCCAGAGGCGGCCCGGCTCGAAGGCTAGGGCGACGTTGTCGAGGACGCCGAGCGAGCCGAACAGGCGCGTGGTCTGGTAGGTGCGGGCGATGCCGGCCCGGGCGATGGCGTGGGCCGGGGCCCCGGCGAGGTCCCGGTCCCCTAAGCGGATCGCCCCGGCCTGCGGCCGGTAGAAGCCCGAGATCATGTTGAGCACGGTGGTCTTGCCGGCGCCGTTGGGGCCGATCAGGCTCGTCACCGCCCCGGCCTCGGCCCGGACCGAGACGCCCTCGGCCGCGCGGATGCCGCCGAAGCGGATGCCGATGCCCTCGACCACCAGGGGCTCGCCCCCGCGCTGCCCGATGAGCCGGGCGAAATCCAGCGCCGGCGGCCGGGCGCCGGTGCGGGGCCGCGGCAGCAGCCGGGCCGCGCTGCCGACGATCCCCGCAGGCACCAGCCAGAGCACCACCAGGGTGGCGAGGCCGAAGAACAGCAGCCGGTACTCGGCGAGCCCCGCCAGGGTCTCGGGCAGGAGCACGGTGACGAGGGCGCCGAAGAGCGGCCCGAGCACTGTGCCGGCCCCGCCGACCACCACGGAGAGCACGAACAGGATCGACTGCGAGAACGGGAACGAGCTCGGGGCGATGAACAGCATCAGGGGCGGCAGCACCGCCCCGGCGAGGCCCGTCAGCGCCGCCGAGATCGCGAAGGCGAGTGTCTTCACCCGCACCGGGTCGAAGCCCAGGGAGGCGGCCGCCACGTCGGCGTCGCGCACCGCCCGCATCGCCCGGCCGAGGCGGCTGCGGGCGAGGCGGTGGAAGCCGTAGAGGGCGAGGCCCGCGCCCAGCACGGCGAGGAGGGCCAGCTCGCGCTCGGCGAAGGGGGTGCCGAACAGGCTCGGCCCGGCGGTGACCACGAGGCCGTTCTGGCCGCCGGTGAGCGCCCCGCCCTCGATCAGGGCGTGCTCGATGATGAAGCCGAACGCGATGGTGACCATGGCGAGGTAGGGGCCCTTCACCCGCATGGCCGGCACCGCGAGCCCCGCTCCGACCAGGCCCGAGAGCAGGCCGGCCGCCGGCAGCGCGAGCCAAAAGCTCAGCCCGGCCCCGGTGAGGATCGCGCTGGCATAGGCGCCGATGGCGTAGAAGCCGGCATGGCCGAAGGAGATCAGCCCGGTCAGCCCGAGGAGGACGTTGAGCCCCGTTCCGGCGACCGTGGTCAGGGCCACCAGGGCGATGACGAAGTGGCTGTAGCCGCCGGTCAGCCCCACCAGGGCCAGCCCCGCCAGGGTCAGGGCCAGGATCGTGAGGGGCATCGCGGCGGGGGCGCGCAGGCGGTGCATCGGCTCAGACCTTGTTGATGGCGGCGCGGCCGAGGAGCCCGTCGGGGCGCAGGGCCAGGGCCAGGATGATCACCGAGAAGACCACGAGCTGGGTGTAGGTGGAGCCGAGGGTCGCGGTGACGCCGGCCTCGACGAGGCCGTAGAGCAGGCCCGCCAGCACCACGCCGGTGGCCGAGCCGATGCCGCCCAGGATCGCCACCGCGAAGGCCTTGATCCCGAACAGCGCCCCCATCTCGGCCGAGACCGAGAATAGCGGCGCGATGAGGAGGCCGGCGGCCCCGGCCAGCAGCGCCGAGAGCGCGAAGGCGCAGGCCACCGTGCGCCGGACGTCGATGCCCATCAGCCGCGCCGCGTCGGCGTTCTGCGCCACCGCCAGGAGCACCCGGCCGAGGTCGGTGCGCCGGAACAGGGTCCGGATCGCCACCGCCACCGAGAGGCCGACCACCGGGATGAGGAGCTGGAGCGGGTAGAGGCCGGTGCCGAGGATCTCCACCGGCGTCACCGCCAGGGACGAGGGCAGGCTGCGCGGCTCCTTGCCGAAGGTGAACAGCATCGCGTTGTCGAGGACGATGCCGCCCGCGACCGTGGCGAGGAGCCAGGCGTCCGAGCCCTTCTCGACGAAGGGCCGCACCAGCAGCCGCTCCACCGTGACCCCGAGGAGCGCGCAGCCCAGGAGCGCCCCGAGGATCGCCGCCGGCATCGGCCAGCCCAGCGTCACCGCCAGGGTGTAGCCCAGCACCGCCCCGAGGGTGACGGCGCTGCCCTGCGCGAAGTTCACCGTGCCCGAGACCGCGTAGGTGACGTGGAAGCCGAGCGCCACGAGCCCGTACATGCTGCCGAGGCCGAGGCCGGTGATGAGCGTTCCCGTGAGCATCGGCCCCGTCCCTTCAATTGGTAATGGCGACGATCTCGCCGTTCTGGAAGCGGGTGAAGACGTAGTCCTGCGGCCCGAGGGCGTCGTGCTGGCCCGGCGCGAAGGGCTTGTCGTAGGTCTTGATCAGGCCCGGATAGGTCGCGACCTTGTAGAAGCCGTCCCGCACCTCCGGTCCCTTGGTCGAGCCGGCGGCCTGGATCGCCAGGGCGAGCAGGTGGGTGGCGTCGTAGGCGTTGGCGATGCCCACCGCCGGGGTGACATCGGCCATCGTCTTGATCGCCGGATACTTCGCCTTGAGGGCGTCGAGGACCGCGAGGGCCTTCGGGCTGGTGTTGCCCGCGAAGGTGAAGGTCTGGATGAAGTGGACTCTTGCCGCGCTCGGCCCGGCGAGCTCGTCGAAGCGCCCGCCGGCCGGGCCCCAGTGCGAGACCACCGGCACGCTCCAGCCCATCCGGTCGAGGGACTTTACCACCTGGGCCGAGGGCCCGACATTGCCCACGAGGAACAGGGTGTCGGCGCCGGCCTCCCGCAGGCGGGTGAGCTGGGGCACCATGTCGAGGTCGGCGGCCTCGTACTTCTCGATGCCGGCGGCCGGCAGGTCGGCGGCCTTCAGCGCCGCGGTCAGGCCCTGCTGGTTCGACTCGCCCCAGGCGTTGTTGACCAGGATCATCCCGGGCTTCTTCGCGCGATGGGTCTTCACCGCGTAGGCGACCAGGGCCTCGTCCACCAGGGCGTCCACGGCCGAGACCCGGAAGGCGTAGTTGTCGGCCGCCCCGTTGCGGGTGATCCCGGTGCCGGCGGCCCAGGGCCCGAGGAAGGGCACCTTCATCTGGTTGGCGATGGGCACCAGCGCCATCGAGACCGGCGTGTCGAGGCCGCCGACCAGCGCCACCACGCCGACCCGCTGGATCAGCTCGCGGGCGGCGAGCACGCCCTTCGACGGGTTGGCCTCGTCGTCCCGCGCCACCAGCTCCAGAGGCCGCCCGAGCACGCCGCCGCGGGCGTTGACCTCGTCGATGGCGAGCCCGATGCCGCGGGAGATCGCCTCGCCGGATTTCGCCGACTGCCCGCTCAGCGCCGTGACGAGGCCGATCCGGATCGGCTCCGCGGCCCGGGCCGCGCCGGCGGCGGAGAGCCCGAGGACGAGGCAGGCGCCCAGAGCGCCGCAGGCCCCCAGGGCGAGGCGGCGGGTCAGGGGCGTCGATCGGCCGGACAGGGGTCGGCTGGACAGGGGTCGGCGGGGCATGGGGTCTCTCCGGCGGCTGCGTCTTGCCCCACCCCGCAACCCCCATGCCAGCCGCTTCGGCCTTGAATTTGCACGGGGATTCTCGCCAGACCCCGCTCGATGCCTGCGGATGCGCCAAAGTGCATACACTTGTTGCATGCACTTTGGCGGCGTTTGCGGCAGGGAGGGGCGTGTCACCGGAGGCCCGACCATGACCGACACCACCGCCCGCGACGCGGCCAACGTCACCGCCTATCTCGAAGCCTCGATGGTGCCCGACCCCGAGCGGGCGGCGACCTACATGGCGCCGGGCATCACCATCGTGTTCACGGGCGGGCGCACCTTCGGGCATCCCCGCGAGGTCACGGCCTTCAATGCCGGGCGTTACGCCTGGGTGAAGAAGCGGATGGAGCGCCTCGATGTGGTGCCGGGGGACGGCGTCACCACGGTCTACAGCCTCGGCACCCTCTACGGCGCATGGCCGGACGGGACGCCGTTCGAGGGCAACCGCTACGTCGACCGCTTCACGGTGCGGGACGGCCTGATCGTGACCATGGAGGTCTGGAACGACAGCGCCGAGCGCCTCCTCAGCCGGCACGACCTGAACACCTGAAGCAGGCTGCGCGCGAGCGAAGCGGCGCCCGGATCGCCGAGCCGGCGCGGCGCTCGCGCGAAGCCCCGTTCCGCCAGCCCGAAGGGATCAGACGGATTCGACGCGAGGGGCGCTCAGCCGCCCACGGGCTCGATATAGGGGGCGAGCAGGCGGCCGAGGTCGCGCTCGCGCGGCGGGGCGGCGACGATGCGCGCCCGCTCGGCCACCGCGTCGAGGTGGTGGTCCATCAGCGCCACGGCCCGCGCGGGGTCGCCCGCGATCAGGGCGGCGGCGAGGGCGCGGTGCTCAGCGACCCCGCATTCGGCGGAATGCGGCCGGCTGTAGAGCGAGAGCACCAGGGCGCAGCGGTAGCCGAGCTCGGCCACGTAGCGCTCCAGCACCGGGCTGCCGGTCATCTGGGCGAGCAGCAGGTGGAACTCGGTGGCCAGGCGGATCGAGGCGCCGTCGGCCCCGCCCTGCGCCGCCTCCTCCCGGGCGATGTGCGCGTGGAGCGCCGCCTGCTGCGCGGGCGTCAGCTGCCCGGCGAGGCGCGCGACCACGAGGCGCTCCAGGCTGATGCGCACGTCGAAGGTGTCGCGCGCCTCCGCCCAGCTCGGAGTCGCCACCACGGCGATGCGGTTGCGCCGCAGTTCCACCAGCCCCTCCCCCGCCAGTTGCCCGAGGGCCTGGCGGGCGATGGTACGGCTGACGCCGAAGCGCTCGCCCAGCGCATCTTCGGGCAGGCGGTCGCCGGGCATGATCGCCCGCTCGACGATCGCCCGGCGCAGGGAGCGGCAGATCGAGCCCACCCGGTCTCGGCTCTCCACCCGCGTCTCGTCGTCCTGCATGTCGCGTCGATCCATCCCGTGCCCGTCGCGGCTCCGGAAGCACGAGTGGGACCAGATCCGGCCCCTGCCTCCGGCCGAGGGGCCGCGCGGGCGAGGGTCCGGGATGGACTCGACCGGTCCGGGTCAGGCGCGGCGCGCATCCTGCGCCGCTGTGACCAGGGCGGCGGCGAGACAGCCGAGGCCGACGAGCAGGGCAGGGCCGAGGCGCTCGCCCAGCAGCAGGGCGGAGGACAGGAGACCCACCGCCGGAACCCCGAGGGTGGCGTTCGCCATGGTGAAGCTGTCGATGCGCCGGCCGATCGTCGCGAAGATCACGAAGCAGAGCGACGTCGCCACAGGCCCGATGAAGACCAGGAGCCCGACGAGGCGTGGCGACCACGCGACGGCGAGCGGCCCCTCCACCGCGAAGGCGGCGACGGCGAGCGGGACCGCCGCCAGCAGCATCTGCCAGGGCGCGAGGTCGAGGGGATGCGCGCGCCAGCGGTGGCGGCGGACATGCAGGATGACCCCGGCCCAGCAGAGGGCGCAGACGAGCAGCAGGCCGTTGCCGAGGAGCACGTCGGGATCGGTCCAATCCATGCCCATCGGCGAGCAAACCACGGCGACGCCCACGAGGCCGAGCAGGATCGCGACGCCCTGCCGGCGCGACGGGCGCTCGCGCAGCACCAAGCCGGCGCCGAGCAGGACCCAGATCGGCGTCGTGTAGGCCAGCAGCGCCGCCCGGCCCGCATCGGTGTGGCGCATCGCGATCAGGCCGAGGGCCGTGAAGGCCATCATCTGCAGGAGCCCGACGCTGGCGAGCACCGGCCAGTCGGCCCGGGGCGGCCAGCGCAGGCGGCCGGCGAGGCCGAGGAGCCCGAACAGGACCGCCCCGGCGCTGGAAAAGCGCAGGGCCGCGAGCCAGAGGGGCGGCGCGGCGTCGAGGCAGAGCTTCATCGCCGGCCAGCTCAGGCCCCAGAGCAGCACCATCAGGCCGAGCCAGGCCCCCGTCGGAACCCGGATGCGGGGATGGGCCGGCGCCAAGGGTGGCGAGACCAAGGGTGGCGAGACCAAGGGTGGCGAGGCCAAGGGTGGGGAGAAGGAATTGACCATGAGGGGGTCCGCGGACAGATCGCGGACGAGGCCGCGGCCCAGGATGTTTATGTCCCGCTCGGCGGTATGTTCGTTCCGATTCTCCGGTTAGACCGGTACAATCGGCAAAAGATGCCGCATGCATCCGGTTTGGGGACAGATCATGCCGCCGCGGTCGATCATGCTGGATGACGCCTCCCTGCGCATCCTCGAACGCCTGCAACGGGACAGCGAGATCAGCGTCGCCGAGCTGGCGCAGGAGGTCGGGCTCTCGACCTCGCCGTGCTGGCGCCGGGTCAACGACCTGAAGGCCAGCGGCGTCATCCAGCGCTCCGTCGCGGTGGCCGATCCGATCGCCCTCGGGCTGCCGGTCAACGTCTTCGTCCACGTCACGCTGGAGAAACAGACCCAGACCGCGCTCACGGCCTTCGACGAGGCGGTGCGCCACCGTCCCGAGGTGATGGAGTGCTACCTGATGAGCGGCGAGGCCGATTACATGCTGCGCGTCGTGGTGGAGGATCTGGGCCAGTTCCAGAAGCTCGTGCTCGATTACCTCACCCGAATTCCCGGCGTCGCGAGCATCCGCTCCAGCTTCGCCCTGGGACAGGTGAAGTACACGACCGCCCTGCCCCTCGGCCATCTTCGGCGCTGAGGGGCCCTCTGGCTGCGAAGCCTGCTCACGGAGCATCCGGAGCTGCGCACCAGCGTCCTGCGCAACCGGTCCATGGGGCCCGCCATCGCCCCGATCCCGCAGGGCGCGGGCGCGCCGCAGGGGCATTCCGCGTTCGACGAGGCCTTCCGGATGTTCCAGAACGGACGCCTCGACGACGTGATCGGTCACGCCGACATCGCGGCCTCCTCCGCCCGGGCGCTGGGCGAGCCCCG
The DNA here is from genome assembly GCF_001422795.1 of Methylobacterium sp. Leaf88. Taxonomy (NCBI): domain Bacteria; kingdom Pseudomonadati; phylum Pseudomonadota; class Alphaproteobacteria; order Hyphomicrobiales; family Methylobacteriaceae; genus Methylobacterium; species Methylobacterium sp. Leaf88. The sequence goes on along the minus strand of NZ_LMMK01000051.1, from coordinate 49,625 downwards.
GCCCTAGATCGGGTGGCCCATGACAGAGAATCCGGCCCCACGCTTCAGCCGGGTGTTGGGCGCGCGCACGCCCTGGGGGCGGGCCGTCATCGACCGGATCGACGCGATCCTGCCGGACGTCCGCGCGACGGAGGCGTTCCGGGAAATCGTCGAAGCGTGGTCCGCACTGGAGGACCGCGCCACGCTGCGGGCCGTCTCCGGTGCGTCCTTCCCGTCGAGCGCCTGGCCCGCACCGGTCTGCTCACCGGCCTCGACAACCGGTTGCGCCCCGACGGCGCGCTGGACGCCCCTGCCCGTCGTCGGCGCCCGGGCCTGTTCCTGCGGGATCGCGGCCCTCCGGGCGGGCGAGTCCGGCGACAGGCTCGTGACCCGGGCCGATGCCGCGCTCTCCCGCCGAAAGCACAGGGGCCGGACCCCGGTCACCCCGGACGGGGACGCGATTTTCGCCCGTGGCGCGGCTTGGGCCCCCGAGGCGTGGCGCGGTGCTGCGTCAGAGCGGGCGACGAACGGGCGAGGCCATGGCGCGTTGCCTCCCCACAGGTCCGCCCCCGGACACGGAGCCCCCCATGACCTTACGATCCGAAACACCCCCGTCCCCGGGCAACCTCGCGGTCGCGACGCCGCCCGAATCCGACCGGCCCACCACCGCCATGCTGAAGGCGGACATCGACAGCGGCCGGACCGGGGACAAGATCGCCCAGTACGACCCCGGCCTGTCGCAGCTTGGCACCGACGACGAGGCGGCCGGCAACGCCCCCTCGCATGCCCGCGTGGCGCTCGCCCGGAAGACCGAGGCCGCGCCGCCGAAGGCGCGGGAGGCCGCGAGGCCGGAGACCGGCGGCGGCTGGGTCATGCCGCTGTTCATCGGCCTCGCCGCCCTGGTGCCGGTGGTGGTCGGCGTGTCGCTCTTCGTCTTCCGCTGAAGGCGGAAACCGCCCTCAGGCCGTCCGGCCCCGCCGGCGGGCGACCTCGGCGAGGGCCGCGAGGTCCTTCTCGGCGTCGCCGTGGCCCATCGCCTCGATGAGGTTGTCGCGCAGCACGCTGGCGAAGGGCATCGGCACCCCGGCGGCCCCGGCCGCGGAGAGCGCCAGGCCGACATCCTTGGCGCCGAGCTTGAGGTTGAACCCCGGCGGCTCGTAGCGCCGGGCCGCGATGAGCGCGCCGTAGTTCTTGTAGACGGGGGAAGCGAACAGGGTGTTCGTCAGGAGGTCGAGGAGGTCGGCCCCCGTCACCCCGTGGCCCTCGGCCAGGGCGGACGCCTCGCCCATGGCCTCGATCGCCGCGATCAGCATGAAGTTGCCCGCAAGCTTCACCGCGTTGGCCCGGTGCGGCTCGGTCCCGAAGCCCCAGGTCCGGGCGCCCAGGGCGTCGAGGAGCGGCTGGGCCCGCGCAATCGCGTCCGGATCTCCGGCCGCCACGATGTTCAGGGCTCCGGCCTCGGCGACGTCCGGACGTCCGAAGACCGGAGCGGCGATGTAGGGCACGCCGGCGCGGGCGTGGATGGCGGCGAGCTCCTGCGCCAGGACCACCGAGATCGTGCTCATCGAGAGATGCAGGCCCGGGCGCCCGGGGCCGTCGAGGAGGCCGCCCTCCACGATCACCGCCCGCAGGGCCGCGTCGTCGGCCAGCATGGTGATGGCCGCATCCCCGGCGAAGGCCTCGGCGGCGCTCGCCACCGGGACCACCCCGTCGAGCCCGTCGGCCGCGCCGGCTGAGCGGTTCCAGACCCGGACCCTGTGCCCGGCCCGGACCAGGCTCGCCGCCATGCCGCGGCCCATCCGTCCGAGGCCGATCACGCCGACATCCATGCGCACGCTCATGTCGTCTCTCCCGTCGTGGTGGCCCGGCACTCAGTGGCCGTCGAGGAATTCGAGCGTCAGGCTGTTGAACTGGTCCGTCGCCTCCATGTGGACGAGGTGCCCGATGCCGGGCAGCACCACGGCGCGGCCGTTCGGCATCCGGCCGGCCAGCGTCCGCGCGTGCTCGGCATTGCGCCCCATCCCGGCCCGGAGGGCTTCCGGCGCGAAGGGCTTGCCGGGGGCGTTGTGGTCGTTCTCGCCCATGATGAAGAGGGTCGGGACCGGGAGCAGCGGGATCTCGTGCACCACCGGCTGCCCCCAGATCGCCTGGTAGGCATTGACGAAGGACTGCAGCCAGCGCGGATACTCGCCCGAGCCCTTCACCCGCTCGCGCAGCGACACGAAGGGTTCGATGGCGGAGGCCGGCAGCGACAGGGCGTAGTTCGTCATCAGCTGGCGGCGGTAGGACTCCGCCGTGGCGTCGCCCTCCAGGCGCAGCAGGGTGGCGTCGGAGACCGGCGGCACCGTGAACCGGTAATCCTCCAGGCCGATCGGCGCTTCGAGGACGAGGCTGTTGACCCGGGTCGGGGCATTGCGCGCGAGGCGCACCGCCAGCATCCCCCCCATGGAATGGGCCACCACGTCGACCCGGGCCAGGCCGAGGGAGTCGAGCAGCGCCACGGTGTCGGCCGCCATGGCGTCGAAGGTGTAGGGCCCCACGGGCTTGGCCGACTTGCCGAAGCCGAGCTGGTCCGGGGCCAGCACCCGGTAGCCCGCGCGGGTCAGGGCCTGGATCACCGGCTGCCAGTAGCTCGACGGGAAGTTGCGCCCGTGCAGCAGCAGGACGGTCCGGCCGTTGGCCTGTCCCTCCGCGGGCACGTCCATGTAGGCGAGGCGCTGGCGCTCGCCGTCGCGCATCCGCTCGAGGTAGAAGACCGGGTACGGGTAGGCGAAGCCCTCCAGGGCGATGCCGAGGGGCGCCGTGTCGTTGGCGGTCGGCTGGGCGGCGGCGGGCGCCACGGACAGCAGGGCCGCCAGCAGCAGGGCGGAGAGTTTGAGGAGCGCGTCCATGTGGGGTCCCGGCAACGGCGCGCAATCCTACGCACCGGGCTGACATAGCGCAGGTTCCGCACCAGCGTCGCCCGATCCCGGTGACAAACGACACGCCGCGTTTCCCCGGCCCTTGCGGTTTCCGGCCCGGCGTCCCAGGGCTCGGCCATGACCACCGACGTTCCCGGCCCGGATCCGCGCGGCCGACCTTCCTCCCCGGACCGGACGACGTCCCGGGATCAGGATCCCTCCCAGGGTCAAGATCTCCCGCACCAGGATCTCCCGCCCCGGACACCGCCCGAGCCCGGACTGGACGGCATTCCGGTGCGCGAACGCATGCTGGCGCTCCTCGCGATCGGCCTCGCCATGACCATGGCGGTCCTCGACGGCGCCATCGTCAACGTCGCCCTGCCGGTGATGGCCAAGGACCTCGGGGTCGAGCCCTCCGCGGCGATCTTCGTGACCAACAGCTTCCAGATCGCGGTGACGGCCGCCCTGCTGCCCCTGGCCGCCCTGGGCGACATCCTGGGCTATCGCCGGATCTACCTCGCCGGTCTCGCCGTGTTCACGGCGGCGTCCGTCGCCTGCGCCTTCGCCCCCACCTTCGAAGCCCTGGTGGCCGCGCGGATCGCGCAGGGGCTCGGGGCGGCCGGCATCATGAGCGTGAACACCGCCCTGGTGCGCTTCATCTACCCGCAGCGGATGATCGGGCGCGGCGTCGGCAACATCGCCCTGGTGGTGGCCATGGCCTCCGCCGCCGGTCCGACGGTGGCGGCCGCCATCCTGTCGGTGGCGAGCTGGCCCTGGCTGTTCCTGGTCAACCTGCCGGTGGGGCTGATCGCCCTGACGGTGGGGGCCCGCACCCTCCCGGTGACGCCCCGGAGCGGCGGGCGCTTCGACCTCCGCAGCGCCCTCCTCAACGCCGTGACCTTCGGGCTCCTCATCATCGGGGTCGACGGCCTCGGCGACCCGGCGACCCGGGGCGTGGCGCTGGCCGAGATCGGGGCGGCCCTGGCGATCGGCGCGGTGTTCGTCCGGACCCAGACCCGGCTGGCGCGCCCGCTCCTGCCCGTCGACCTCCTGCGGATTCCCGCCTTCGCCCTGTCGATGGCGAGCTCGGTCGCCTCCTTCGCGGCCCAGATGATGGCCTACGTCGCCCTGCCCTTCTACTTCCAGGACGTGCTGCACCTCTCCGAGACCCAGACCGGCTTCCTGATGACGCCGTGGCCCCTGGCCATCGCCCTGATGGCCCCGATCTCGGGGCGCCTCGCCGACCGCTACGCCCCGGGGCTGCTCGGCGGCTTCGGCCTCGCCCTGATGGCCACCGGCCTGACGGCGACGGCCCTCCTCCCCGCGGGCGCGTCGCATCCCGACATCGCCTGGCGCCTGACCCTGTGCGGCCTCGGCTTCGGGTTGTTCCAGTCGCCCAACAACAAGGTCATCATCACCAGCGCCCCGCGGGACCGCAGCGGCGGGGCGAGCGGGATGCAGTCCACCGCCCGCCTCACCGGACAATCCTTCGGCGCGGCCCTGGTGGCGGTGATCTTCGGCCTGCACCAGGGCGGCCCGCCGGCCGGGCCGGTGACCGCGACCCTGTGGTGCGCCGTCGCGCTGGCGAGCCTCGGGGCGGTGACCAGCGTCCTGCGGCGCCAGCCCCGCGCCTGACGCATCCGCCGCGATCGCACCAGGGCCCGACCTGCGCGTTGACCCGGATCAGTGCCTCACCGAAGGACGATCCCATGAACCTCGACCTGTCCGGCAAGCGCGCCCTCGTCAGCGGCTCCACCAGCGGCATCGGCTACGCCATCGCCAAGGCCCTGGGCGAGCTCGGCGCCAACGTGGCGATCAACGGGCGGACGCAGGACCGGGTCCGCGACGCCGTCGACCGCCTGAAGCGCGAGACCGGCCGTGCCGGCTTCATCGGGGCGCCCGGGGACGTCGCCAGTCCGGACGGGGCGGCCCGCGTGGTCGCCGGCCTGCCGGACGTCGACATCCTGGTGAACAACACCGGCATCTTCGAGCCGAAGCCGTTCTTCGAGATCCCGGACGAGGACTGGCAGCGGTTCTTCGAGACCAACGTGATGAGCGGCGTGCGCCTCGCGCGGGCCTACACCCCCGGCATGGTCGCGCGCGGCTGGGGCCGGGTGGTCTTCATCTCCAGCGAATCCGGCGTGAACATCCCGGTGGAGATGGTCCATTACGGGATGACGAAGACCGCCCAGCTCGCCGTGGCCCGGGGGCTCGCCGAGACCGTGTCGGGCAGCGGCGTCACCGTGAACAGCGTGCTGCCGGGGCCGACCCTGTCCGAGGGGGTCGCCGATTTCATGAAGAGCATGGCGCAGGGGCAGGACGGCGGAGCCGGGGGCGCCGTCGACCTCGACGCCGCCGGACGCGCCTTCGTGGCCGAGCACCGCCCGACCTCGCTGATCGGCCGCCTCGCCACTGTCGAGGAGGTCGCCAGCATGGTCGCCTATATCTGCAGCCCGGCCGCCAGCGCCACCAGCGGGGCGGCGCTGCGCGTCGATGGCGGCGTGGTGCGCAGCATCGTGTGAGGACGTGCCGCCCCGACGCGTGGCGGCCGGTCCGGTAAGGATTTAGCAACCTCTGCCGCCGACCCTGGCCCGAACGCACGGGAGGGCGGTCGATGGGGGATTATGCGCTGGAAGGTCCGCGCTGGGGGACGGGCGCGGCAGGCACGGGCGGCGGCACCGTCACCTGGGCCGTCGACGGCACGATCCCCACCGGCTTCGTGGGCCTCCTCCAGGCCGCCTTCGCCACCTGGGCCGCCGCCGCCGACATCGCCTTCCAGCAGGTGGCCGCGACAGCCAACGCCCAGATCGACTTCACCCTCGGGGGGATCGACGGGCTCGGCAAGACCCTGGGCTACGCCACCTATTCCTACAGCGGCCAGCGCATGCAGTCCGCGGAGGTGACCTTCGACAGCGGCGAGGGCTGGCACGCCTCCGGCGCCCGCATCGTCGGCACCCAGAACGTGGATCTCTCCCTGGTGGCGCTGCACGAGATCGGCCACGCGCTCGGCCTCGACCATTACGACGCCAAGCCCGAGGTGATGAACGCCATCCTCGACAGGGGCATCACGACCCTGGCGGCCGGCGACATCGCCGGGATCCAGGCCCTGTACGGTGCGCCGCCCGCCCCGGTGGTGGCCGCGGCGGCACAGACGAGCCCGGTCGCCGGCACCGCCGTCACGGCGGTCTATCGGTTCTACGACACCCATACGGGGGATCACTTCTACACCACGAGCACGGCCGAGAAGGCGCAGATCGAAAAGACGCTGCCGTGGTTCACCTACGAGGGCACCCCGTGGGCGGCCCCGGCCCAGGGCGCCGACACGGTGGACGTGTTCCGGTTCTTCGACACGGCCTCGAACGCCCACTTCTTCACGACGAGCGTCGCCGAGCGGGACCAGGTCCTCAAGACGGCGCCGACCTACACGTACGAGGGCGTGGCCTTCGAGGCCTACGCGGATGCGGGCGCCCCCGGCGGCCTGACCCTGGAGCGCTTCTACAACACCCAGACCGGCCAGCATCACTTCGCCGGCAGTGCCGAGGAAGCCAACGGCATCAACCACGGCGCCGCCGGTCCGGGCTGGGTCGACGAGGGCAAGGCCTTCACCGTCCACCTGCCCACCGATGCGATGATTTTCGCCTAGGCGGCGGGCCCGGCTATCCGCCTGACGGCTGGGCCGGCGCGCCTCGGGATCGGCTACTCGGCCTCGGCCTCGAACATCTCGTCGAAGGAGTAGCCCGAGCCGCGGACCGTGCGGATCGGGTCGCTCTGGCGCGGGCGGTTCAGGGCCTTGCGCAGGCGCCCGACATGGACGTCGACCGTGCGCTCGTCGATGTAGACGTCGTGGCCCCAGACGCCGTCGAGGAGCTGCTCGCGCGAGAACACCCGGCCGGGGCTCTGCATCAGGAATTCGAGGAGCTTGAACTCCGTGGGCCCGAGATGGATCTCGCGGCCTTCCCGGCGGATGCGGTGGCTGACCCGGTCGAGCTCGATGTCGCCGGCCACCAGCAGGTTGGCGACGTGGGCCGGCTTGGCCCGGCGCAGCAGGGCGCGGACCCGGGCGAGGAGCTCCGGCACCGAGAACGGCTTCACGATGTAGTCGTCGGCGCCCGTTCCGAGGCCCCGGATGCGGTCGCCCTCCTCGCCCCGCGCCGTGAGCATGATGACCGGCAGCCGCTCGGTCTCGCGCCGGGCGCGGATGCGGCGGCAGAGCTCGATCCCCGACAGGGCCGGCAGCATCCAGTCGAGCAGGACGAGGTCGGGCACCTGCTCCTGCAGGCGCAGGTCCGCCTCGTCGCCGCGGGCGGCCGAGTCGACGATGAACCCCTCGGCCTCGAGGTTGTAGCGGAGGAGGAGGGTCAGGGCCTCCTCGTCCTCGACGATCAGGATACGCGTACTCATCGTGCGCTTTCGATCAGACCGGCACGGGGGTCAGGCCGCGCCGGGCATGTCCACGGTGGCGTAGTTGGACGCGTCGTTCTTCGGTCGCTCGCGCTCGGCCAGGAGGTTCTCGCCAGTGACGAGGTAGTGGATCGTCTCGGCGATGTTGGTGGTGTGGTCGCCGATGCGCTCGATGTTCTTGGCCACGAACAGGAGATGCGTGCAGAACGAGATGTTGCGCGGGTCCTCCATCATGTAGGTCAGGAGCTCGCGGAACAGGGAATTGTAGAGGGCGTCGATGGCGTCGTCGCGCTCCCAGACGTCGAGGGCCGCCTTGGTGTCGCGGCTGGCATAGGCGTCGAGGACGTCCTTGAGCTGCTCCTGCACCAGGTCGCTCATGTGCTGGACGCCGATGACGATCTTCTGCGGCTGGATCTGGTCGGCGATCGCCACGACGCGCTTGGCGACGTTCTTGGCGAGGTCGCCGATGCGTTCGAGATCGTTCGACACGCGGATCGCCGTCACGGTCTCGCGCAGGTCGATGGCCAGGGGCTGGCGCCGGGCGATGAGCAGGATCGCCCGCTCCTCGATCTCGCGCTGGAGGGTGTCGAGGCGGGCGTCGGCGGCGATCACCGCCTGGGCCAGGGGCGCGTCCCGGCGCACCAGGGCCTCGCCGGCCTCGGTCATCATCTTCTCGGCGATGCCGCCCATCTCGGAGATCGAGCGGCGCAGGTCCTCGAGGTCCGTATCATAGGATTTGACGATGTGGTCGGGCATGGGGTTCGCTCCTCGATCGGGCCCGCCTGTCCGGGGCCCGCCCTGGCGGTGATGGGGGACGCGGGCCGAGACCGGCCGGCGGAGGATCAGCCGAAGCGGCCGGTGATGTAGTCCTGCGTCTGGCGCTTTTCCGGATTCATGAAGATGCGCGTGGTGGGCCCGAACTCCACCAGTTCGCCGAGATACATGAAGGCGGTGAACTGCGAGATGCGCGCCGCCTGCTGCATGTTGTGCGTGACGATGACGATGGTGAATTCCGAGCGCAGCTGCTCGATCAGCTCCTCGATGCGGCCCGTCGAGATCGGGTCGAGGGCCGAGGTCGGCTCGTCGAACAGGATCACCTCGGGGCGCTGGGCCACCGTGCGGGCGATGCAGAGACGCTGCTGCTGGCCGCCCGAGAGGCCCATGCCGGATTGCTTGAGCTTGTCCTTCACCTCGTCCCAGAGGGCGGCCTTGCGCAGGGATTCCTCGACGCGCATGTCGAGGTCGGCCTTGGGCAGCTTCTCGTAGAGGCGCAGGCCGAAGGCGACATTGTCGTAGATCGACATCGGGAACGGGGTCGGCTTCTGGAACACCATGCCGATGCGCGAGCGCAGCTCGTTCAGGTCGACCCCGGAATCCAGGACGTTCTGGCCGTCGAGGAGGATCTCCCCTTCCGCGCGCTGGTCCGGATACAGGCTGTAGATCCGGTTGAAGGTGCGCAGCAGGGTGGACTTCCCGCAGCCCGACGGGCCGATCAGCGCCGTGACCTGGCGGTCGTGGAAGTTGAGGTTGACCGACTTCAGGCCGTGGAAGCTGCCGTAGTAGAAGTTCAGGTCCTTGACGGCGATGCGGACCGGTGAGGACTCGTCGGCCTTGTGGCGTCCGGTGAGCTGCGCGGACGTGATCCCGGGGGCGGCGTTCATCGGTTCAAGATCCTATCGGGCGAAGCGGCGGGGACAGGCGGCGCGCGGGTGGTCAGCGCGACCGCTCGGTCTTGATGACGAAGCGGGCCACGATCGACAGGGCGAGGATCGTGACGGTGATGAGGAGGGCGCCGGCCCAGGCGAGCTGCTGCCAGTTCGGATAGGGCGAGAGGGCGAACTGGTAGATCATCACGGGCAGGTTCGGCACGCCGCCCATCAGGTTGGGGGCGAACCAGCTGTTGTTGTTGAGCGCGGTGAAGAGCAGCGGCGCGGTCTCGCCGGCGATGCGGGCCAGGGCCAGGATGATGCCGGTGACGATGCCGGCGCTGGCGCCGCGCCAGGTGATGCTCCGGATGACGATGGAGGGCGGGGCGCCCAGCGCGGCGCCGGCCTCGCGCAGGGTCGAGGGCACGAGGCGCAGCATGTCCTCGGTGGTGCGCACGATCACCGGGGTGGCGATGATGGCCAGCGCCACCGCGCCGGCCCAGCCGGAATAGGAGCCCATGGGGCGCACCATCAGCGTGTAGACGAACAGGCCGATGAGGATCGAGGGCGCCGAGAGCAGGATGTCGTTGAGGAAGCGGATGACGTCGGCGATCTTCGAGTTGCGGCCGTACTCGGCCAGGAACGTCCCCGCCATCACGCCGACGGGCGTCGCCACCAGGATGGCCAAGAGGGTCATCACCAGGCTGCCGAGGATCGCGTTGGCGATGCCGCCGCCCTCGGAACCGGGCCCCGGCGTCGGGGCGGTGAAGAGGGTCGGCGAGACGCCCTTGATGCCCTCGACCACCAGCATGAACAGGATCGAGCCGAGCACGACGATGCCCACCAGCGTGGCGATCGTGCTCGCCAGGATCAGGATCCGGTCGGCGACCCGGCGGCCGGGCCGGACCCGGCTGATCCGGGCCGGGGCGGCGGTGGTGAGGGGGTTCGCGGCGTCCATGATGCGGCTCCTGACGACTCGGTGAGGCTGGCCTCAGGCGACCTTCGCGCGGCGGGTGAGGAGGCGCGCGACGATCAGGACGAAGAAGGTGATGACGAAGAGGATGCAGCCGAGGGCCATCAGGGCGTTCAGTTGCATGCCGTCGGCCTCGTTGAACTCGTTGGCGATGCGCGAGGCGATGGTGGAGCCCGGGTCGAAGACCGAGCCCGAGAGGCGGTTGGCGTTGCCGATGACGAAGGTCACCGCCATGGTCTCGCCGAGCGCCCGGCCGAGGCCCAGCATGATGGCTCCGATGATGGAGACCGAGGCCTGGGGCACCAGCACGTGGCGCACCACCTCCCAGGTGGTGCAGCCGATGCCGTAGGCGCTCTCCCGCAGCACCGTCGGGATCTGGTCGAGCATGTCGCGGGTGATCGAGGCCACGAAGGGCACGATCATGATGGCCAGAATGATGCCCGCGGTGAGGATGCCGACGCCCGAGGGGACGCGGGCATAGAACAGGGTGCCGACGATCGGCATGCCCTCGACGAGGTTCGACACCGGCACCTGCACGAAGCGGGCGAAGAGCGGGGCGAACACGAACAGGCCCCACATGCCGTAGATGATGCTCGGCACCGAGGCGAGGAGCTCGATGGTCATCGAGACGGGCTTGCGGGCCCAGCCGGGGCAGAGCTGCGTCAGGTAGACGGCGATGCCGAGCGAGAGCGGCACGCCGATCAGCAGGGCGAGAACGGCCGAGGCCAGGGTCCCGACGATGGCCACGAGGCCGCCGTACTGCTCCTGCCCGATGTTCCAGACGCTGGAGGTGATGAAGCCGAGGCCGAATTCCTGGAAGGCCGGCCAGGCGCCGTACGCGATGGAGGCCAGGATGCCGGCCAGAAACAGGAGCACCAGGATCGCCGCGCCGTAGGAGGCCGCGCGGAACAGGCTGTCGCCGAGGCCGCCGGGCGTCTTGCGGGCCGCGGCGCGGCCCCGCGTCAGGGCGATCTGGTCAGTCAAGGCGGCCATCCGAATATCTTCTCTTCACCGGGCGGCGTCCTACCCTGCGCCGGTCGTCGGCGCGAGGGGGGATCACCGGATCGTTGCCAAGGGGTGGCGATAGGGGGTGGCGAAGGGGGAGCCCGGCATCGCGACGCCGGGCCCGTCGGTCGCAGTCATTGGGGCGCGGTGGCTCGCCCCCTGGCCCCGCGGGCGGAGCGCCCGCGAGGTTCGGCTTCCCGGGTGAGGACGGGTCTACATGTTGAAGACGGGTTTGCCGTCCTTGCCCTTGATCTCCTTCCACGCGTCGTGGATCTGGCTGACGACGGTGTCGGGCAGCGGCACGTAGTCGAGGTCGACGGCGAGCTTGTCACCGTTCTTGTAGGCCCAGTCGAAGAACTTCAGCACCTCGGCGGTGCGGGCCGCGTCGGCCGGGTCCTTGTGGACCAGGATGAAGGTGGCGGCGGTGATCGGCCAGGCGCCCTCGCCGCCCTCGTTGGTCAGCGAGATGCCGAAGCCGGGGGCGGCTTTCCAGTCAGCGCTGGCGGCGGCGGCCTGGAAGGCCTTGTCGTCGGGCTGCGGGAACTTGCCGGCCTTGTTCTGGATCAGGGCGTAGCTCAGCTTGTTCTGCTTGGCGTAGGCCGACTCGACGTAGCCGATGGCGTTCGGGACCTGCTTGACGGTGGCGGTGACGCCCTCGTTGCCCTTGCCGCCCTGGCCCACCGGCCAGCTGATCGTGGTGGCCGCGCCGTACTCCTTCTTCCAGGGCTCGGAGACCTGGGAGAGGTAGGTGGTGAAGATGTTGGTCGTGCCGGAGGCATCGGACCGGTAGACCGGGGTGATGTTGGCGTCGGGGAGCTTCAGCCCCTCGTTCAGCTTGGCGATCTTGGCGTCCGACCACTTGGCGATCTTGCCGGCGTAGATCTCGGCGATGACCTCGCCGGTGAGCTTCAGCTTGCCCGGCTCGACACCCGGGATATTCACCACGGTGACCACGCCGCCCATGACGGTCGGGAACTGGACGAGGCCGTCCTTCTCCAGGGCGGGGCCCTTCAGCGGCGCGTCGGTGGCGCCGAAATCGACGGTCTTGGCCTGGATCTGCTTGATGCCGCCACCCGAGCCGATGGACTGGTAGTTCAGTCCGAGGCCGCTCTCCTTGCGATAGGCTTCGGCCCACTTGGAGTAGACCGGGAACGGGAAGGTGGCGCCGGCGCCGGTGATCTCGGCCGCCTGAGCGGGGGCGAGAGTGGCGAGGCCGAGGCCCACGAGGGCGGCGAGGGTCGTGAATTTCATCTGTGGTCTCCTTGAGGAGCGCGCATCGGCCCGGGCGCGGCGCCCGTGCGCCGTTGTGCACCGCGCCATACGGTCGGTTGGGCTAAGGCGGTATGACGATTGCGCGACAGTTCGATGACACGGGCCCCGGACAGGGGCGGACCGGCCGCGGCCGACGCGCTTTTCCGGGGAGGACGGGCCGGCGCTCGGTCCGCGCCGCCGCCTTGAATCGGGATTCGCGGGAGGCTATCGCCGGGGCCGAGGGCGAGTCGCTGCCGGTCGAGGCCTCGACCGGAACGGCGCGCCGCCGGGTGCGGACGTGCGGCGCCCGATTCCCGACCGTGCCTCGAGGGATGCGCCATGACCGAGATCCGCCCGCGCCGCAGCGTCCTGGCCATGCCGGGGTCGAATCCGCGCCTGCTCGTGAAGGCCCGCACCCTCCCCACCGACGTGGTGATGATCGACCTCGAGGACGGGGTGGCCCCCGGGACCCGCGCCGCGACGCGCGAGGCCGTGGCCCGCGCCGTGGCCGAGGGCGGCTTCGGCCCGCGCGAGGTGGTGGTGCGGATCAACGCCCTCGACACGCCCGACGGCGCGGACGACCTCGCCGCCATCGCGCCGGCCGGGCCGGACGCGATCGTGGTGCCGAAGGTGACGGGGGCCGACGCCCTGGTGGCGGTGGGCTCGCGCCTGCGCCGCCTCGGCGCCCCGGACCGGACCCGGACCTGGGCCATGATCGAGAGCCCGATGGCGATCCTGCACCTCGCCGAGATCGCCAGCTCGGCCCGGGACGTCGACACCCGGCTCGCCTGCCTCATGGTGGGGCCGAACGATCTCGCCAAGGCCAGCCGGCTGCGCCTCGGCGTGCCGGGCCGCCCCGCCCTGATGCCCTGGCTGATGAGCGTGATCGCGGCCGCGCGCGCCTACGAGATCGACGTCATCGACGGCATCTACAACGCGTTTCGCGATGCGCCCGGTTTCGCGGCCGAGTGCGCGCAGGGCCGCGATTGCGGCTTCGACGGCAAGATGCTGATCCATCCCGACCAGATCGCCCCGGCCAACGCCGCCTTCGGCCCCGAGGAGGCCGAGATCGCCTGGGCCCGGCGCATCCTCGCCGCCTTCGCCGAACCGGAGAACCGCACCCGCGGCGTCATCGGCCTCGACGGCCAGATGGTGGAGCGCCTGCACGCGGCCGAAGCCGCCCGCACCGTGGCCCTGGCCGACGCCATCGCGGCCCGGACGGCGTGAGCGCGGCCCTCGCCGTCGAGATCCGCCTCCTGGACGGCCGCCTCTCCGGTTGGGGCTTCCCGCGCTGGGGTTCGGCGGCCGCCGCGGGCCTCGACCTGCATGCCTGCCTCGACGCGCCGCTGGCGCTGGCGCCCCAGGGGCCGCCGGCCCTGATTCCGGCGGGCTTCAGCCTGGCCATCGGCGACCCGGGCTGGTGCGGCCTCGTCTTTCCGCGCTCCGGCCTCGGCCATCGCGAGGGCCTCGTCCTCGGCAACGGCACCGGCGTGATCGACGCCGATTACGAGGGGCCGCTGATGATCTCGGCCTGGAACCGCAATCCCGGCGGGACCGACCTGCGCATCGAGCCCGGCGACCGCATCGCCCAGCTCGTCTTCACCCGCGTGACCCGGCCGGCGCTCACGCTCCGCGACGCCTCGGACGCGGTGCCGCCCTCCGGGGAGGCCGGTGCGCGGGGCACCGGCGGGTTCGGTTCGACCGGGCGGCGCTAGGGCGCGCGCCTCAGACGATGCCGCTGCCCGCGAAGGGCCAGGGCCGGCCGAGCTCAGCGGCGACCTTCGCGGGCTCGTGGCCGACCGCGGCGACGGCGGCCTCGACGTCCTCGCGCGGCACCTCGAAGCGGCGGGCCCAGTAGGCCAGGGTCCAGGGCTCCGAGACGTTGACGGTGGCGGGCTCGTGGTCGTTGTCGGGGGTCGCGCTGCTGCTCATGGCGTGTCTCGCTGCTGTATCGGGTTCTTCCCTAACGCGCGGCCGGGCCGCCGGTGCGTTTTCGCGGCTCACCCGCCCCCGTGCCCCGCCCACCCAGCCCCGCGCAAGCCATCCTGCGTAGGTCCGCTGCATCGGATTCCACATTCCCATCGGAGGCGTTGAGCCTTGGGCGTTCTGATCGGCCTCGTCATCGCAATCGGCTGCATGCTCGGCGGCTTCGTCGCCATGGGCGGCCACCTCGTCGTGCTCTGGCAGCCCTGGGAGTTCGTCATCATCGGCGGCATGGGCGCCGGCACCTTCGTCATGGCCAACCCGATGAAGACGGTGGTCGATACGGGCAAGGCCAGCCTCGACGCGCTCACGGGCAAGGTGCCCAAGCGCAAGGACTACCTCGCCCTCCTCGGCCTGATGCACGCCCTGATCCGCGAGCTGAAGACCAAGCCCCGCAACGAGGTCGAGCCGCATCTCGACGACCCGGCCAATTCCGAGATCTTCAAGGCCTACCCGGACGTGGCCAAGAACGCCGACCTCGTGCTGTTCATCTGCGACTATGCCCGCCTGATCCTGATCGGCAACGCCCGCGCCCACGAGATCGAGGCGCTGATGGACGAGGAGATCAGCGGCTACCGCAAGGACCGCCTCAAGCCCTACGGCGCCGTGACCACGGTGGCCGAGGCGATGCCGGCGCTGGGCATCGTGGCGGCGGTGCTCGGCATCGTCAAGGCGATGGGCGCCCTCGACCAGTCGCCGCAGATCCTCGGCGGCCTCATCGGCGCCGCACTCGTGGGGACATTCTTCGGGGTGTTCATGTCCTACGGCGTGCTGGCCCCCTTCGCGATCAAGATCAAGACCATCCGCGAGAAGCAGAACCACGTCTACATCATCGTGAAGCAGAGCCTGATCGCCCACATGAGCGGAGCGGTGCCGCAGATCGCCGTCGAGCACGGGCGCAAGGGCATCTCGCTCGGCGATCGTCCCACCATCGACGAGGTCGAGAACGCCACCGTCACCGGCGGCGCCCAGCGGGAGGCCGCCTGAGCATGGACGGCCCCACCGGGAACGCCACCGACATCCGCGCCCGCCTGATCGAGGCCGGGGGCCTGTCCCTCGACCGCATGCCGATGCTGAACGTGGTGTTCGACCGGCTCACCTCGGGCTGCTCGGACAACCTGAAGCCCCTCGTCGCCTCGCCGGTCTACTTCGCCTTCAGCGGCTTCGCGAGCGGCCGCTTCGGCGAGATGCTCGACGCCTACGAGAACAACGCGGTGGCGGGCATCTTCCACGCCCCCGAATGGGACAGCCACATCCTCATCGGCCTCGACCGGGACTTCCTCTTCACCATGGTGGAGGCCCTGTTCGGCAGCGACGGGGCCGAGCCGCCGGTGGAGGACGAGCGCGCCTTCTCCAGCCTCGAGATCCGGCTCGCCCAGACCATCCTCGAACAGGTCGGCCGCGCGCTCGAATCGTCGTTCTCCCTGGTCTCCGCGACGCCGTTCCGCCTGGAGCGGACCGAGACCCGGATGGAGTTCGCCGTGATCGGGGGGCGCAACAACAAGGCGGTGGAGGCCAAGTTCACCATCCAGGCGCTCAACCGCGGCGGCGAGATGTTCCTCATCCTGCCCCAATCGGTCATCAACCCGATGCGGCCCGCCCTGTCCAAGGTGCTCACCGGCGACACGGCCGCCCGCGACCCGAAATGGACGCAGCAGATCGCCGCCGAGGTGCAGAAGGCGGAAGTCACCCTCCGGGCGGTGCTCGAGGAGCGCCTGCTGACGCTGGGCGAGATCGCCGACCTCAAGGTCGGCCAGATCATCGGCCTCGACGCCACGCCCTCGACCCGGGTGAAGCTCGAGGGCAACGACCGCCCGCTGTTCTGGTGCCACATGGGCCAGGCGCAGGGCTCCTACGTGCTGCGGGTCGACGAGGCCATCGCACAGGACAAGGAAGGCACACCCGATGACACCGTGGGTTGACACCATTCTCCTCGTGGCCCTCGTGGCGACGAGTGCCTGCGTGGTGCCGATGTACCTCAAGCTGAAGCGCCTCGACCGGACCCAGGCCGAGTACGGCCGCATCCTGACGCAGTCGGGCCAGGCCCTCGCCCAGGCGGGCGACGCGGTCCGCAACTTCAGCACCGAGGGACGCGAGATCCTGGAGGCCCTCGACCAGCGCATCGGCGAGGCGCGCCAGACCCTCGCCGAATTGGAGGCGAGCCGACGCGATCTTGCGGCCACACGCGCCCCCCAACTCGGCTGAGGCCGGCCGATCCGCTTGCGCCCCGGCCGCGTTTCCCCGATCCTTTCCCTTCCGCTGCCAGACGACTCTTCCCCTGACGTTCGATTGCAGCCCCTGACGAGCGGACGATGAGCAACAGCCCCTTCGACGATGCGGACCTCGCGTCCACCGGCACCGCCCCGGTCTTTCCGACCGTCTCGCCCAGCGTCGCGCCCGAGGGGTCGGCGGCCGGCGACGCGCGGATCGGCGATGGCCGCAACCTCGATTCGATCCTGCGCATCCCGGTGCTGATCCAGGTGGTCCTCGGCTCGGCGACGATGCCGGTGGCCAACCTGATGAAGCTCGGGCGCGGCGCCATCGTGCCCCTCGACCACCGGGTCGGAGAGCCCGTGGACGTCACGGTCAACGGCCGCGTCGTCGCCCGGGGCGAGATCGTCGTGGTCGAGGAGGACAATTCCCGCTTCGGGGTCTCCCTCACCGAGATCGTCGGCCCGGCCGATGCCGGCCAGAACGGCTGAGGGCGAACCCGTGGCGAGCGTGCCGATCCCCCACCGGACGCAGGGCGTCCACCGGCACCTCAACCCCGTGGACGAGGTCGCGGCGCTGCTGCTCGCCATGGGCAAGCCGGCGGCCGGTCGACTGCTGAAGTACTTCGATCCCGAGGAGATCCGGCGCATCACGCGCTCGGCGACGCAGCTCGGCACCGTCAGCGCCCACCAGCTCGACGACATCGTGGAGATGTTCTCGCACGAATTCGCCGCCGACGGGCGCCTCGTCGGCACCGCGTCGGAGGTGGAGAAGCTCCTCACCGGCCTGCTCCCCGCCGACCAGGTGGCCGAGATCCTGGCCGACGTCCGGGGGGACGCCACGCGCTCGGTCTGGGAGCGCCTGACCACGGTCTCCGAGGGCGTGATCGCGAGCTACCTGATCAAGGAGCATCCCCAGACCGCGGCCCTGGTGCTGTCCCGCCTGAAGCCCGCGGCGGCCGCCAAGGTGATGGCCCACCTGCCCCAGCCCACCCGCAACACGGTGATGCGGCGGATGCTGAGCTTCAAGCCGGTCTGCGACGCGGTGATCGCCACCGTCGAGCGCGCCCTGCACGAGGACCTCCTCGCCAGCGGCGCCCGCAACGGCGGGGCCGACACCCACGCGAAGATGGCCGACATCATCAACAAGATGGAGCGGACCCAGATCGACGAGGTGCTCACCAGCCTGTCCGAGTCGCGCCCGAAATCCGTGGAGATCCTCAAGGGCCTGCTCTTCACCTTCGACGACATCGTGAAGCTCCAGCCCCGTGCCCGGACCACGCTGTTCGACGCCGTGCCCAACGACCGCCTGGTCCTGGCGCTCAAGGGCACCGACGCGGAGTTCCGCGGCGTCATCCTCGGCGCCCTCTCCGCCCGCGTCCGCCGCATGGTCGAGCACGAGCTGAACGGCGGCGAGCCGGCCGCGCAGAAGGACGTGACCGAGGCCCGCCGCAGCATCACCGACCTCGCCCTCGAGATGGCCGGGCGCGGCGAGCTGGAGATCAATTCCGGGGACGAGGTCGAGGCCCTCGTCCGCTAGGGACGGTGGCCCGACCCGGCGTGAGCGATGTCCGACGAGGATCAGGAGAGCAAGACCGAAGCCGCCACCGAGCGGAAGATCCGGGAGGCCGTCGAGAAGGGCAACGTCCCGTTCTCCCGGGAGGCCCCCATCTTCGCCTCGATCCTTGGCCTGTTCATCGCCCTCAGCTTCGTCGTGCGCGACGCGGTCACGCCCCTGATGCAGGCGCTCGCGCCCTTCTTCGACCATCCCCGCGATTTCGCCCTGGAGAACAATCAGGACGTCGCCCGGATTCTCGAAGGAACCGCGATGGCGGCCGCACGCTTCCTGATCCCGGTCGTGCTGATCCTCGGCCTCTGCGGCCTCGTCTCCGCCCTGATCCAGAACGTGCCGAGCCTCGTGGGCGAACGCATCCGCCCGCAATGGTCGCGCATCTCGCCGGCGGCGGGCTGGGGACGAATCTTCGGAAAAGCGGGTCAGCTCGAGTTCCTGAAATCGGTCCTTAAATTTTTAAGCATCAGTCTCGTCTGCCTGCTGCTCCTGCGCTCGGAGGGCAGCAAAGCCGTGAGTGCCATGTTCACCGACCCGAGCCAGATCCCGGACCTCATCCTCACCGTCTCGATCCGGCTCGTTTCCGTCGTCTGCATCGCCACCATCGTCATCGTGGCCGCCGACCTGGTCTGGTCGCGCCTGCGCTGGCAGCGCTCCCTGCGGATGTCGAAGCAGGACCTCAAGGACGAGCACAAGCAGACCGAGGGCGATCCCCTGGTGAAGAGCCGCCTGCGCTCCCTGGCCCAGGACCGCTCCCGCAAGCGCATGCTCGCCAATGTGAAGCAGGCCACCGTGGTCATCGCCAATCCGACGCACTACGCGATCGCGCTCCGGTATGCGCGCGACGAACAGCCCGCGCCTCTCGTTCTCGCCAAGGGAAAGGACCTCGTGGCGCTCCGCATCCGAGAAATCGCCGAGGCGAACGGCATTGCGGTCGTGGAAGACAAGCCTCTCGCAAGGTCCCTGTACGACAGTGTCGAGGTGGACCAGATGATTCCCGCGGAGTTCTACAGCGCAGTGGCTCAGATCCTGTTCTTCCTGTTCTCGAAGGCTCGCTGATGACCGAGGCGTCTTCCTCCCCCGGAGCCCTGTGCGTGGACGTCCCGGACGTGCTCGCCGATGCCGAGCGCGTCTTCGCCAACGCGATCCGGGACTTCATCGCCGAACTCTGCCTCCTCGACGGCGGCATCCTGATCGGCTGGGTGCAGGCCGCCCGGCACGGGAACATCGCCGACCTCGTCGCCTCCTCCGCCGAGCCGTTCTTCAAGGAAGCGACCATCGCGTATGCGGACGGGGCCGACGTCCGGTTCGACTGGGGCCGCTCGCTCACCGTGGTGCTCGACATGGAGTTCGTCACCGAACCCGTGACGGTGTTCTTCAAGCTCATCCTCGACGGCGTCTACGTGGGCGTCGCGATCCAGCGGATCCTGGCCGACCAGGGCCCGACCTTCTGCCTCGACGGCTTCGAGACGGCCCTCGCCGGGGCCCGCCTGACCCGCGCCGCCGCCTGAGCGGAGGCCGGGCGCACCGGCCCGATCGATCCGGCCCGGCTGCGTCCTCGCAGCTCCTCACCCGCACCGCGACCGTTTGTCGACGCGCCGATCGCGCGATCACATCTGCGTGTGACCCGAACCTCATTGACGGCGCCGGCGATGCCCGACATTGCTAAATGATAGGCGATTCCCTCGGCCAGGTTGGACTTGAGGAGCGACGTGCAAGGCTCCGTACCGACCCCTGATTGTTTCGCTGTCCAGTTGTAACCCAGCATACCCCCCGACTGTCGCAAGATCATCCGGAGATTGCCGATGTATGTCCTGGTCGACGAGCGGCCTTCGGTGAATTCCGGCTACAAGGCGAGCTTCGACCGCGAGGGCATCTCCTCCCTCGGCCTCGACCCGCAGGAATTCACCCACTGGTTCCAGTCTTCCTCCCGGGTCGACCGCGAGGCGATCCAGGGCTTCCTCCTGGGCGATTTCGAGGGCCGGGCGAAGTGCGCCACGCTGATCCGCAAGCTGTCGCGCGCCCCCATCATCGCCCTGAGCGACGTGCGCTCCCTTGACCAGACCCTGCAGCTCTTCGAGGCCGGCATCGACGACGTGCTGCCCAAGCCCGTCCATATCCGGGAGATCCTGGCACGCTCCGAGGCGATCTGGCGCCGGGTGAACGCGCAGGCCAGCCCGGTCCGCGAGGCGCCGCCCGAGCCCGAGCGCCTGAAGGTGCATTTCGATGGCCGCGATCCCGAGGTGGACGGCGCGGTGCTGCCCCTGCCGCGGCGCGAGCGCCACATCCTGGAGTGCCTGGTGCGCAACCGGGGCCGGCGGATGACCAAGTCGCAGATCTACAACATCGTCTACGGCGTCTACAGCAACGGCGTCGAGGAGAGCGTCATCGAGGGCCACGTCAGCAAGCTGCGCAAGAAGCTCAGCCAGCGACTCGGCTACGACCCGATCGAGGCCAAGCGCTTCATGGGCTACACCTTCGTCGGCTGAGCCCCACCTGCCGCGACGCCGATGCACAACGAAACGGGCCCACCGGGGCGGATCCTTCAGGGGATCGCCCGATGAGCCCGGGTTCGACGACCTTGGCGGATGGACCGCAGGGTCGCGGCGGTCGGTCTCTTCCTCAGAAGGAGCCCGTCGTTTCGACTTCGCTGCCGGCCAGCGCGCTCTGCGGGGCGGTGGCGGCCTTCGCGGGGGCGACGGGCTGAGGGGTGGTGCTCAGGTCGCTGAGGGTCCGCACCTGCTGGGTCTCGCGCGCCTGCTCACGGAACAGCGGGGGCGTCAGGTAGAGGGCCTCGCCCGCCTGGGCCGCGCCGGTGGCGACGGTGGCGGACGCGAGGACGGTCAAGGCGAAGAGGCGGGTCGCGCGCATCTGAAATCTCCGGTTTGGCTGGCGACGTGCCGGCCGTTGAGGAGATGAAACCACATTTTTGTGCGCTGCGACTTGCTCATTTTGCAACGCACCATAATGCGAAGGCCTCAGCGTCCAACCACTATAGCGCATGCTCCAGAGGAGGGTTCGGAGGCTTCGACGCCAAGAGCCATGTCTTCAGCGCATAGGCCTGAAATGGAAGATTTGGCCGCCCAAATTTAATTTTCGCGTCTCTCAATCGTATTTTGATGTTCTCAGGTGAGAAACAGCACATGCGCCACGGTTCATCAGCATCCGCCCCACCGATCGCGCGCCTGTGCTTGCAAGAGCGGCTCGCCGGCCGATCCCTGATCGGGCGCGGCCGTCGCCGTGATTCAGCGGCCCGCCCCTTGCGCGTCGTCCTCCCCAAACGCCGAGGGGCGGAGGAATCTATTTACCACATTCGCCCGCTCACGCAGCCGTGACGGCCGAAAGCCGGCGCGCCGGACGTTCCGTGTTCATGCACATGTCCCGGTCGGCTCTCCCCGCGCTCCAGACCCTGGCGGCCCTGCCAGCCCGTGACGCCGATATGCTGCTGGGGTCCGCGGAACGGATGTGTCGCGCCCAATCGGGTCGGGAACAGCAGAAGGCCTTGCGGCGCATCGCCGTCTATCGCCGTGTCCTCGGCCTGCCGCCGTCGATGCAGCTGATGCAGGAGCGATGGGCGGCCTCCGCGTGAGGACGCGCCCGAGCCCCGGGACGGCTCAGGACCCTGCCGGCGGGGACGGCCCGTCGCCGGGCTCCGCCGTCGTGACCAGGGCCTCCGGGCGTTTGACCTCGATCTCGACGAAGGCGATCGGGTGGTCGGAGCCGTTCATCACGTCGTGCCGGATGCCGGCCGGGCGGGCATAGGCCTGTCCGGCCTCCAGGATGCTGTCGGTGACCCGGTCGCCGTCGTGGACCCTGAGGGTCCCGGCCACCAGCATCACGACGAAGTAGGGCCATCCGTGCTCGTGCCAGCCGGTGACCGCACCGGGCGCGAAATCCCACCGCGTGATGCGCACGGTCGCGTCGTCCTGCTGAAGGGTGGCGACCGCGGGGATGGTGCAGGCAAAGGCCATGGGCGTTCCTTCCTAAGCCGGGACGCTCGCAAAGTCGGCGCCACCTGGCGGGCCCCGGAGGCCGTCCAGGCCACAAGGGGGCTCGGACGGGGGCGTGGCGCGAGAGGAGGCTCCGACGGAGTCCCCAACGCGCGCGCGCCTTACTGGCAGAAGCTGCGCGCCCCCGGCGTCCAGGCGCCGAAGCCCGTGGCCACCATGTTGGTGATGACCCGGCAGACATACTGCTTCTGGGCCGGATTGTTGTTCGGACCCGCATGATAGCGCGCCACCGCCAGGGTCCAGCTGCCCTCGCGCGCCTTCAGCTGCTTCAGGAACAGGGTCGCGTACTCGACGTTCTGGCGCGGATCGATCATCGCCTCCAGGCTGGCGAACTTCTCGCGGTGATAGTGGTGGTTGATCTGCATGCAGCCGAGGTCGACGAGCTTGATTCCGCTCGCCCGCGCCTGGGCGAGCTGGCTCATCACGTCGGCGGCGCTGGTGCCGAAATAGGCCCGGCCCTGGATGTTCATGGCATAGGGCTGCAGCGAGCCGCGCCGGCCGCTCTCCGTCAAGCCGACCGCGTAGAGGACGCCGAGCGGCACCCCGTGCTTGGCCGAGGCCCCCGCCATCTCCCGCTCGCAGATATTGGCCGAAGCCGGCAGCGCCGCGGCCTTTCCCGGCACCGGCGGGGCGCTGTTGGCCAGCGCCCCGCCCAGACCGGAGACGGCCAGGCCGGGGCTAGAGGTAAACGCCGCTGCGATCAGGGCTGCTCGAAACGCTCTCATGCATCCGCTCGTGGAGGTCGGAGGCGGCCGGATCGCCGCCCGGGGAGGACCGGCGCCCGGCCTGGTCCGGGGTGGGGCGGCCCTGGTTCGCACCGGACTCGCCCTGGCCCGGGAAGCCCTGTGCGCCCTGTCCCTGTTGCGAGCCTGGATTCCCCGATGCGCCCCGGCCGTCGGCCGGGGGCGACGCGACGGTGACGGTGACGCTCTCGGGCCGGTAGCCGCCCTGGCGCAGGAGATCGTTGAGGACTTCGCCGCCCTCGCGGAGCAGGCGCGCCGAGTCCTCGCGGCTGGCTTGAAGACTCATCTCGAGCTGGCCGTCGCGCAGGCGCATCCGCACCAGAACGGTGCCGAGGTCCGCCGGATGAAGCTGCAGCGTGAGAAGCTTCAGGGGGCCCTCCCCCGTCGGAGCCCCGGGCAGCGCGCCGGGGACGGCCCCGGCCGGTCCGCGCGTCAGCTCCGCCAGGACGGCGGCGGCCACCTGCTGGGCCGGCGCGGCGGCCGGGCCGGACAGGGACCCGGCCGGCAGGGTCAGGGGGGTGGACAGGTTCGCGTCGGCAACGCCCGGCAGGGCCGGCGCGAGGCTGCTCCGGGCCGCGCGCGCGGCCGCGGTGCCGGTCTCGGCGGACGCCGCCACCGGATCGACGCGCAGGATCGGAGAGGGTGTCGCGGGGGGCCGCTCGGTCGCGCCCGGTCCCGCGCCGCCACGGACGGGATCGCGCGCGGGCATGACGGCGTCG
Organism: Methylobacterium sp. Leaf88; assembly: GCF_001422795.1. Taxonomy (NCBI): domain Bacteria; kingdom Pseudomonadati; phylum Pseudomonadota; class Alphaproteobacteria; order Hyphomicrobiales; family Methylobacteriaceae; genus Methylobacterium; species Methylobacterium sp. Leaf88. Next base: position 26,235 of record NZ_LMMK01000051.1, on the reverse strand, counting down.
CCCGAGAGCGATCCCGGCGCGCGCGCGGGGGCGGCCGCCGCGGTCGCGGAGACGAGGGCGGCCTGCGTCGGGGGCTGCGCCGGAAGGACGGGGGCGCCCGATGCGGGCAGGTTCGCCGGGCCGGTGGGCGGCGCGGCCGGGGTCGGGCCGACCGCAGCGGCGGCTTCGCCGGGAGCCAGGCCCCCCGCGGCGGCGGCCAGGCCCCCCGCGGCGGCGGCCAAGCCCCCCGCGGAGGCGGCCAAGCCCCCCGCGGCGGCGGGCAGCCCCCCAGCGGCGGCGGGCAGGAGCGCCGCAGCACCGGGCAGGCCGGGCGCGCCCGGCGCCGGGACGGCCGCCCGCGATCCGCCGAGGAGGCTGGGAAGCACCGGCGCGAAGTGGGTCTCGCGCTGGAGCACGGCGATGCGGGTCCGCGCCTCGGCGCCCGCGGCCTGCGGCACGCGGCCGGCGGCGACCGGGTCCGTCCCGGCCAGCAGGTCCGCCCCCGGAAGCAGGTCCGCCCCGGCTAGCGGGTCCGTCCCGGCCGGACCGTCCGGTCCGCCGGGCCGGGTCGCCGGGCCGCTGGCCACGGCCTGCCCCGGGGCCTGGGCCGGCAAGGCGCGGGCCACCAGGGTCTCGAGGGTGATCGCCTGCGGCTTCGGCGCCGGGGCGCCGGCGGCGGGGGCGGCCGTCGGAACCACGAGGGCGAGCAGGGCCAGCGGATCGGTCTCCTCGCCGGACGGGGCCGGGGCGGCCTCGTCGTCGCGGCGGCCCGGCCGGTCGGCCTCCGGCGTGGGCGTCTCGTCCGCGTTGCGTCCCCCTCCGAGGGCGCCCAGCACGGCCCCGAAGGCATCGCGGGGCGCCTCCGGTGTCTCCGAGCCTGCGCCGCGGGGGCCGGGCGCGTCCGACAGGGCGCGGGGGCCGGGACTGGTGGCACCGAGGGTGTTCAACGCTCGCTCCTGCGCATGATCTCGTCGATGCGCCCGATGGCGTCCTGCGCCCGGGCAATGGATGGCGCGACCGGCAGGACGCGGGGACCCGTGGGGTCCGCCTGGACCGGGATCGGGGCGGGCGGCCCGGCCCGGATCTCCCGGGCGGTCGAGAGCGCGGCGTCCAGGAGGTCGCGGTCGGCGGAGTCCAGCACGGTGCGGTCGGTCATGCGCAGGGTCTCGACGGATTCGTCGAAGCGGCCCTCCACGACGAGGAGGGCCGCCGCGCGATAGAGGCGCGCGCGCACCGCCTCCGGCGAGCCGGGCTCCGCCAGGGTGACGCCGCGCTCGGCGGAGAACACCGCCGTGGTGGTCTTGCCCTGATCGAGGGCGGCCCGGGCGAGAAGGAGGTAGAGCTCGCGCCGCCCCTCGATCTCGATCTCGTCGAGCATGGCCTGGAGGCGGGCGAAGCGGACGTCGTCGCCGGCAAAGTCGAGTCGGGTGAGCGCGGCGGCGAAGCGCTGGCGGAAGTTGCCGGCATAGACCGAGTGGCGGAAGCGCCGCAGGTACTGCACCGCCAGGGTCTCGAATTTCGCCAGGTCGTTGGCCTGGGCCAGCACGAAGATCTCGCGGCGCAGCGCCCCCTCCTCCACCAGGGTGCCGGGGGCGAGCAGGCGCGCGAGGTCGAGGAGGCGGATCGACTGGGTGGGATCGTCGCGCACCACCAGGGCGGACTGTGCCAGGGCGAGCTGCGCGCCGAGGCTCACCGGCACGACCAGCGGGTCGATCTTCACCAGGAGGGCGCGGGCCTCCTTCTCGCGTCCCTCGAGATAGGCGAGCGCGCCGAACACCACCGGCCGCTCGGCCTCCGGCACCTTGCCCGAGGCGACGAGGTGGCGCAGCAGCCCCGGGCCGCCGCCGCCGAGCCCGAAGGTCACCGCCGCGTGCACGCTGACGGGGTCGGCCCAGGTCTCGGGATCGAGGCCGAGCATGCGCGATTCGGCCAGGGACAGAAAGGCGCGCTGGCCCTGATGGGCCTGGGCCGAGCCCTGGGCGATCCGGTCCTGGAGCAGTTGCAGCGTGCGCACCAGCTCCACCGGAACCGGGCGCGGGGCCACGGGCAGGGGCTCGATCGGGGCGGCCGGGGCGGCGCCGTGATCGCTTCCGCCGTGATCCCCCGCGCCGTGGGAGTCCGCCCCCCAGGCGGCCGGGACGAAACCCAGGCCGGCGAGCAGGACGCAGGCGATCCGCGCGCGGCGCATCCCGGCGGCCCGCATCACTCGGGCCGCGCCCGCAGCAGGATCTCGATGCGCCGGTTCTCGGCCGCCTTCGGATCGGCGGGGTTGCGCGGCTGACGGTCGGCATAGCCCTCGATGCGTTCCAGGCGCGCGTCGGGCACGCCGCCGCGCACGAGCATGTAGGAGGCCATCTGTGCCCGGGCCGAGGACAGGCGCCAGTTGTCGTAGACCTCCGAGCGGAAGGGGCGCGCATCGGTGTGGCCGCGCACGACGATCCGGCCGGGCCGGTCCTTGAGGATGCGGGCGACCTGCTCCAGGGCCCGCACCACCTTGGCCTGCGGCTCGGCCGAGCCGACGCTGAACATCGCGAAGTTCACCTCGTCGGTGAGGCTGATGAGGATGCCCTCGCCGGTGCGGCGGACCTCCGTGCGGGGCGCCGGCGCGCCGCCCTGCATCGGCAGCACCTTGGCGATCTCAGCCCTGATCTCGGCCAGCGTCGCGGTCTCGGCGGCATCGGCCGCCTGCCGGGCCTCCTCGGCCGCCCGGGCCTCCGCGGACCTGGCTTCCGCGGCCGCCTTCTCTGCGGCGGACTTCTCGGCGGCCGACTTGGCCTCGGCCGCAGCCTTCGCGTCCTTGTTCGCGTCCTTGGGCGCTTCGGTCTTGGGCGCCTCGGTCTTGGACGCCTCGGTCTTGGGCGCCTCGGCCTTGGCCAGGAGCGCCATCACCCTGGCGTCCGTCTCGCCCGGCAGGGCCGAGGCGACCTTGATCGCGGCCGGCTTCGCCCCGGGGGCGGCCGCGCGCACGTCGGGGCGCGCCTCCTGCGGCAGGGGGGTCACCGTCCCGGTGGACCCGGCCTGCTCGGTGCGTGTCTTGGCGAGGGGCGCCACCTGCCAGTAGAGCGGATCGAAGGGATCGCGGGCGGCCTCGCCGCCCTTGATGCCGGGCTCGCCGGTCTCGGTGACGACCGCGTCAGCCGAGGCCGTCTCCGGGCCGGGCTCGAGCTCGGCGGCGAGCTTGGCCAGGACCGCGTAGGGGTCCTGGAACAGGGCCGCCTCGCGGGCGCGGCTGCCCGGCGGCCCGGAGGCGCTCTTGCCGTCGGTCTTGGCGTCCGACTTCGCGTCGGACTGGCCGCCCTTGCCGTCGGCGCTGCTGTCGCCGGTTCCGCCGTCGGGCTTGCCCTCCTCCGGCGTGGGCTCGCCGGGCTTGTTCTGGGGATCGCGCAGGCCCTTGCGATCGAAGCTCACGTCGGCGAGCTTCACCGGGTTGAAGTACTCGGCGATGGCCGACTTCGTCTCCTTGGTGGTGGAGCCGATCAGCCACAGCACCAGAAACAGCGCCATCATGGCGGTCATGAAATCGGCGAGCGCGATCTTCCAGGCACCGCCGTGGTGACCGTCCTCGTGGTCGCCGTGGCGCCGGATGATGATGATCTCGTGGTGGCCCTCGTCCGCCATCGGGTCAGGCTCCCTGGACCGCGGCGGTCATGAGGCGGCCCCAGGCGCCGAGCTGGGTCTCGATCACGGTCTGGTCGGCCTGCACCGTGACGTCCACGGCCTCGGAGGGCTGGAACGCGAGGGTGGCCTCGAAGGGGCCGAGCTTGCCCGCCACCGCGTCGAGGAGGTCGGCCGGTCCGCTCACCCGCACGGGCGCGCGGGCCTCGCCGAGGATGCGGGCGAGGCTCTGGGCCAGCTCGTCGACGGCCTGGCGGCGCAGGGCCTCGGTGAGCACGGGCACGAGGAGATGCCCCACCCGGTCGGTGAGTCCGGCGCCGAGGGCCTGGAGCGCGTCGGCGAAGCCGGCCGCGAGGCGGTCGCCCTCTTCGACGCACCAGGCCTGGCGCATTTCGATGAGGCGGGCCGCGTGATCGGCCTGCAGGCAGGCGATCACCGAGGCGGACTCGGCCGCAGCCTCCGCCCGGCCGAGTTCGCGTCCGCGCTCCAGGCCCCGGGCCTCGGCGGCGCGGAGCAGGGCCTCGCGGTCCTCGGGCGGTTCCACGGGCTTGCGCATGAGGGCCGCGAGCCCTTCGGAGGGACGGGGCGCGGCGGTGTGGGGCGCGGGGGCGCCGCGCACCGGCACCACGGCGTCGGAGAAGTCGGGCAGGAGGCGGGCGATCGCGGGGGCCATCACGCGGCCTCACGCAGCAGCCAGCGCTTCAGGATCTCGGCGGCCTGCGCCTCGTCGGCCTCGATCATCTGCTCAAGTCTCTTCTGCGGCGAACGGTTCAGCTTCTCGGTCAGATCCTCGATCATGCTGGCGACCGGGCTCTGGCCGGGGGCCGCGAGGCTCGCGACGGCGTCCGGATCGGCGCCGAGGGCGGCGTTGGGACCCGCGAGCGCCGCGTTCGGCGCGGCCGCCGCGAGGGCCTGGGCCTCCGCCGCCGCGGCCAGGGCGCGGGCCTCCTCCTGCTGGGCGGCCGGGATCTCCAGGATGGCCCGCATGGCGGGGCGCAGGCCGAACCAGATCAGCAGGCCGGCGACCAGCAGGATGGTGCCGGCGTTGATGAGGGTCGCCGACTGGCGCATCAGCACGTCGGTGAGGCTGAGGGGGGCCACCGGCTCCAGGGGCTGCCCGTCATTGACGAAGCCGACGGCGGCGACCTTGACGTTGTCGCCGCGCTCCTTGTTGAAGCCCGCGGCCGAGCCGACGAGCTGCTCGATCTCGGCGACCTGCGCGTCGATGGCGGCCTTGCTGGCATCCGGCCCGGCCAGGGCGGCGAGGCGGGCGCGGTTGACGAGGACCGCCACCGAGATGTGCTTGATGTTGTAGCCGTCGCTCACCGTCTGGATCGTCTTCGAGGAGATCTCGTAGTTCGTCAGATCCTCGCGCTTCTGCGTCTCGTTGCTGGCGGTGTCGCCGCCATCCGAGCGGGCGCGCTGGTCGGGCAGGTTCGCCTGCGCGGTGGTGGGCCGCTGGCCGGCGTTGCGGTTCTGCGAGTTCTCGGTCTCGCGCACGGCCCGGGTCGAGCGCTCGACGCGCTGATCGGGATTGAAGATCGTCTCGTTCTGCACCGTCTTGTCGGTGTTCAGGCGCGCCGCGACGCTGACCTCGAAGTTGCCGACGCCGAGATAGGGGGTCAGCGTCCGGCGGATGTTGTCCTGGACCTCGTGGCCGATGGTCTTCTCCAGGGTCGCCATCTTGCCGGTGGGCACCGCGTTGGCATCGTCCCCGGAGAGCAGGAGCGAACCGTCCGAGCCGATCACGGTGACGCGGTCCGGCTTCATGCCGGGCACCGCGGAGGCGACGAGGTGGCGGATCGACTGGGCGCCGCTGACGTCGTCGGCGGGCTCGGTCCGCACCACCACGGAGGCGGAAGGGGGCTGCTGGTCGCGGCGGAACGAGCCCCGGTCGGGCAGCACGATGTGGACCCGGGCGGCCTTCACGCCCTTCATGCCCTGGATGGTGCGGGCGATCTCGCCCTCCAGGGCGCGCACGCGGGTCACCTCCTGCATGAACGAGGTCATGCCCAGCGAGCCGAGGTCGTTGAACAGCTCGTAGCCGGACTTGGCGCTCTGCGGCAGGCCCTTCTCGGCGAGCAGCATCCGGGCCTGGGCGGTGTGGCCGTAGGCGACGAGCACCGCCGCGCCGTCGGCGCTGACGTCGAAGGGGATGTTGGCGTCCTTCAGGACGCTGCCGATGCGCCCGACATCCTCGCGGCTCAGGCCCGTGTAGAGGGGCTCCTGGGCCGGGCGGCTCAGGTAATAGGCGCCGAGGCCGACGGCGAGGAACACCACCACGCCGATGAGCGACAGGGCGGCGATGCGCCGTCCGCCGAGGGCGAGGATGTTGTTCCAGAGCCGTTCGGCGTGCTGAAGACCGGACATTCGGTGGGCTGCTCCGCTTCGGATCCGCGATCCGATCCCGTCCTGTCGCCCGCCAGCCTTGCGCGGAGATTGCGTCGCGACGCGCCGGGCGGCCCGCGCCGCCGAAGCGCTAGAAGAACGACCGGACTAGGCCTCCCACCAGCATGTTCCAGCCGTCGATGAGGATGAAGAACAGCACCTTGAACGGCAGCGAGATCACCGTGGGCGGCAGCATCATCATGCCCATCGACATGACGATGGTGGAGACGATCATGTCGATCACCAGGAACGGCAGGGCGATCAGGAAGCCGATCTCGAAGCCGCGGCGCAGCTCCGAGATCATGAAGGCCGGGATCAGGATGCGCAGGTCGATCTTCTCCCCCCCCTCGGCCTTCGGGATGTTGCGGCTGGCCAGATCCGTGAAGGTCTGGAGGTCCTTCGGGCGGACATGCTGGGTCATGAACTCCCGGAACGGCTCGACGAGCTTCGGGATCGCCTCCACCTCGGAGATCCGGTTCTCCGTGAGCGGCTTCAGGCCCTCCTCCCAGGCCCGGTCGAAGGTCGGCGCCATGACGTAGAAGGTCATGAACAGCGACAGGCTGACGAGGAAGATGTTGGCCGGCGTGCTCTGGAGGCCGAGGCCCGAGCGCAGGAACGAGAACGCGATGGCGAACCGGGTGAAGCTCGTCACCATGACGAGGAGGCCGGGGGCCAGCGACAGCACGGTGAGCAGCGCCACGAGCTGCAGGATGCGCCCGCTCGCCGCCCCGTTCCCGGCCGGCAGCAGCGCATCGAGGGCGGGCAGGCCCGTGGCCGACTGGGCCAGCGCCGGCCCGGCGAGGGCGAGGCCGGCGCCGAGTCCGGCGGCGAGGGCGAGGCCGGCGGTGACGGATCTTGAGAGGGTCGGCACGGTCATGGGCCCCTACTGCACCACCAGCATCTCGACGATCAGCTCGCGGACCTGCCCCTTCGTGCGCAGGGCCACCCGCTCGTTGAGGTCCTCGCGCAGGTGCAGGAGCCCGCTGGCACCCTCAATCTGCTTCAGGGAGACGGTGCGCAGGTAGGCGACGATGTCGGAGCGGATCTCGGCGAGCGCCACGTCCGGGTTCGGCACGGCGCCGGTCTTGAACACGACCGAGGATTCGAGGCGGACCCAGGCGTCGTTGGTGTCGGCGAGGTTGGTGACCACCGAGCCGACGCTGCGCAGGGCGAGGTCGCCGGTGTATTTCAGGACCTTGACCGCCTTGTCCTCCTCGTCCTTCTTCTTGCCGTCCACCGCCTTCTCGACGGTGGACAGGAGGTAGAGGCCGAGACCGCCGCCCGTGCCGATGGCGACGAGGCTGGTCAGGGCGAGGGCCAGGATCCAGCCCTTGCCGCCGCCCTTCTTCGCCGCCGTCTTGTCGTCCTTGGCCGCCATGGTTCCGCTCCCGCCCCCCAGGTCTCAGAACGGCGCCAGGGTCTCGAAGACCTGCTGACCGAAGGTCGGCGCCTGCACGTCCGAGATGCGACCGCGCCCGCCATAGGAGATGCGCGCCTCGGCGATCTTGTCGTAGTCGATGGTGTTCTTGCGCGAGATGTCCCGCGGCCGGACGATGCCCGCCACGGTCAGCACGCGGACCTCGTTGTTCACCCGCACCTCCTGCGAGCCGCTGATGACGACGTTGCCGTTGGGCATCTGCTCGGTGACGATGGCGGCGACCTGGAGGCGCAGCACCTCCGAGCGGTCGATGTTGCCGGCGCCCTTGGTCTCGGTGGAGGAGCGGATGCCGGCATCCGCGGTGGCCGTGTCCTTCAGGGCCGAGACGCCGTAGCCGAAATCGAAGCCGAGGCCCGACTTCTGGCTGCGCGAGCGGTCGCTCGAATTGCCGAACTGCGCCTTGTCGTCGATGAGGATCGAGACCGTGATCACGTCGCCGATGTTGCGGGCGCGTGGATCCTGGAACATCTCGGCGCTGCCCGGCGCCCAGGTCGAGTGGTAGGTCCGGCGCCCGAGGGAGCCGTAGGTGGTCGGCAAGGCCTCGCGTGGCGGCTGCAGGCCGGTGCCGATCGGCGTCAGCAGCGGCGCCTGGCCGATCCGGTCCACCGGCGTGTTGCAGGCGCCGAGGGCGGGCGCCGCCAGCACCAGGATCAGGCCGGCCCGGAACGTGTTGGGAAGCATCAGGATTTCTCGCTCGTGCGGGGCTTCTTGCCCGGCTCGGTCTTACCCGCGCCGGTCTTGCCCATCTCGGTCATCATGCGGGCCAGCTGCGCGGCGCGCGCGGCCTCCATCTCGCTCAGGATCGCGCTCGCGTTCCGGGCGTTGAGCTTGGTCAGGATCGCAGCGGCGCCCTCGTCGGGCATGTTGGCGAGCTGGAGCGCGGCGGCATCCGCCCGCATCTTGGTGTAGATCGCCACCACGCCCTCGTCGGCCTTGGCCAGGAAGGCGTCGCGGCGGGCGAGCCAGGTCTCGTACTCGGCGCGCTTGGCCTCCAGGGCGGCGATCCGCTCCTCGACCTGCCTCTCCAGGGTCGCCAGCTGCTCCTTCTGCCAGGCGAAGCGGGCGTCGGCGGCGGCGTCCGCGATGCTGGCGCAATAGGCCGGTGGCTTCGGCGCGGGCTTGACCGGCTCCGGCTCGGGGGCCCGGACCTCGGCGACCTGCGCCGGTTCGGCGGGCTTCACCTCGGACGCCTTGGCCTCGGACGCCTTGGCATCGGACCCCTTGGCATCGGACCCCTTGGCATCGGACCCCTTGGCCTCGATCGCCCCCGTGGTCTCGATCGGCTGGGACACCACCGTGACGGGCTCGGCCGGGCCGACCGGTGGGATGACGCCGGCGACGGGCTTGTCTGCCACGGGCTTGGCCGCGACGGCGAGGCGGGGCGCGGCCGGCCTCGCCGCGGCCTTCGGGAGCGGGCCCGGGTTCAGCCCCGAGATCGCCGGGCGACCGCCCTCGACGGCGCCGGCCGGGCCGAGGCCGAAGGCGGCGAGCGCCAGGACGCCGACGAACAGGAGGCCGACGAACAGCAGGACCCGCAGCGCCATCAGGGCGAGCCAGCGGGCGGGCCGGGTCAGGCCGGGCGGGCGCACGACGAGGCGGGCCGCCGCGCCCGGCAGGGGATGGCCGTTGGCCGCGCTCATTGCACCACGAGCTCCGCCTGAAGCGCCCCGGAGGTCTTCACCGCCTGGAGGATCGAGATGATGTCGCTGGGCTTGAGGCCGACGTTGTTGAGGCCGCGCACCAGGGTCTGGAGGTCCGAGCCGCCGATGATCGCCATCCGGCCGGACTGCTCGTTGACCGCCACCTCCGTGCGCGGCACCACCGCCGTCTGCCCGTTGGAGAACGGCGCCGGCTGCGAGACTTCGGGGGCCTCCGTCACCCGCACCGTGAGGTTGCCGTGCGTCACCGCCACGGTGGAGATCTGGACGTTGCGGCCGATCACCACCGTGCCGGTGCGCTGGTCGACGACGACGCGGGCCGGGGTGTCGGGGTTGACGGTGAGGTCGCCGATCTCGGCCACGAACCGGGTCTGGGCGATGTTGCTCGGCCGCATCAGGGCGATGGCGCGCTGATCCCGCGGGGCCGCGACCCGGCGGTTGAAGCGCGCCAGCGCGTAGGCGTTGATGGCGTCGGCCACCATGGTGGCGGTCTTGAAGTCGGGGTTCTTCAGCTCGAACACGAGTTCCGGCAGGTCCCGGAAGGTGCCCGGCACCTCGCGCTCGATCAGGGCGCCGTTGGGGATGCGCCCGGCCGTCGGCACGCCCTGGGTCACCGTCTCGGCCTGGCCGCCGACGCTGAAGCCCGAGACCGCGAGGGGCCCCTGCGCGGCGGCGTAGGTCAGGCTGTCGCCGCCCATCAGCGGCGTCATCAGCAGGGTGCCGCCCTTGAGGGAGGTGGCGTCGCCCAGCGAGGTCACGGTGACGTCGATGCGCGAGCCGGTGCCGGTGTAGGGCGGCAGGTCGGCGGTCACCATCACGGCGGCGACGTTGCGGGTGCGCAGGCGGGCGTCGCGGACGTTGATGCCCATGCGATCGAGCATCGACTGCAGGGATTGCTCGGTGAACTGGGCGTTGCGCAGGGTGTCGCCGGTGCCCTGCAGGCCGGTGACGAGGCCGTAGCCCACGAGCTGGTTGTCGCGCACGCCCTTGAGGGTGGCGATGTCCTTGATCCGGGTGCCGGCCAGGGCGGGCGCGGGCAGGGCCAGGAGGATGGCCGCGGCGAGAGCCGGGAGCTTGGCGAGGATTTTGGCCAGGAGGCGGTGCATCAATGGTCCCCGGTCCGGATTCGGCCGTCGGCCATCACGGTGCCGAGCACGATGCGGTTGGTGTCGGTGTTGCGCACGCGGATGACGTCGCCGAGGCCGCCGTTCTGGAGCGGCGCGCCGACGGCGGTGATGAGCAGGCCCTGCTCCTCGAACACGATCTGCGTCGGGGTGCCCCGGCTGACGAGGCGGGGATCGTCGATGGCGTTGACCGGCACCGGCTCGCCCGGGAGCAGCATCCGCTTGGCGACGCGCCCGGAGATCGCCAGGGCGGCGTCGACCACGGCGGTGCGGGCCTTGAAGCTTTCCGGATAGGCCTGCATCCGCAGCATCGACGGCTTGATGGTGTCGCCGGGATAGATCGTCACCGTCGGCACCGGCAGCATCAGGTCCTCGGCCGCGGCCGGCCCGGCCAGCAGCGCGAGCCCGACGGCGGCGAGGCGGCACCGGCTGCGCGGGGAAAGGCCCAGAAGGTGAATACCCATGACGTGGTCGCGCCCTTGGAGAATGCCCGAACGGGCGGCCACGGCCCCGGCGGAGAGCCGGTGCCGCCCGTCGCCGCCGCGCGGAGGTGGGGGTATGGGGCTCAGGCGGCGGCGCCGCCCGACGCGCTTAGCGGATGCCCTTGGAGATCGTTCCGGCCATCTCGTCGGCGGCCTGGATCACCTTCGAGTTCATCTCGAAGGCGCGCTGGGCCGTGATCATGTTGGTGATCTCCTTGACGGGATCGACGTTCGAGCTCTCCAGGTAGCCCTGCTGCAGCTTGCCGAAGCTCGGGTCGCCGGGCACGCCGGTGACGGGGGCACCGGAGGCCGCGGTCTCGCGGTAGAGGCCGTTGCCGAGGGGCTCCAGGCCGGCATCGTTGGCGAAGTTCGCCAGGGTGATCTGGCCCAGGTTCTGCGCCTGCACCTGCCCGTCCACCTTGGCGAAGACCTGGCCCGACTGGTTGATCACCACGTCGACGGCGCCGTTGGGGATGAGGACCGCCGGGTCGAGGGCGTAGCCCTCCAGGGTGACGATCTGGCCGGTGTTGTTGCGGTTGAAGGCCCCGGCGCGGGTGTAGTTGATCTCGCCGTTGGGGTTGGTGATCTGGAAGTAGCCCCGGCCGTTCACCGCGAGGTCGAGCTGGTTGGCGGTGTTGGCGAGCGGCCCCTGGCGGTGCAGGTTGCGGATGGCGGCGGTGCGCACGCCGAGGCCGAGCATCGCGCCCTCCGGCACCGGCTCCTGGCCGGCCTGGTTGGGCACGCCCTGCTGGCGCTCGGCCTGGTAGAGCAGGTCGGTGAACTCGGCCCGCGCCCCCTTGAACCCAGTGGTGTTCAGGTTGGCGATGTTGTTGGCGATGACCTCGAGGTTCATCTGCTGGGCGTTCATGCCCGTGGCCGCGATGGCGAGCGCTCTCATGGTGTCCCGGTCCCGTCGAAGCGTTTGGCAGGGTTGTCCACGCGATCCATCGTCAGATCGGCATGCGGCTGAGCTCGAGATAGGCGGCGACCACCTTGTCCCGGACGGCGATGGCGGTCTGCAGGCTCTGCTCGGCCGACATCACCGCCTCGACCACCTGCTGCGTCGAGGCCTTGCCCTGGATGCCCGAGATGGCGGTGGCCTCGCCGGTGCGCAGGGAGGTGCGCAGCCCCCCGGCGAGCTGCGCCATGACGTCCCCGAAATCGGTGGCGGGACCGGCCGTGGCGGCCGCCGGGATCACGGGGAAGCTCGTGCGCGCCAGCGGCGCGGCCGAGTCGGTGCGGGTGATGCCGGCGGCCCGGTCGAAGGCGGCGAGCGAGGTGAGGGCTTCGATCATCGCGGGTCTCAGGTTCTCAGGAGGTCGATGACGCTGGCGACCATGGCGCGGGCCTGCTTGATCACCTGGACGTTGGCTTCGTAGGAGCGGTTGGCCTCACGGATGTCGGCCATCTCCACCAGCACGTTGACGTTGGGCATCTTCACGTTGCCCTCGGCATCGGCCGCCGGGTTGCCGGGGTCGCGCTCGATGCGGAACGGCGCGTCGTCGGTGCCGATCCGCCGCAGGGCCACGGTGGGGCCGCCCGCGGCCCGGTCCAGGGCGGACCGGAAGGTCACGGTCTTGCGGGCATAGGGGTCCGCCCCGGGGCCATCGCCGACGGATTGCGCGTTGGCGACGTTCTCGGCGGCGATGCGCAGGCGCAGGGACTGCGCCTCCATGCCGGCGCTGGCGAGGCGGGTGGAGGCGGCGAGGGGGTCGATCATCAGCTCTTCACCGCCGCCTTGAGCATCCGGTCGAAGGCCTTGACGATGCCCATGTTGAGGTTGTGGTCGCGGCTGACCTCGCCGGCCTTGAGCATCTCCTGCTCCAGGCTCACCGAGCTCGAGGTCGAGAGCGCGTCCCAGGCCTCGGCGGCCGAGACCGGCTTCGTCGGGATGCGGCCCTCGACGGAGGTGACGTGGGCGCTCTCCGTCAAGGCCATGCCGGCGGAGGCCGTGCGCGCCATCACCTCGGAGAACGGCACCACGTCGCGCGCCTTGTAGTCGGGCGTGTTGGCGTTCGCGACGTTGCTCGCGATGGTCGACTGACGCACCGCGAGGTAGCGCGCCTGCTGCGAGGCCAAGTCGAAGAGGTAGACGCCTGTCACGGTCGGCTCCGGTCCCGATCATTCATGACCGAAGCTTTAGGGAGCCTATCTTGTCCGAGGCTGACGGGGGCGGCGCGCGCCGGCCGCCGCTCAGCGCGCCTCCGCGTTCGCCTCGAGGTCCCGGCCGCGGGTCTCGGGCATGAGGAGGGCCGCGATCGTGCCCACGATGCTGAAGGCCACGAGGTAGTAGGCCGGGGCCAGCTTGTCGCCCGAGACGGCGATGAGCTTGTTCACGAGGTAGTTCGTGCTGCCCCCGAAGATCGAGACCGAGAAGGCGTACACGATGGAGAGGCCGGCGCTGCGCACCGCGCGCGGCAGGGCTTCGGGGATCGCCACGATGATCGCCGCCGCGTTGATCGAGGACAGGGCCGAGAGCAGGAAGGTCACGGCGTAGACCGATGGGCCGGTCGGGTCGCGCACGAGCCAGGCAAAGGCCGGCACGGTCAGCACCACGATGAGCGCGCGGGGCCAGATCATCACCGGGCGCCGGCCGAACCGGTCGGCGAGCCAGCCGCCCAGCAGCGGGAAGACGATGGAGGCGAGGCCGAGGGCGATCGGCACGGCGGTGGAGACCGTCTCGGTGAGCCCGAGGGTGGCCTGGGCGTAGACCGGCATGTTGGTGCCCACCGCGTTGGAGACGGTGGAGGCCGCGATGACGAGGAAGGTCAGGACCAGCATCCGGCCGTGCTCGCGCACCAGGCGCCGGACCACCGCGCGCGTGGACTCGGCCGCGGCCGGGTCGGCGCGCTCGCCGGCGGTCTCGGGCAGGTGGCTGCGGATGATCAGGCCGACGGGGACGACGCCGATGCCCAGCGCGAACATCACCCGCCAGCCCCAGCTGGCCATGGCGTCGTCGCCAACCGCGTAGGTCAGGGCCGAGGCCACCAGGCCGGCGATCAGCGCGGCGCAGCCCTGGCTGGCGATCTGCCAGCTCGCCACGAAGCCGCGCTGCTGCCCCGGCGCGGCCTCCAGGAGGTAGGCGGTGGAGGGGCCGACCTCGCCCCCCAGCGCGAGCCCCTGGATGAGCCGGCCCACGATGACGATGACCTGCGACCAGCCCCCCAGGGTGGCGTAGCCGGGGGCGGCCGCCAGCATCACCATGCCGATGGCCATCAGCGCGATGGTGATCAGCATGGCGGGCTTGCGTCCCGCCCGGTCCGCGAAGGCCCCGATGAGGATGCCGCCGATGGGCCGCATGACGTAGCCGATGCCGAACAGGGCCAGGGAGGCGAGCAGGCTGTCGGTGGCGTTCTGCGAGGGGAAGAACGCCTCCCCGATGGGTTTGGCGAAGAAGGCGTAGATGGTGAAGTCGTAGAACTCGAGGGCGTTGCCGAGCACCACGGCGGCGACCGCCTTGCGTTCGAGGCGCGGGGGTCCCTCGGTGGTTCCGGTCGTGGGCATCGTCGTGTCCTCGTGGGTGTCCGCGGCCGGGCTCATGGCACCGGCACGTCCTGCGTCAGGGCATCGATGGAGAGCAGGTAGCCCAGCAGCGCCTCCTGGTCGGCGGGGCCGAAGCCGGCCGCGGCATCGACCCAGTAGGGGTGCCCCTCGCCCGTCACGCGCGCCGTGCGTGCGGTGGCGGAGGCGCGGTTGGCGGCCACGACCCGCCCGCGCAGGTCCCGGTCCACCAGGGCCCGCAGGCTGTTGCGCGGGTCCGGCGCGAGGCAGCTTTCCAGGGTGCCGGGCACGCCGAGCTGGCCGGCGGGGTCGGTCCCCACCGCCACGCCGCCATCGTGCAGGTAGGGCGCCGACCAAGCGAGGCCGACGAGGTTCGGGACCTTGTAGCCGCCCTCGGTGCCGGCATGGGCCCAGCCGAGCCGGACCTGCTTCAGGGCCTCGCCCTCCAGGGGGATCGGCACGATCCTGGGATCGGCCGGCAGGGGGAACGGCGTGTCGGTCGCGAACATCGACGGCGGTGCGAGGTGCGCCTCCATCTTGGCCCCGGCGCGGGCCCGGGTCGGCTCGGTGCCGATCTCGCCCACGGGCACGATCCGGTTGTTGGTCAGCGCCGGGCCGGCATGGCAGCCGGCACAGCCGGCCCGCGCGAACACCGCGCGGCCGGCCTCGGCCCCAGCCTTCGGGGCGGCCGGCGGACGCAGGAGGTTCTGGAAGGCCGACATGGCGTTGTTGGCGAAGTTCGCCGGCTCCCCGGCCGCGGAGGCGAACAGCCCGTTGTCGGTCATGTAGTTGGTCGCCGGAAAGCTCGGCAGGACGGCGTAGCGGTTGAGGCCGGGCGAGCCCGGCGTCGGGTCGAAGGCGGCCAGGATCGCACTCGGCCGCGTGGCTTTCGTCGGGTCGTAGCGCAGGGCCGGGTTCACCGCCCCCTGGAACAGGATGCCGAGGTAGAGGTCCGGATCGAGGCCGAACAGCCAGGGCGCGGCGGCGGCGAGCTGGGTCGTGTCGGAATTGGCCGCGTGCACGTTGTTGTTCAAAGACGACAGCCCGTGGAAGGGCCCGACCGCCTCGCGCCCGCTCCAGCTATAGGGCTCGCCGTAGGCCGAGAAGCTCGACGGGATCGAGGTCGGGTTCGTCACCCGGTCGGCGGAGGAATCGAAGCTGCCCGGCGGCCAGCTCGCGACCTCGACCTTGGCCGCCGCCTCCAGCTTGTCCCGGTCCGGCAGCACCGCGGTCCCTCCCCCGGCGGTCGGGATCGTGCGGGACGGATCGCCCGCGACGGCCGCGAGGTCGACGCTGCCGTGCATGAAGTAGGCGGAGGCGTTGGCCGAGAGGGCGAGGAGCAGCCCGGCATTGAGGTCGGCGTTCGGCGCCCCCTCCACGACCTTGCCGGATCGGGGATCGACCGCCGCGTGGCAGAGGGCGCAGGTGATGCCGAGGCGCAGGTGGCCCCGGTCGTAGAAGGTCTTCAGACCGATGATGCCGAGGCCGCCCTTTTCGACGTCGAGGCCGGTCGAGACCAGGTCGCCCTTGCGCCACTGGCGTTCGCCGATCCGCACGTCCTGGGCGACGCGGACCTGGAGGTTGTGGGTGGCCGTCCCGCCCAGCAGCAGCACGGCGCGGGCGACCTCGTAGGGCGTCAGGGCGCCGTCGAGCATCCCCATCACGTCGGTGAGGAAGACCTCGTTCCCGAAGGTCTCGGTGTAGAAGGCCTCCCGCCCGCGCGCGATGACGGCTTCGTCGATGGCGAAGGCGCCGGCCTCGGGCGACAGGGTGCGACGCCCCGCCTCGGTGGTGCGCAGGGTCGCGGCCTCCTCCCGGCCGATGCGGCGCCCGAGCACGTCGTAGGCCGTCGAGATCGGGTAGCGGTCGGGGTTCGCGAGGGCCTCCCGCGACGGCGTCGGCGCGTAGCTGAAGCGGCCGAAGCCGGCGAGGCCGGCCCCGGCGGCGAGGAGGACGAAGGAGCCGACGAGAAGGGAACGGGAACGCATGCCGAGGGTCTGTCTCCGGCCTGCAGGGGCCGGCGGACAACGAGTGCCGACGGCCAAGGTTCGATGACGGATGCGCGAGGGGCCGCGCCGCGCCGATCGGGTCTGCGGGACCGCACGGGGTCCGGCCCCTCGGAACCGGCGATCCCTGCGGGCGCTTGCTCCCCCGGGCGGGCCATCCGTCCGGTCGGGAGGACAGCCATGTCGCATGACACCGAAACGCATCAAGCCCTGCTCAGCGCCCTCAAGGCCGCCCAGGGTCGGTCCGACGGCGCCTTCGAGAAGGCCGTCACGGACGCCTTCGCGCATGTCTTCGAGCATCTCGAGCGCCTGAACGCCGTCAGCGGGCCGGACGAGGACCGGCCCCTGCACCCCGGCGAGTCGCCGACCCTGCGCTGAGTCCGCCCCGCGACGGATCCGGCGCCGGGGCGAGACCGGGCCGGCGACGCCTCGGGCCCCCTGCGGCGGGCGCGGAGCTAGCCGCGCCCCGACGACCCCCGGACCACCAGCCGGCCGCTCAGGGTGACCTTGCGGACGGCCTCGCCCGGCGCCTTCAGCCGGTCGAACAGCAGGGCCATCGCCTGGGCGCCGATCTGCGCCACCGGCTGCTCGATCACCGTGAGACCGGGCTCCACCAGGTCGGTCCAGGGGTCGTTGTCGAAGCCCGCGAGGCCGAGCTGGTCCGGGACCGCGAGGGCGAGCGTGCGCGCGGCGCGCACCGCGCCCATCAGCGTCAGGCCGTTCGACAGGATCAGCGCGTCGGGCCGGTCCGGCTCGGCCAGCCAGCGGGTGAGCGTGGCCTCGGCCGCCTCCGCGGTGGGCGGCGCCACGCGGGCCAGGGGCTCGGCGCCGCGATGCCGGAGCGCCGCCTCGTAGGCGGCCTGCCGCTCCTGCGCGGTGGAACTGGTCGAGCCGAACAGCCCCCCGATCCGGCGATAGCCGCGCTCCCAGAGATGATCGACCAGGGCGCCGGTGGCCGCCGCGTTGTCGAGGACGACGCTGTCGTAGGTCCCCGCCGGGCCGGTGCGGTCGATGAAGACCACCGGCACGTCGAGGCTGTCGGCCTTGAGCGATTCCGCCGTTCCGCGCGTGGGCGCGAAGATCACGCCGGTGACGCGCTCCTCCTCCATCAGCCGGAGGTACAGGCGCTCGCGCTCCGGATCCTCGTCGGTGTTGCACAGGATCACCCGCATGCCGGCGGCGTAGGCCGCGTCCTCCACCGCCCGGCTCACCGCCGTGAAGAACGGATTGCGGATATCGGCGACGATCAAGCCGATGGTCTGCGTCGATTGCGAGCGCAGGCGGCGCGCGGACAGATTCGGGCGATATCCGGTCGCCCGAACCGCTGCCTCGACCTGCTGGCGCAGGACGTCGCTGACCGGCCCTCGACCGAGAGCTCGGGAGACCGTGGCCGTCGAGACACCGGCGGCGCGCGCCACGTCACGAATACTGGCACTCATCTGGCGGAGAACGTTTTCAGCGTCATGACGTCGTTCTGGCATCCTGTCCCACCATCGGCAAGCGGCGATACGGCATTATTGCGCCGAATCGCGTTGACACCGATTGTGAAAACGTTTTCATAGTGCCAACGAGCATTTCAACAACCGTTTTTCCGGGAGGAGCACGCCATGCTCGCGCCGACGCCGATCCTACCTCCGCGCCTGCTGATCCAGCTGGGCGCGGCCCCGGCCAGCAAGGAAGCGGCGATCCGCGCGGCGGCCCAGCTCCTCGTCGCGTCCGGCTGCATCGATGCGCCCTACGAGGCCAGCATGCTGCGGCGCGAGGGCGTAGCGAACACCTATCTGGGCCACGGCGTGGTCATCCCGCACGGCATGGTCGACGACCGTCACCACGTCCGCGCCAGCGGGCTGGCGGTCCTGCAGGTTCCGGGCGGGATCGAATGGCACGACGGCCAGGTCGCCCACCTGGTGGTCGCCATCGCGGCGCAGTCGGACACCCACATCACCATCCTGCGCCGCCTCACCCGGCTCATCCAGGACGAGGCGCGCCTCGCCGCCCTGCGCACCACCCCCCGCAAGGAGGAGATCGCCGCGGCCCTCACCGAGGACGCGCCCGCCCCCGGCGCGGCCGGCCCGGCCGGCGACCTCAGGCAGCGCTTCGACTGGACCGTCGACTATCCCACCGGCCTCCACGCCCGCCCGGCCGCCCACTGGGTCGAGACGGCCCGCGCCTGTCCCGCCCGGATCCAGGTACGCCACGGCGCCGAGGTGGCCGACGCCAAGAACCTGATCGCCCTGCTCCAGCTCGGCCTGCGCTGCGGCGACGGGGTGACGATCTCGGCGGAGGGCGACGACGAGGCCGGCGCCCTCGCCCGGATCTGCGCGGCGGTGACGGGCCTGAGCGCGGGGGAGAAGGCCGCCGCCAAGGCCGCGGCGGACGCCGCCGCCCGGGCGGCCGGCCCGGTGGCCGGCTGGAATCCCGCCGATACGCCGCGGGTGCTGGCGGGCCTCGGCGCGAGCCCCGGCCTCACCATCGGCCCCATCCACGTGCTGAGCCAGACGAAGGTCACGGTCCGGGACGAGCCCGAGCCCCTGACGTCGGGCGGCGACCGCCTGCACGCCGCCCTCGCCGCCACCGAGGGCCAGCTCCGGGCGCTGGCGGACGACACCGAACGCCGCCTCGGCAAGACCGATGCGGGCATCTTCCGGGCCCAGGGCGAGCTCATCGCGGACACGGACCTGATCACCCTGGCCTGCCAGCTGATGGTGGAGGGCCACGGGGTCGCCTTCGCCTGGAACCAGGCGGTGGAGCGGATGGCCGGCCGGCTCTCGGCCCTGGGCAATCCCGTGCTGGCCGCCCGCGCGGCGGACCTGCGCGACGTCGGCCGGCGGGTGCTGGCGCAGATCGACCCGTCGCTCAAGAGCGGCCACGACCTGCCGGACGTACCCTGCATCCTCATCGCCCCCGATCTCGCCCCGTCCGACACCGCGGGCCTCGATCCCACCCGGGTGATCGGCCTCGCCACGGCCCAGGGCGGCCCGACCTCGCACACCGCGATCCTCGCCCGCACCCTCGGCATTCCCGCCCTGGTGGCGGGCGGCCCCGCCCTGCTCGCCCTGGAGAACCACACCCCCGCGATCCTCGACGGCGGCACCGGCCGGCTCTACCTCGATCCGAGCGCCGCCGACCTCGCCTCCGCCCGGGACTGGAGCGCGCGCCAGCGCGCCAAGGCCGAGGAGGAGGCCCGCGCGCGCGCCCTGCCCGCCCGCACCCGGGACGGGCACGCGGTCGCCATCGGGGCCAACGTCAACAATCCCGAGCAGGTGCCCTTCGCCCTGGACCAGGGCGCGGAGGGCGTGGGCCTGATGCGCACCGAGTTCCTGTTCCTCGAGCGTGGCGACACGCCCACCGAGGACGACCAGTACGCCACCTACCGGGCGATGCTGGACGCCCTCGCCGGCCGTCCCCTCATCGTGCGCGCCCTCGACATCGGCGGCGACAAGCAGGTGGCCCACCTGCACCTGCCCCGTGAGGAGAACCCCTTCCTTGGCGTGCGCGGCGCCCGGCTGCTCCTGCGCCGGCCCGACCTGATGGAGCCGCAGCTGCGGGCCCTCTACCGGGCGGCGAGGAATGGAATTCCCGCCGATGCGGCCACCGGCAAGGAGGCCCCCCTGTCGATCATGTTCCCGATGATCACCTCGGTGCCGGAGGTGCTCGCGCTCCGGGCCCATTGCGACCGCATCCGGGCCGAACTCGACGCGCCGGAACTGCCGCTCGGCATCATGATCGAGGTGCCGGCCGCCGCGATCCAGGCCGACGCCCTGGCCCGGCACTGCGATTTCTTCTCGATCGGCACCAACGACCTGACGCAGTACGCCCTAGCCATCGACCGCCAGAACACCGAACTCGCGCCGGAGGCCGATTCCCTGCATCCGGCGGTGCTGCGCCTGATCCACCTGACCTGCGAGGGCGCCGCCCGGCACAAGCGCTGGGTCGGCGTCTGCGGCGGCATCGCCGGCGATCCGTTCGGCGCCTGCCTGCTCGCCGGCCTCGGGGTCGACGAATTGTCGATGACCCCGCGCGACGTGGCCTCCGTGAAGGCGCGCCTGCGGGCGAGCGAGATGGGCGCGCTGCGGGCCCTGGCCGCCCGGGCCTGCGCCCAGGAGGACGCGGCCGCAGTCCGGGCCCTGGCCGTCCTCCTCGACGGAGAGCCCGCATGACCCGCGTGGTCACCCTCACCCTCAACCCGGCCCTCGACCGGACCGTGATCCTCGACGTCCTCCGGCCCGGCCACGTCCACCGGGCGCGCAGCACCCGGTCGGATGCGGGCGGCAAGGGCGTCAACGTCGCCGCCTGCCTCGCCGACTGGGGCGTGCCGGTGGCCGCCGCCGGCCTGCTCGGCCAGGACAATGCCGGGCCGTTCGAGGCCCTGCTCGCGGCCAAGGGCATCGCGGATCGCTTCGTCCGGATCCCGGGCGAGACCCGGACCAACCTGAAGCTGGTCGACGGCACCGGCGGCGACACCACCGACATCAACCTGCCGGGCCTCGCCGTCGAGGCCGGCAGCCTCGCCGCCGTCCGGGCGATGCTGCGCGAGGCCGTGGAGCCCGGCACCCTGGTGGTGCTGGCCGGCAGCCTGCCGGGCGGCGTGGCCCCGCCGATCTACGCGGAGATCGCCGCCGAGCTGCGGCCGCTGGGCGCCCGCCTCGTCCTCGACGCCTCCGGCCCCGCCCTGGCGGCGGCCCTGGCCGCCCCGGCCGCGGCCCTGCCCTTCGCGGTCAAGCCCAACCGGCACGAGCTCGAGGAGTGGGCCGGGCGGTCCCTGCCGGATCTGGCCGACGTGGCGGCGGCGGCCCGGGGCCTGGTGGCCCGCGGCATCCCCCTGGTGGTGGTCTCGCTCGGTGCCGAGGGGGCGCTGTTCGCCAGCGCCGACGGCACGGACCTGGCCCATCCGCCCGCGACCCGGGTGACCAGCACGGTGGGCGCGGGCGACGCCCTCGTGGCCGGCCTCGTGGCGGGCCTGCAGGCGGGCCTGGACCGGACCGCCACCGCCCGGCTCGCCCTGGCCTTCGCGGCCGGCAAGCTCGGGCTTGCGGGCGCCAACCTGCCCGCCCGCGACACGGTCCTGGCCCTCGCCGCGGCGGTACGGGTGGAGCCCCTCACGGCCTCGGCCTGAGGCACGGACCTTCGACGCAGCACGACGACGCACCGGCGGGCCGGGACGCGCCGTAAGGTGAGGAAACCATGGGGAGGAAGCCATGACGCAGGTGCTCGCAGTGGTGGGCGGTGGGGATCTCGGCCTGCACGCGGTGCTGGCCGGCGAGGCCCTGCGCGAGGCGGCGGGCCGGCGCAACCAGCCCCTGGACCTGGAACTGCGCGGCAAGGGCGTGCCCGGCACCGCCCTGAGCGCCGGCGCCATCGCCCGGGCCGACGCGGTGCTGCTGGTGGGCGAGGGCGACCTCGATGAGGGGCGCTTCGGGGCCATGCGCCGGGCCCGGATCCGCATCGAGGACGTGCTCACCGACGCCCACGCGGTGCTCGACCGGTTCCTCGGGGGGGCGGGCGAGGCAGCCGCGGCGACGGACGGGGCGCCGAGCGGACGCCGGCGGATCGTCGCCATCACCTCCTGCCCCACCGGCATCGCCCATACCTTCATGGCCGCCGAGGGCATCCAGGCGGCGGCCGAGGCCCTCGGCTACGCCGTCCGGGTCGAGACGCAGGGGTCGGTGGGCGCCCGCGACGCCCTGACCGCCGAGGAGATCGCGGCGGCCGACCTCGTGCTGATCGCCGCCGATACCGGGGTCGACCGGACGCGCTTCGCCGGCAAGCGGCTCTACGCCACCAACACCAAGGCGGCGATCCGCGACGGCAAGGGCTTGCTGGCCACGGCCTTCGCCGAGGCGCAGCGCCAGCCCGACGCGGGGACCACCGCGGCGGACAGGTCGGCCCGTCCGGCGGCGGCGGAGGAGAAGAAGGCGGGCGCCTACAAGCACCTGATGACCGGCGTCTCGTTCATGCTGCCCTTCGTGGTGGCGGGCGGCCTGCTCATCGCCCTGGCCTTCGCCGTCGGCGGCATCGACGCGATGAAGCCCGACCACGCCGGCACCCTGGGCTTCGCCCTGGGGGAGATCGGCGCCAAGGCGGCCTTCGCGCTCATTGTTCCGGTGCTGGCCGGCTACATCGCCTTCTCCATCGCCGACCGGCCCGGCATCGCGCCGGGGATGATCGGCGGCATGCTCGCCGCCAACCTGCAGGCGGGCTTCCTCGGCGGCATCGCGGCGGGCTTCATCGCCGGCACCACCACCGCCTTCCTCAACCGGCACATCCGCCTGCACCGGAACCTGGAGGGCCTGAAGCCGGTCCTGATCCTGCCGCTGCTGGCCACCGCCGTCACCGGCCTGCTCATGGTCTACGTCGTCGGCGTGCCCGTGGCGGCCATCCTGGCGGCGCTCACGGACTGGCTGCGCAGCATGCAGGGGGCGAGCGCCGTCGTGCTCGGTCTGGTGCTCGGCGGCATGATGGCGGTGGATATGGGCGGCCCGGTCAACAAGGC
Organism: Methylobacterium sp. Leaf88; assembly: GCF_001422795.1. NCBI lineage: Bacteria > Pseudomonadati > Pseudomonadota > Alphaproteobacteria > Hyphomicrobiales > Methylobacteriaceae > Methylobacterium > Methylobacterium sp. Leaf88. The sequence goes on along the minus strand of NZ_LMMK01000051.1, from coordinate 3,551 downwards.
CGCCTATGCCTCCGCCGCCGCGCTGATCGCATCGGGCATCACCGCGCCCATGGCCGCCGTGATGATCGGCGGGATGACGCCCCCCCTGGGGATCGCGCTCGCCACCCGCCTGTTCCCCGGACGCTTCTCGCAGGCCGAGCGCGAGGCCGGCGCCGCCGCCGCGGTGCTCGGCGCCGCCTTCATCACCGAGGGGGCGATTCCCTTCGCGGCGGCCGATCCCCTGCGGGTGATCCCCGCGATGGTGGCGGGCTCGGCGCTGGCCGGCGCCGTGGCGCTCAGCCTCGGGGTCGAACTGAAGGTGCCCCATGGCGGCCTCTTCGTCCTGCCGATCCCCAACGCGGTGACCAACGTCCCCGGCGCCCTGATCGCCCTGGTGGTCGGCACCCTCGTCACCGGGCTGCTCGTCGGCCTGCTCAAGACGCGCGCCGCCTGAGCCCGGCCGTCCCCCCTCCGTGGGGGAGGAACCCGCGCCGGGGCTGCGAACGATCGGACTACGACCACCCAACCCGGCACCAAGACCGGCCACGCGAACACCACGGACCATGAGGGGACGACAGATGGGCACGGGATTGAAGACGGCTGCCATCGGCCTGGGACTGGTAACGCTGACGCTCGGACCGCAGGCACAGGCGCAGGATGCGGCCGCCGCCGGGTTCGGCGTTACCGACACGGCTCAGCGCCCGGCGCTGCGCTCTCCGGGCCGATTGCCGCCCCGTCCCGACGGCCAGGACATCACCGGAGCGCAGAGCGCGGCCGGGGCGGCGGACACCCTGGGCCAGAGCGCGACGCCCGCCACCCTTCCCACCGGCGTGTTCGATCTCGGCCACGGCCTCACCCTCAGCGCCAACTACACCGGCCAGGCCGCCGCCAACCCCATCGGCGGCATCCGCCAGGGCCGCGCCTATGCCGGGCAGCTGTTCTTCGGCATCGATGCCGACCTCGACCGCATCGCCGGCCTCGCCGGAGGCGCCCTCCACGTCGCCGTCACCAACCGCCACGGCGACAACCTCGCGGGCGACTTCATCGGCAACAACACCTCCGTCCAGGAGATCTACAGCGGCGGCCAGACCACCCGCCTCACCCTGCTCAGCTACGAGCAGAAGCTCCTCGACGACCGCCTCGTGGTCGAGTTCGGCCGCCTCGTGGCCAACATCGCCTTCCTCAACTCGCCGCTCTACTGCAACTTCCAGTCCAATTCCGCCTGCGGAAACCCGACCTTCGTCTTCAAGACCTCGAACTTCACCTTCTGGCCCGTCTCCAGCTGGGGCGCCCACGCCAAGGCCTGGCTCACCGACCGCATCTTCGTCCATGCCGGCGTCTACGAGGTCAATCCCCGCCACCAGCAGCCCGGCGACAACGGCCTCGACCTCTCCACCCGCGGCGCCACCGGCGCGGTCCTGCCCTTCGAGCTCGGCTACTCTACCACCTTCGCCAACGACCCCCTGCCCCGCAACTACGGCATCGGCGGATGGTACGACGCCTCCGACTACGCCGACCCCGTGCGCGACATCACCGGCCAGCGCGCCGTCCTCACCGGCCTGGCCCCCGCCACCCGCTTCGGACGCTCGGGCGTCTATGCGCGCTTCGACCAGATGGTCTGGCGCCCCGATCCCGGCGCCGTCCAGGGCCTGACCCTGTTCGGCGTGGCCATGGCGGGCACCTCCGGGCGCCTCGTCGAGGACTACTTCCTCGAGATCGGCGCCCTCCAGACCGGCACCTTCGCGGGCCGGCCCTTCGACACCCTGGGCTTCGTCGTCAACACCCAGCGCTTCTCGCCCCTGGCCCTGTCCAACATCGCCGCCGTCCAGGGCACCCTCGGCCTCGACCGCGCCCTGCCCCGCCAGCAGATCATGATGGAGCTCAACTACGGCATCCAGGTCACCCCCGCCGTCCGCCTCACCCCCAACCTCCAGTACATCATCAACCCCGACCAGACCCGCTTCCCCGCCTACCCAAAGAACATCCCCGATGCCCTCGTCGTCGGCGCCAAGCTCTCCGTCGACCTCTTCACCCTCGCGGGCCTCGCCACAGGACCCGGGGCGTACTGACGCGGCGGCTCCGGGGATCGGGTCCCGTGGGCCTGCGCATCGCCTGCGGCGGCCGGGACCTTCTCAGGCCCGCTCCGCCGAAGGCTCCGGCATGCGCGTGAGGAGGAGCGCCGAACCGATGCCGATGGCCGCCGAGACGAGGAACGCCGCCGTGAAGCCGCTCCAATCGACGATGCTCCCGGCCAGCACGTTCGAGAGGGCGATGGCGACGCCCTGGACCGTGGCGATCACCCCCGAGGCGAGGTTGTAGCGGGCCTTGTCCTCCATGAGGTCGGCGATCACCAGGGGCTTGATGGCGCTGTAGAGGCCGGTGCTGACGCCCTCCAGGCCCTGCACCGCGAAGAGCCAGATCGCGTCGTCCGACAGGGTGTAGAGCAGCGCGCGCACCGGCAGCATCGCGAAGGCGAACAGGAGGATCGGTTTCCGGCCCCAGCCGTCGGCGAAGCGCCCGACCAGGATGGCCATGGGCAGCATCACCGCCTGCGCCGCCACGATGGTCGTCGAGGTGATGGCGGCCGACCAGGTCTCGTGGGCCAGGGAGATCTTCTGCGCGACCAGGGAAGCCATCGGCCCGTTGGCGAGCTGGAACAGGAAGATCGCGGCGGCGAAGACGAGGAGCGGGCGATTGCCGAGGAGCACCTTGAAGGCGGCCCCCGAGCGCGGCTTCGGCTTCACCCCCTCGGCGAGCTCCCGCCCGACGATGTCCCGGGGAATTGACAGGACCGCCGCGGCGGCCGCGAACGACAGGGCCGGCACGAGGAAGAACACCGCCCGGTCGGGAAAGCCGTAACCGACCAGCGCGATCAGGACGGCGATGACGACGTTGCCGGCCCGGTACCAGGCGCTGTTGCGGCCCATCCGGCGCGACAGGCGCGCCTTCGGGAAGATGCCGAGGGTGAGGCCCGCGATGGTCGGGGTGAAGCTGCTGCCCGCCGTGGTCAGGACCGTGAAGGCGAGGAGCACCGGCCAGAATTGCGGCCAGAGCGCAATGACCACCGCCCCGGCGGAGGCCGCCATCAGAGCGGCCACGATGGCCCAGCGCTTGTCGCGCGCGCGGTCGATGACGGCCCCGAGGGGGGCCTGCAGGCCGACGCCGACGAGCCCCGCCAGGGTCGTCACGAGGCCGACCGTGGTCGCGCTCCATTCGCGGTGCACCAGCAGGAAGACGTTGAGGTAGGGCCGCAGCCCGCCATTCACGTCGACCAGGGTGAGGTTGAGCAGGTCGAACTTGCGCGGATGCAGGTCCTTCGCGGTGCCCGCCTCGTCTTGTCCCTCATCTTGGCCGCCGTCTTGTTCCGCCCTGTGCGCCATCGGTCTGTGTTGCCCGTTCCGGTCCCGCTGTGACCGGATGTGACGTCCCGGCGGTCGTTGTGTTCCCGGGCGGGCGGCATTGGGAGGACGACGAGGGGGTCGGGCATGGTCGCCCCCAGGCGCGCATGGCGCGACCCGCCACGGCGGAGGCCGGGCGGGTCGGTGTGAGATCTTGTCGGTCGGGAACGGCTC
>NZ_LMMK01000050.1:0-64255 GCF_001422795.1 Methylobacterium sp. Leaf88 | reverse complement strand
CCGCCTACGGACAGAACCTCCTCAAACTCGCACAGGAAGACCAGACCGGCCGCCTCGTACGATAGCCAAGGACAGGGACGGGCTGAATGACGGCCGGCAGGGGACCTCCTGGCAAAGGACCTCGCACGGCCCGAGGCGGTCGGCTATAATTGCGGATATGGAGACTCAATACATGATGTTCCCGAAGATGCTAAGAACGTCCAAGGTCGGGTTGGGTCGCTCGAGCGGGCAAACCGGACGGCTCTTTCGGTCTGCGTTCTGGTGCCGCGCAGTGATGAGGATCGTGCTCTTCCTGTCGATGCCATCGATAGTCCAAGGGGTTGCCAATGCTGAAGGGCGGCGCCCTTTGGGCGGCAGCTCTCCCTGTATCGCCGGAGATCCCGTGCGGGCAGGCTGTCAATCGAGCCCGATCTACAATGCCCCGCCAGGGGCACCAAATCTCATTCAACAGGCACCTGATACCTCGGCGCGCCGCACGTTCGGAACCTCTCAGCGTCCGAGGATCGAGACTCGCGAAGGTGTACCTCAACGATAGGAGGCTTGGAGCGCACAATCGTCGTGTGGGACTGACTTCCGAGGCGACGTCCGCCAGCACCTGCCTCTGCAATGATGAATCGGGCACCAGACGACGAAGCCGGGCGTCCTCGTGCTCCGGACCTTTCATCTTTCTGTCCTGATCGACCTTCGGACCGCCAGACTTCCTGCGCCAGCGGTCGAAGCTTCGCTCGGAGATGTCCGCCTCGTTGAACACGCGACGGCGACGCTCTTGCCTTGCGCCGTCTGAACCTCGATCTGGCGCAGCATCAGCAAGGCCTGCTCCGAGCGCGGCCTATGTCCTCGCTTCATTCCCGATTCCTCTGGTCCTGGCCGATCCTCTCCATCAGCCCGGTCCAAAGCCAGCCGAGCTGCGATGTGTTCCAAGTGTTTTCTTCATCAGTCTTGCGTTGGCGTGTGCGACGTCTATGTTTTTCTCAAAAATGCGATCGTTTGATGGAGCATCTTCGAAGGCTGCGGTCCCAACGCCATGATTGCGACGCAAAATTCGCTATCTTCGACTGCGCCGATGGGTAGCATAGGATTTGCCCTCGACAACTGTATGGTGCGGTGCGGTGCGAGATCAGGTATCAGCAAGCTTCGCAGGAGGGCGGATGTCGATGCGGTGGGCGTTGAAGGCAGCCAATTTCCGAGCCGCTTTGGCCGGACCAATTATTGCCATTGGAACCTTGGGCGGGACATCTACAGCGTTCGCCGACTATCGAATCGCCGCTGGAGATGTCCTCGAACTTAATGTCTATGGCATCAGCCTTCAGCGACGCGAGACCGTGGATCCCGACGGCAACATCTCGATGCCTCTCATCGGTCAGACTCACGCCGAGGGACTGACCCTCGTTGAGCTCCTTGACCGACTTCGTTCTCTGATTTCCGCTAAATCCTACAATCAGCGTCTGCCCGATGGGCGCGAGGCCGTGACCGTAATCGCGCCGGACGAAGTGTCGATCTCAATAGTCGAATACAGGCCGGTCTATCTGAAAGGTGATGTGGCTCAACCGAGCGAGCAGGCGTTTCGCCCAGGAATGACAGTTCGCCAAGCTGTGGCCCGTTCCGGCGGGTACGACATCGTGCGATCCAGAATTGAAAGCTCACCGCTGTCGTCCCTCGACTCGCTCGACGAGTATCGAAAACTTTGGCTGGACCGCGTGCGTCTGGGTGGTCGCATCGACTTTTATCGCGATGCTCTTGGGCGACCGAGAGAAGCGGAGCCGATACCAGTCGGCCGCAATCCGCTCGTTGAAGCTGTTGAGAAAGGAATTCGCAAGAGCGAGATCGACCGGCTCGCTGCCAAGCAGGCAGGTTATCGAGAGGTCTACAAAGGATTTGAGAAGAATATTGCGAATGCCATCGAGCGCATGCGTGTGTTGGAAAATCAGATCAAATCGGAGGAAGACGGGAGCAAGAGCGATGCGGAGGATGCTGAGCGTATCGCAGAGCTCTATCGGCGCGGTTCCGTTCCCTTGACGCGCGTTTCCGATGCTCGGCGCCTAGCCTTGCTCTCTGCATCCCGCATGCTGCAGGTCTCGGCAAACATCGAAGTCGCGAAGAAGGAACGTGTAACAGCCGAGACCGATCTTCAGCGTACCAAGAACGACCATCTGGCCGAGATGATGACCGATCTCTCGGACACAAGTTCGGACCTGAGAAAGACGAATTCCCGGATTGATGCCGTCTGGGATAAGATCAGCTACATCACGGCGCTACGCTCCCAGCTTGCTGGCGGCGGCGGCTCGCCGCAGAGCATCACGATTTTCCGCAAGGTCGGAGCTTCCACGTTCCCACAGCGTGCCAACGAAGATACACCTCTCGAGCCCGGCGATGTGATCGAGGTCCGGCTTCAAGTTGATTCGGCAAAACTGTTCAGCGGCCCGTCTACCGCCTCGAATTGAACGCGAGGCGGGCCTCTTGATCGCGCAGAGTGACCAGCCAAGGGCTGGTCGCGACCAAGCGGAAATCGGCGTGTTGCTCGCGGTCGATGTTAATGGTCCGCGTCGGCAGCGTACGGCCGATCGAACGCCTGGCGACGAAGCGGTTCTCCCTTTCACGTGAAGCCCGTCCGTACGATTCACCACAAATGTACACCCAGCCTTATGAATTGCATGCTCTAACCCAATCTCCTCGGTGGATGACTTGATTGGGACGCAAGCCATGGCGCAAATCTGGCTGACCTATGATGAAATGGCCTCCGTCTTCGGTGTCACCAGCGAAGATGCTCGAAGCGGCGCAATCGCGAACGGCTGGGTGCGTATGAAGGATAGGTCCGGTACGAAATACGTCCGGTTGTCGCCGAGTCTTGCTGACGAATATCTTTCTCGCATCGCGAAGCATCGCCAGTTTGTCTCACAGGGAGCCATTCAGATCGACGCTCAAGCGAATGCGAGGTGTGCGGTCCCGGGATGAGATCATGCCTCATCGCAGGATAACGCGGCGATGAGGCGATCTTTCTGTAGCCCAGTCAAAAAATCAGTCCGCGGCTGATCGCACACGGACCTGCCATGTACCCCCAAGGTGACCACGGCCTTGGAAAATCCGTGCGGACCGATCCGAAAATTTCATGATCGAGGCCCGCGCGGAGCGAGAACGTATGGTGCCGGTTGCGGGACTTGAACTCGCGACCTACCGCTTACAAGGCGGTTGCTCTACCAGCTGAGCTAAACCGGCGTGCGTTCTTGCGCTACCAGTGCCGTTAGCCCGGCGCAAGCCCGAGTGGGGGGGGACGGTGCCGGATCGGCGGATGTCAGGCGGCGCGATCGTCGAGGCGGCGGGTATCGGCGAAGATGCGGCCGTCCGGGAAACGGTAGCGGATGGTCTCCGTCAGGCGCCCCTGCGCGCGCATGTCGATGGCCTCCGGGCGGGTGAGACGGTCCTGCGCCGCCATGGCTTCGATGGCCGTCATCGGGACGTCGCGGCCGCCGCCGAGCTGGCGCCACCACTGGACCGCCTTCTCGCGCGGGTAACCGACCTGCGCGAGGCCGACCACGATCCGGTGGTGCCGGCCATCGCGGAGGTGAAACGTGATCGCGAGGTCTTCCGCCGAACCGGAACGGGCGCGGGTGGCGAAGGTCCAGCCGGCGACGCCCTGCCAAGCCGATCCTGCGCGGACGGGCATCGGCCAGGAGAGGATCGGATGGGCGTCGTCGGCGGAGGCCTCGTGGCCCGGGTCGTCCCGCTCCGCCTCGGGCTCGACCCAGCAGGCCTCACAGGTGCTGGCGTTGAGCGCGATCAGCGCGCCGCAGCCGGGGCAGGGCTTCGCCCGGATCTCGCCCTCGCGTCCCCGGATCGCGGCGGCGCTGCGCGCGGTGACGATGTCGACCGGACCGTGCATGCGGACGAGGCCGGCATAGTCGAGGATCAGGGCGTCCGCCTTGTCCGGAGCCCGGCGCAGGGCACGACCGACCTGCTGCACGTAGAGCCCGGTGCTCTGGGTCGGGCGCAGCAGGGCGACGAGGTCGACCTGGGGCACGTTGAAGCCGGTGGCGAGGACGCCGACCGAGGTCAGGCAGCGGATCCGGCCCTCGCGGAACGCCCGGACGATGCGGTCCCGCGCCCGCCTGGGCGTCTCGCCCGAGAGGGTCTCGCAGCTGTGGCCCTCGGCCCGGATCGCGTCGCGCACCGCCGTGGCGTGGGCGACGCCGGCGCAGAAGGCGAGCCAGGCCCGGCGGCCCTGCCCGTAGCCGACCATCTCCTCCACCGCCGCGCGGGTGATCCAGTCCTGGTTGACGGCGGCCTCAAGGGCGCTCGGGATGTAGTCGCCCCTGCGCCGCGGCACCCCCGTGACGTCGAGGGTCGTGGCGGTGGCCTTGGAGATGAGCGGCGCGAGGTAGCCCTGGTGGATCAGGTCGCCGACATTCGCCTCGTAGACGATGGCTTCGAACAACCGGCCGGGGCCCGCGTCGAGGCGCCCGCTGTCGAGGCGGTAGGGCGTGGCCGTCAGGCCGACGACGCGCAGGTCGCGGCGCTCGGCGCGCAGGGCGGCCAGGAAGCGGCCGTAGCGGGTCTCGGCGTCGCGGGGGATGAGATGGGCTTCGTCCACGACCACGAGGTCGAACGCGTCGAGGTCGCGGGTCCGGTTCCAGATCGACTGGATGCCGCAGAACAGCACCTGTGCGCCGGCCTCGCGGCGACCGAGGCCGGCGGAATAGATACCCGCCGGTGCCTCCGGCCAGAGCGCCAGGAGTTCGCGGTGGTTCTGTGCGATGAGTTCGCGGCTGTGGGTGACGACGACGATGCGATGGCGGGGATCGCGATCGAGCATCTCTCGCACCAGGGCGGCGATCACCAGCGACTTGCCGGCACCGGTCGGCAGGACGATGAGGCCCGGGCCCTCCTGCCGTGCCCAGGAAGCATAGAGGGCGTCGAGGCTGGCGCGCTGATAGGGGCGGAGATCCATCGGCGGCGTTTCTAGCGCCTGCCGCCTCCGGCGTCCGTGGCCAATCTGCCGCGCGTCCGCGCCGTCGCCGTCCGACTCCCCACGGCCCCGGCACGCCCGGGGCCGTCCATCGGGCCGGTGGGCCGTTCTGGTCCAGACCGCAGAAGTCTCCGACGGTCGGATCGGCACGTGTCGGGGCTGTCGCTCGGCCCTGCACGAGTGCGGCGGCCTTCGTGTCTCCGGAGCGGCCCTTAGCGTCGGACACGGCCTGCGCCAAGCCCTTTCGGAACCCGTGCTCTCGAAGTCCGATCGCCCGTCAGGCCAGGCGGGTCCGGCCAAGACGCTCCGCCGGACCCGCCTCGTCGAGCGGAGGCCGGACTCAGGCCGCCGCCAGGGCTGCCGCCATCTTCTGCGCGAAGGCGACGGGATCCCGCGGCGTGTCGCCGTCCTGCACCCGGGCGAGGTCGAGGAGGGTCCCGGCCGCGTCGGTGATCGCCTCTTGCGCCTCGACCTTGGCGCTGAGCGCGCGGATCAGGGGATGGCGCGGATTAATCTCCAGGACCGGCATACCGCCGCCGCCCCGGCCGGCCCGGCGCAGGAGCCGCTGCATCTGCAGGTCCGGGCCATGGCCGGAGGCGGAGAGCACCACGGCGCTCTCGACCAGGCGGTCGGTGGCGCGCACGTCGGAGACGTCGGGGCCGAGCGCGTCCTTGAGTGCCGCGACCAGGGCCTCGACGGAGGCCGGGGCTTCTTCGCCCTCGGGCGTTTCGCCCGCGAACTTCGAGAGGTCGACGGCCCCTTGCGTAACCGAGCGCAGGGGCTTGTCGTCGAAGCGGGCCAGGGCCTCGGGCCAGAAGGCGTCGACGTGGTCGGAGAGCAGCAGCACCTCGATGCCGCGGGCGCGGAAACCCTCGAGCTGGGGCGAGCGCTTCAGGGCGTCGGCATCATCGGCGACGAGATAGTAGATCGCCTCCTGACCGTCCTTCATCCGCGAAACATACTCGGGCAGGGAGGTCCAGCCCTCGACGGCGGAGGAGTGGAAGCGCAAGAGCGGCGCGATCTCGGGCCGCCGCTCGTGATCCTCGTAGATGCCCTCCTTGAGGACGGGTCCGAAATTCTCCCAGAACGGGCGGTAGCCCTCGGCGTCCTTGGCCCGGGTGGTGAGCTCGGAGAGGACGCGGCCGGTGACAGCGCGGCGGATCTTGGTGAGCACCGGGGTCGCCTGCAGCATCTCGCGGGAGACGTTGAGGGGCAGGTCCTCGGTGTCGACCACGCCCTGCACGAAGCGCAGCCAGGAGGGGAGGAGCTCCGCCTCGTCGGTGATGAACATGCGACGGACGTGCAGGCGCACCTTGCTGGCGCGCTCGCCCTCCACCGCCTGGAACGGCTTCATGCCGGGCACGAACAGCAGCGCGGAGAATTCCAGCGCCCCTTCGGCGCGCCAGTGCAGGGTCGCCCAGGGCTCGTCGAAGTTCATGCCGACATGGCGGTAGAACTCGGTGTACTGCTCCGGCGTCACCTCGGACTTCGCCTTACGCCACAGGGCCGTGCCCTGGTTGGCGTTCTCCTCCTTGCCGTCCTCGCCGCGGATCGCGATCGGCACGGTGATGTGGTCGGCCCATTTGCGCACGACGTGGTCGAGCCGGTAGCTCTCCAGGTACTCGTCGGCATCCTCCTTGAGGTGCAGGACGATGTCGGTGCCGGGCTCCGCCCGGGTGGCGGGCTCCAGGGTGTAGCTGCCCTGGCCCTCGGACGCCCAGGTCCAGGTCTCCTCGGAGCCGGCCCGGCGCGAGGTGACGGTGACCCGGTCGGCGACCATGAAGGCCGAGTAGAAGCCGACGCCGAACTGGCCGATGAGGCTCGGCTTGTCCTCGGGCCTGGCGTCGCTGAGGGTCTGGCTGAAGGCGCGGGTGCCCGAGCGGGCGATGGTGCCAAGGTTCTGGGCCAGCTCCGACTTCGTCATGCCGATGCCGGCATCGGTGATGGTCAGGGTGCGCGCCGCCTTGTCCGCCGCGATGCGGACCTTGGCGTCGGCGGGCAGCGCGGAGGCCTGATCGGTCAGCGCCTCGAAGCGGCGCCGGTCCATGGCGTCGGCGGCGTTGGCTACCAGCTCGCGCAGGAAGATCTCCCGGTCGGAATAGAGGGCATGGACCACGAGGTCCAACAGACGCCCGACCTCGGCACCGAATTCGTGCCGTTCCACGGTGTCGCTCAAGGGACCGCCTCCTGATGTCGAAGAAAGGATGAAGCGAGCGCGATATGCCGTCGCGCCCCGGCGAATTCAATGGCGGCCAAGGTCCGGAAGGGTCTGGGCGGGGAGGGGATAGGTCGGACGCGGACCGGCATGCGCGGCGCGCAAACCCGATTTCCCGCTGCCGGCGCGCAACCTTCGCGGGTCTCGGGCGTAGCCGTGCCTTCACGACACATGACGTCCCTTCCCCTCACGACAGCGAGACGGCCCGAGATGGAACCGATGAAGCCGATGAAGCCGATGAAGCCCATGGAACCCATGAAGCCCATGGAGCCGATGAAGGGATCCGACCCGTGGTGGCCGCAGGAACTGGGGCAGCCCTCCACCAGCGGCGGCCAGAACGACATGCGCTACGCGTTCTTTCCCGACAAGCACCGCCTGCTGATCGAGCGGGACGGCAAGCGGACGACCTATGACAGCGGCGATCACCGGATCAGCGGCGTCTCGCAGTCGAACGGACGCTCGCCGACCTTCACGAGCCAGAACGGCGACGTCTCCGTGGACGACCTCAAGGTCGTCGACTGATCCCGGACCGTCGCCGGGGTTCGGTCGCCGGGCGCGGGTCCTGGCGGCCGCGCCGAGCGGGGCGCCGTCAGGCCACCGCCCGGGCAGCGTCGCTGTTCCCGCGCGACCAGCGCTCGATCGCCCTGGGGACTTCGGAGGCCGGACTCGGCTTGGCGAAGAAGTAGCCCTGGCCCTCGTCGCAGCCCTCGCTGCGCAGGCGATCGAACTGCGCCTCCGTCTCGATCCCCTCGGCGGTGGTGCGCATCCCAAGGCTGAGACCGAGGCCGATCACGGCCCGGACGATGAGGCCGGAATCGGTCTTGTTGGTGATGTCGCGGACGAAGGACTGGTCGATCTTGATCTTGTCGAAGGGGAAACTTCGCAGGTAGCTCAAGGACGAGTAGCCGGTGCCGAAATCGTCCATGGCGATCCGCACGCCCAGGCGGCGCAGGGCATAGAGGGTCGCCAGGGTCGCGAGGTTGTCCTTGAGGAGCACCGATTCGGTGATCTCCAGTTCGAGCCGCCCCGGCGGCAGCCGGCTCTGCGCTAGGGCCTGGCGCACCGCCTCGACGATGACCTCGTCGCGGAACTGCACCGCCGAGACGTTGACGGCGACCTTGATGCCGTCGGGCCAGCGCATCGCCTCGGTGCAGGCGGTGGTGAGGCACCAGGCGCCCAGCGGCACGATGAGGCCGATCTCCTCGGCGACCGAGATGAAATCACCCGGCGGAACGAGGCCGCGCACCGGGTGGCGCCAGCGCACCAGGGCCTCGAAGCCGCCGATGCGCCGGGCGCGGAAGTCGTAGATCGGCTGGTAGTGCAGCTCGAACTCCTCGCGCGCCAGGGCCTCGCGCAGGTCCAGTTCGAGGGCCCGGCGGGCCTGGAGGCTGACATCCATCTCCGCCTCGAAGAAGCGCCAGGTCCCGCGCCCATCCGCCTTGGCGCGGTAGAGCGCGACGTCGGCATTCTTGAGGAGCTTGTCGCAGGTGGTGCCGTCGCCGGGCGCGAAGCAGATGCCGATGCTGACGCCGACGCTCGCACGGTGGCCGTCGAGGTCGTAGGGCGCGCTGACCACCTCGACGATCCGACGGGCGAGCACGGCGGCGTCCCGGGGCTGCTCGGCCTGTGACAGGATGATCGCGAACTCGTCGCCCCCGAGGCGGGCCACGGTGTCGACCTCGCGCACGCAGGCACGCAGGCGGTCGGCGACCGCCCGCAGCAAGGCATCGCCCACCGGGTGGCCAAGCGTGTCGTTGACCTCCTTGAAGCGGTCGAGGTCGAGGCAGAGCACCGCGAACGGGCTGCCGCGTCCGAGGTGGGCGACCGCTTCCTCGATCCGCTCGCCGAACATCGCCCGGTTCGGCAGGCCCGTGAGCACGTCGTGCCGGGCCATGAAGGCGATGCGCGCATCCGCTTCGCGGCGCTCGGTGACGTCCTCGTAGGTCGCCACGAGGCCGCCCCCGCGCACCGCCTTGTGCGAGACCGCGACCACGCGCCCGTCGCCGAGGTGGAGGAAATCGGAATCGACTGCGCCGCCGCTGGCGGTCTCGGCCTGGGCCAGGGCGAAGGCATCGGGCTCGGGCTGCGGGTAGTCCCCGCGCGCGGCGCTGAGCCCCGCGACGTCGCGATAGGGCAGACCGAGGGGAAGCTGCCCGGGCTCGAGGCTGAAGATCTCGCAGTAGCGCCGGTTCACGACGGTGAGGCGGCCGTCGGCGTCGAAGAGGCAGAGGCCCTGGGACATGTTGTCGAGGGCGGTGTCAAGGCGCAGGTTGGTGGCCTGGAGGATGGCTTCCTGCTCCTTCAGGAGCGTGATGTCGCTGCAGACCGCGATGAAGCCGCCCGTGCGCGTGGCGCTCCGGCTGATCCGAAGCCAACGGCCATCGCCGAGGCGCAGCTCGCTGCGCTCGTCGGTCGTGGCAAGGAGCGCCTGGGCGAGGCTGCCCGGACCGGCTTCACCCGCCGCGAGCGCGGCGATCGTGCGGCCCGCGGGCCGGGTCCCGGCGGCGAAGCCGAGGTAGTCCTCCGCCTGGCTGTTGGTGAGGCTGATCCGCCCGGCCTCGTCGACGACCACGATCCCCTCCCGGGAGGTCTCCAGGGCATCGGCGAGGCGGTCCTCGGCGGAAATCCGCTGTGCGACCTCCTTCTCCATCGCACGGCGGATGTTGTCGCGCATGGTGCCCATGGCCGACAGAAGCGTGCCGACCTCATCGGCCCCTCCGGCCGGCATCGTGCCGCTGAGGTCGCCGCCCGCGATGCGGGTGGCGACCTGCGAAGCATCGGCGAGCGGCCCCATGATGCGGCGCGCCAGGCAGAAGGCGACGGTCCCGGAAAGCAGCACGGCGATCAGGGTGCCCAGGAGGTTGAGCCGGGTCTCACGGGCCACGATGGCGCGGGCCTGCTGCCGATAGATGAAGCCGTCGCCGGCCGTATAGTTGATGAACAGGTCGAAGTTTTCCTCCGCCACCGCCGCGTGGCGGTCGAGCTCCGCATAGGCAGCCTCGCTCCGGCCGAAATCGGTGATCCTGGCGCGGGCCTCCGTCCACGCGGACACCGCGCGCTCGGCCGCCTGCGCCGCGCGGGTCGCACGCTCGGATTGGGCGCGCTCCACGGCGATCTCGAGGTCCTCGGCGAGGAGGCGCTGCAGGCTGGCGAAGCGCTCATCGAGGCGGGTGCGGGCCGCCGGATCGGTGACCATCCAGCGCCGGGCCTCGGCCGTGCGCATCCCGGCGAAGTCGGTGGCGGCGGCCCGGGCATAATTGATGGACATCAGAGACCGGTCGAAGGTCTGGCTGACCAGTTCGTCGGCGCGGCGGATGCTCGACGCCGCCGACAACCCGAGCGCCCCCGTGATGGCGCTCATCACGAGGAACGCGATCACGATCCGTCCCCGGATCGTGCCGAGCATCGCGGCGACGGCCTCCGCGAGCCGCCGGCCGGGACGCGCCCGCGATGTCATCGGGTCTGCGGGCGATGTCATCCAGCCTTGTCCCGTCCCATCATCGCAGCAGGATGACCGAAAGACGTTAAGGCGACCTTGAGATCGGGCCGGCAGTTTATCCCCTTAACCGGACTTTCACTCAGGCGTTTTATGGTTGTGGAGGTCGAAAGGCTCTTGAGCATCGAGACTGCTCGTCGTGGTTCGGTCGCGGCTCGTTTCGATGCTGATCGTCGTTGAACGAACGGAAAACCGATGCGGCCCTCGACAATTGCTTGCCTGGCCTTCGGGCTTCTTGGTGCGATGAGTGGCGGGCTTGCGTGGGCCACCGTCGGTGCGCCCAGCCTGCACGTGTCCCAGAAGGGGCGCGCCTTTCAACCCAATGCCCTTACGGTTCCACGCGGTGCCAACGTGGAGATCGTCAACGACGACGGCGACCTGCTTCACCACGTCTACATCGATGCGCCGGACTTCACGTTCGATTCGGGAGACCTGAGGCCCGGGAGCCGGACCCAAGTCGTCTTCAACGTGGCTGGGACCTTCGCCGTCCTGTGCGGGATCCATCCGAAGATGAAGTTGACCGTACGGGTCGACGGCCGCTGACATCCGGGGCGATCGACCGTCTCCGAATCGAGCGCCGCCGGGGCTCCCGTCGCGCCTGCACGGCGCGCGAACGACCCTCAGAGCAGGGTCGACCCCTGCAGCACGGCGTGGGCGCCGTAGTAGAGGCCGAGAAAGGCCGCCAGCGCCGCCCCATAGCCCACGGGCGTGAGGGCAAGGTTACGCAGGCGATAGGGCGATGCGGCGTTGTCGGCCGCGAGGGCCACCATCGCGACGATGATCGGCGCGTGGCCGATGGCGTCGACCTTGCCGAACTCGAAGATCGCCGAGATGAAGGTGGCGGCCAGCAGGATCGCGGCGACCCGGCGGACCAGCGGGGTGCAGACCAGCGCGAAGGCCAGGGCGAA
This sequence comes from Methylobacterium sp. Leaf88, assembly GCF_001422795.1. Lineage (NCBI taxonomy): Bacteria > Pseudomonadati > Pseudomonadota > Alphaproteobacteria > Hyphomicrobiales > Methylobacteriaceae > Methylobacterium > Methylobacterium sp. Leaf88. Next base: position 52,676 of record NZ_LMMK01000050.1, on the reverse strand, counting down.
TTCCACCGCGCCGGCTGCCTTCATGAAGTATTCGCCCGTGAACCCGAGCGTCATCGCCGGATGCTCGATGAAGAGCGGGAACGACCATTGCGGATAGGCCCACTTCTCGACGGAAGCCCACATCAGGGTGATGGCGGCGGTGTAGCGCACGATGTCGAGGGGACGGAGGCCGCCGGGTAGGGAGCGGCCGAGGCCGGTCAGCGCGCAGTAAGCGGCGACTCCGAGGAAGATCGGGTAGTCCGCGAGGTGGAAGGCGCCGTACTGGACCAGGGCGGTCGTGAACAGGACCACGATGCCGAGGGCCGAGAACGGCATGGTCCGCCGCCACAGGAAGCCGGCCGCGATGGCGAGCTGGAACCATGGGAGCGCGCTGCTGGTCGTCTTCAGCTCGGGCGTCAGAATGACGCCGCCGAGGGTCCAGAGCGCGACGAAGAAGCCGCCCAGAACCGCACGGAACAGGAGCTCGGTGTTCTCGCGTGCCCAGGCCGTGGTCCGGTCGAGGGATCGCGTGAGTGCTGCCCCCAGCACCGTACCTTCGAGAAGACCGCCCACCATTAGGGCGAGCACGGAGAGGCCGACCAGCTTCTCGAACTCCGAGCACAGGACCTCGCCGAGGTCACGAGGCGACCCGACCAGGTCGTAGGCGCAGAACCATTTCACGTGTGCCATCGCGGCGTCGGAGCCTGCGACCGTGAGGACAGCCGCCATCATCATGACTGCGGTGCGCGGCAGCCAACGTCTTCCGGGGTACATGGAGGGAAGCCCTATTCACGACACCGGCGCGGGGGCCTGCCGGCGCGATGAAAACTACGCGCCTTCGCCGGTTTGCGGAAGGAACTTGTTAATAGACCTTTCCAAATGGTTAACCTGTTGCTTGGCGGCATCGGCCGTGATCCGCGTCCGACCGGTCGGATGCACGGGGATCCCGTAACGCTTCGATGACGATGCTGTCGGAAAGCCTGCGCCCGGACATGGTCCGCTAACCCTCGCGGGGCTAAGCCGGGGATCGCCCCCCTCGACCCTGAAGAGCCCGATGATCGCGACCTTGAGCCTGTCGAGCCTGATGGTGGGGACCGGCCTGTCCTACGCGGCGACGCGCGCGCCGAGTCGGGCCGACGCTCTCGAACGCTGGTCCGGGCGCCTCCTCCTCGGCGGGCTCGGCCTCCTCGGGGCCGCTCTCCCGCTCTTCCGCTGACGGGACCCGACAGCGCCCCTGACGAAGGGCGATCCCTCAGTTGAGGCGGGGCGGGACCGCGAGGCTGGCCGTGCCGTCGGCGCTCAGGGTCTTCAGGAACGCGATCAGGTCGCGCTTCTCGGCGTCGGTCAGCCCCAGCGGCTTGATCGCGGGCGATCGGCTGGGCCGGTCGATCCCGCCGCGATCGTAGAGATCGATGACGTCGCGCAGGGAGGCCAGCGAACCGTCGTGCATGTAGGGGCCGCGCTCGGTGACGTCGCGCAAGGTGGGGGTCTTGAACGCGTAGCGGAGCTGAACCGAATCCGGAAAGAACGCGGCCCGTCCCACATCCGCCTCGGCGCCGACGCCGATGTCGTGGAAGGATCCGTCCGTGAAGGTCCAGCCCGAATGGCAGCCGGCGCATTGCGCCTTGCCGTTGAAGAGCGCGAACCCGGCCTTCGCACTCGGGCCGATGGCGCGGACGTCGCCCGCGACCCAGCGATCGAACGGCGCCTCGCCGGAGACGATGGAGCGCTGGAAGGTCGCCAGCGCCAGCTCGACGGTCCGCCGACTGATCGCCTCACGCGAGCCGTCCGCTGCGGCGCGTTCGGGGAACGCCGCCGCGAAGGCGCGGACGTAGCCGGGGTCCGCTCTCAGCCGTGCGAGCAAGGTCGCCTCGGGCAGGTTCATCGCGCTGGCGCTGGTGATCGGCGTGAAGGCGACGTTCTCGAGGTCGCGGAATTTGCCGTCCCAACCGAGGATCGGGATCTGGGCCACGTCGAGCAGGGTCGGCGTGCGCACTTTCATTGCCGCGCCGGTCTCGCCGATGCCGCGCGGGCGGCCGTCGCTCCACGATTGAGTCGGGACGTGGCAGCTGGCGCAGCTCATGGTGCGCTCGCCCGACAGGAGCGTATCGAAGAACAGGCGCTGGCCGAGTGCGGCCTTGGCCGGGCTGTAGGGATTGTCGGCCGGGTCGACCGCCTCGTCGACGCGCCGATAAGCCTCGCGCAGCGCCGACAGCTCGGCCTGCGTCATGCTGACATTCGCCTGTTCCGGCTCGCCGGCACCCGAGGTGCGTAATCCGAGCCCCGATGCCGCGAAGGCAATCAGGGCAACGCCGGCAAGCGCGGCGCTTACCCGTCTGCGCATCGCGATCTCCTGATCCTCTCAGCGCTAGTCCGGATCCGTTAACGAAGTCTCACGCCAAGCCTCACCCGCCCAAATGCCGCAGCACCGAACCGGTGCCGGTTGGCGCAAACATTGCTTAAGCCGCCTCAGTCAGCAATGGCTGCGAATCCCGTCAGGTGTCCTGGGATGTCGCATCGCTTCAGGACGAGAGGCTCGGAATGACGAAATACAAACTCGAGTATATATGGCTCGACGGCTACACTCCGGTGCCGAACCTTCGCGGTAAGACCCAGATCAAGGAATTCGACGCGTTCCCGACCCTTGAGCAGCTTCCGCTCTGGGGCTTCGACGGCAGCTCGACGATGCAGGCCGAAGGCGGCAGCTCCGATTGCATGTTGAAGCCCGTGCGCCACTTCCCGGATTCCACGCGCAAGAACGGCGTACTGGTGATGTGCGAAGTCATGATGCCGGATGGCGTCACCCCGCACGCCTCCAACAAGCGCGCCACCATCCTCGACGACGACGGCGCCTGGTTCGGCTTCGAGCAGGAGTACTTCTTCTACAAGGATGGCCGTCCGCTCGGCTTCCCTGCCTCCGGCTATCCGGCTCCGCAGGGGCCGTATTACTGCGGCGTCGGCTACAAGGAAGTCGGCAGCATCGCCCGCAAGATCGTCGAGCAGCACCTGGATCTCTGCCTCGATGCCGGCATCAACCACGAGGGCATCAACGCCGAGGTGGCCAAGGGCCAGTGGGAGTTCCAGATCTTCGGCAAGGGCTCCAAGAAGGCCGCCGACGAGATGTGGGTCGCCCGCTACCTGCTGCAGCGTCTGTGCGAGACCTACGAGATCGACGTCGAGTACCATTGCAAGCCGCTCGGCGCGACGGACTGGAACGGCTCGGGCATGCACGCCAACTTCTCGACCGAGCACATGCGCACGGTGGGCGGCAAGGCGTATTTCGAAGCCCTGATGGCGGCCTTCAAGGAGAACCTCGACGACCACATCGCCGTCTACGGCCCCGACAACCACATGCGCCTGACGGGCAAGCACGAGACGGCGGCGATCGACCAGTTCAGCTACGGCGTCGCCGACCGGGGCGCCTCGATCCGCGTGCCGCACAGCTTCGTGAACAACGAATACAAGGGCTACCTCGAAGATCGCCGTCCCAACAGCCAGGGGGACCCCTACCAGATCGCCTCGCAGATCCTGAAGACGATCTCCTCGGTTCCGACCGCGACGAGTCAGCAGGCGGCTGCCTAGGTTTTAGGCGTCAATTCGTCAATTTTGCTTCGAGCCTAGGCAGGGTCCGCCGCGTTCTGCGCGGCGGGCCCTTCTTTTTGCCTGTTCGGATGGCAAGTCGGTCGGAGCGAGCCGGTCCTGCCGCCTTCAAGCGCCGAAGATCGACCAGCCCAGCCGCCGGGTGAGCATCTCCAGGGCGATCCGTCCAAGATGGGAATTGCCGGAGGCGTCGAGGCCGGGCGACCAGACGGCGATCGAGGCCTTGCCCGGCGCGATCGCCAGGATGCCGCCGCCGACGCCGCTCTTCCCCGGAAGACCCACCCGATAGGCGAACTCCCCCGAGCCGTCGTAATGTCCGCAGGTGAGCATCACCGCGTTGATGCGCCGTGCCCGCTCGGGCGACACCACGGACAACCCCGTCAGGGGGTTGCGCCCCGAATGGGCGAGGAAGCGGCCCGCCTGGGCGAGCTGCCGGCAGGACATGCTGAGGGCGCAGTGGTGGAAGTAGACGCCGAGGGTGAAGTCGACCGGATTGTCGAGCACCCCGAAGGACTTCATGTAGTGGGCGAGCGCCATGTTGCGGAAGCCCGTCCGCAGCTCGGAGGCGGCCACCGCCTCGTCGATGGCGATGCTGGAATCCTGCGCCAGGAACTGCATGAAACGCAGGATCTCGCCGATGGCCTCACGGGGCTGGTGGCCGGACAGGATCAGGTCCGTGACCGCGATCGCCCCGGCATTGATGAACGGATTGCGCGGGATGCCGCGCTCGCGCTCCAGCTGGACGATGGAGTTGAAGGGGCTGCCCGAGGGTTCCCGCCCGACGCGGCGCCAGAGCCGGTCGCCGGCCATGCCGAGGGCGAGGGTCAGGGTGAAGACCTTGGAGATGCTCTGGATCGAGAAGGGTTCGTCGCTGTCGCCGCCGGCCGCGATCCGTCCCTCGGCATCGATCACCACGAGACCGAAGGCCTTGGCATCGACACCCGCCAGTTCGGGGATGTAGGTCGCCACCTCGCCCCGGTCCGGCCGCTCCCGCATCTCGTCAGCGATCTCGCGAACGACACGGTCGAGGTCGGGCACGTCGAGGCTCATGGGCGATTCCGGGGGAGGGCTGGAACGAGGGTTCGGCGACGGGCGCAAACCCCGGGCCATGCCTGTATCCGGCCCGGCCCGGGATGGCACGATGGGCTTGGACGCCCAGGCTCAACACCGTCACCGTATTGTTCAGCTTGGAGACAGGATTGTGGGACTATAGAACCATAACGGCGACGCTTCGGTAATGTATCGCATTTGTTTCTAACTGTTTCTATTTAATGCTCGTGGTCTTTCGCCTGCATTCGGCGGCTTAAGATCAGATGAATGCTTTTTTCAGAGGTCGTTAAATCGCGCAGCCGTAGCACGGCCGCCGAAATGACGGCGCTCCGGACTCTCCGGCCCCGGCCGTCGAGCGACGAGCAGCAATGAGCATTGATTCGAGCGACCCGAACCGCAGCACAGATCCAGGCGATCTCTCCCTCGTCGCGCCGATGGCGGCGTCCCGCGGGGCCGCGGAAACAACGGCCACGATGGCGGTCGCCCGCTCCGAAGCGGGCGCGCCCGAGGCCGCGCGCGCCGGAACTTCCGGCGTCGCGCCGCCTCCATCACCCTGGGCCCGCCAAGGCGAAGCCGGCATGACGGTGGAGGCTCGCCGGCGCATCGGACGCAACCTGCGCCTCCTCTATGCCGAGGTGCTGAATCAGCCGCTCCCCGACCGCTTCGACGCCCTCCTCGCCGATCTGGCCGCCCGCAGCACCACGCGAGGATCCTGATGACCAACGCGATGCCCCAACGGGTCGGCACGCCGCAGGGCGCCGATGCCGAGATGCGTGAACTCCTGCTCGGTGCGATTCCGGCCCTGCGCGCCTTCGCGTTCTCGCTGACCTACGATCTCGACCGCAGCGACGACCTCGTCCAGGACACCCTGGTGCGGGCCTGGACCAAGGCCGACAGTTTCACCCGGGGCACCAACTTGACGGCGTGGCTGTTCACCATCCTGCGCAACCTGTTCTATTCCGAGCAGCGCAAGCGCAAGCGCGAGGTGGAGGACGCCGACGGTGCCCTGGCGGGGCGTCTGACCAGCCTGCCCGAGCAGGAGATCCGGGTGGAGATGCGCGAGTTCCAGGAGGCCTTGAACGCGTTGCCGTTCAGCCAGCGCGAGGCCCTGGTCCTCGTCGGTGCGCAGAGCTTCACCTACGAGGAGGCGGCGGAGATCTGCGGGGTCGCCGTGGGCACCATGAAGAGCCGTGTCAGCCGCGCCCGCGGCCGGCTCATCGAGAGCCTTGGGATGAACGGCACCGACGAGATCGGCGCCGATGCGTTCACGCGGGCGGCCCTGGGGTCGCCTCCCGGGTAAGGGACATCGCCGGTTGAGGGCATCAGCCCGAGCCGGACGCATTTCGCGTCCGGCTCGGGATCAGATCAAGGCTGTCCGCACCGCGCGGGCGATCTCGGCGGGCGGGGTATCGCTCCGGTCGCCGAGGAGGCGCCGGCCCGAAGCGATCACCTGCAAGGCTTCGCGGCTGCTGCCGTCGCGCAGGGCTACCGCTTCGAGGTCGCGCAGATACTCGATCACGCCCTCTCGGGCCTTGCCGTCCCGGGCCAGCACCGGCTCGACCCGCGACGTGACGTCGTTCGCCACCGAGGCCCAGAATGCGGCCGGTCCGGCGGAATTCTCGTGCATCGTATCGCTTCCCTGACGTGTGTGGACGCGCAGGGTCCGACGACCCGCCGAGCGTGCAAGGCGATCCGCCGCCCAAGCGGCCCTTTCGGGGTCGACCCGCGTCCAGATTAGCAAGAGAGAAGCGGGGCCTTAAATAACCTGCATCAAGAACGAAGCAAAAACAAATGGAGGATTTTGTTACAAAAAGGCCCAGACTGTTGTTCGGTTTCCAGCCCTAAGTTGTAGATCGGGCTGGCGCGAAGCTCTGCCTCGCGAGCACGAAGCACAAGCGACGTGTTTTCGAATCATGCGCGTTTCATCGAGGCACCCCGAGACTAGCCTCTCGATGCACGGGCCCTGGCCCTGGTGGCTCGGGGGTACGCCGACCGGCAGGAGGAGCCGAATTTCCCGTCGGCTCCTCGATTCTGCACGACGACACCAGCGGAGGCATCCCTGGGGGGGCACCCGCGACATCAAACCCGCGAAGACCTCATCGTCCCCACGCTCCACGAGATCTACGACGCGGAGCACCGGATCACGAAAGCGCTGCGCAAGATGAATGCGAGGAGGACGCACCCGGAACTGAAGCAGCGCTTCGCGATCCACCTGCGCCAGACCGAGGGCCCGATCCAGCGACTGGCGAAAGTCTTCCAGATGCACGGCCCCAGCCCCAAGGCGGTAACCTGTCCGGCGATCAGCGGCCTCATTGAGAAGGCCGGCGCGGAGGACGGCGAGATCGTCGACACAAGGCTGTGCGGGACGCTGTCCTCGTGGCCTCGGCCCAGGCCGTGGAGCACGACGAGATCGCCCGCTACGGCACTCCTCCCGTCCCGGGCCAAGCGCCCGGGACGGGAGGAGTGTGTCAGCGCGCTTCAGCAGAACCTCAACGCGAAAAAGGCGACCGACCACCTGCTCGCCGCCAGGGCCGAACGTCAGGTCGGTCCGCGCGCGGCCGGAGTCCGACCGGGCGGTGCACGGAGGGCCTTGCGCTGATCGGAGCCGTTGCTTTTTGGGTTGCGTCCCGCGCACCCTGACGCCGCCCGGTCGTCCGTCCGCGGCGGATCGAGACTCCCCAACGAGAGGCCCATGGCCCGCAAGCGTGCGCGACCGACCAACGAGATCCTGCTGGAGGCGGCGGTCCGCCTCGGCCTGCCGCCCCGGAGCGTCGAGGTGGAGGCCCTCCGGCTGCATCTCGGCCTGCCGGACTATGGCGGTCTCGTCGACGACGCGGTGGTCGCCAAGGCCCTTCGGGAGCTGAAGGCGCGGCGCACCTTCGCGGAGGGCGGAGTTGCGGCCGTGAGGAAGGCGATCCCCAGCCTGCGCGTCGCGGTGATGCGGGACGGCAGCATCGCCTGGACCATCCGGACCTTGATCCCCGTCCTCGATGGCGGGCGCCTCGACCTGCGGATCGACGCGAAGCCGGAGACGGGTGTCGCCGGCATCCTCTCCGGCATGGCCCATCGCAACGATCCGAGCTGGCGCCTCGAGGAACTGCGTGCCGCCGTCGCCGAGGCCGGGCTGCGGACTGCGAAGTCCCTGCGGCGCGCCGTGGAGCGCCTGCGCGAGCAGGTCGCCGAGGACCTGCACGAGGTCGGCGCCGATGCCGCCACCTATATCGACCACCTCGACCGTTCGCTGCGTTCGCGCGCCTTCCTCCTCTCGCCGAACCTGAACCAATCGCTCACCGACACCCTGAAGGACGTGCGCGCCCGCGCCCGCGCCGTGGCACGGGAGGATTCCCGCCTGCGCCGCCTGCGCGACCAGGTCGGCTTCGGCGCCTATATCGAGAAGTTCGTTGCGGCCAGGCGCCTCGGCCGGCGCATCATCTTCCACATGGGGCCGACCAATTCCGGCAAGACCTACGCGGCCCTGGAGATGCTGCGGGCGGCTGAGACCGGCACCTACCTCGCGCCCCTGCGTCTCCTCGCGCTGGAGAACTATGAGGCCCTGGCCGAGCGCGGCCTGCGTGCCGGCATGGTAACGGGCGAGGAGACGCTGGGCGACCTCAACCCGACCCACACCGCCCGCACCATCGAGACCGCCGACCTCACGCGGCCCGTCGACGTCGCAGTGATCGACGAGATCCAGATGATCGCCGATCCCGATCGGGGCTGGGCCTGGACCAACGCCCTGTTCGGGGTCGCCGCCCGCACCGTGGTGGTCTGCGGCTCCGACGATGCGCTGGCCGCCGTGCGCCGCGCCGCGGAGGCCGCCAACGAGTCCCTCGAAGTGATCGCCTTCGTGCGCAAGACGCCGCTGGTGCTGCAGGAGACGCCCGTTCCCCTTGAGAAGGTGATGCCGGGCGACGCGGTGGTGGCCTTCTCGCGCCGGGCCGTCCACGAGAACCGCGAGATCCTGGTGGCGGCCAGGCACCGGGTGGCGACGATCTACGGAGCACTCTCGCCCGAGGTGCGGCGCGCGGAGGCCGCGCGCTTCCGGACCGGCGAGGCCGACGTCCTCGTCACCACCGATGCCATCGGCATGGGCCTCAACCTCGGTCCGCTGAAGCGGATCGTCTTCTCGGCGGTGCGCAAGTGGGACGGGGTCGGCGAGCGGGGATTGACCAATTCGGAGATTCGCCAGATCGCCGGCCGCGCGGGCCGGTTCGGGCATCAGGACGAGGGTTACGTCGCCGCCGTTGACGAAACCGGGCTGGAGCCGATCCGGGCGGCGCTGGCCGGGGCCCCCACGGCGCCGGCCGCCGACACGCGCTTCTACGTGCGCCCCGACCTCATCGCGATCAATTCCGTGGCCGAGGAGATGCACACCGACAGCCTGCGCGAGGTACTGGCGCATTTCGCCCGCGCCACCTTCTACGCGGGCTCGCCGTTCCAGCCTTCCGCCCTGGAGGAGATCCTGGAGATCGCCCGCGTGGTGGACAAGGCGCGGTTGCCCATCGCCGATAAGTTCGCGTTCTCGGTCTGCCCGGTGGACCGGCGCGACCCGGTCTCCCTCGGCTTGCTGGAGCGCTGGACCCAAGCCCGCGCGGCGGGCACGACGGTGCCCGCTCTCCGGGCGAACCTCGCGGGCGAACTGGACTACCAGGAGCGGACGGTGAAGCTCGCCAGCGCCTATCTCTGGCTGTCCCGGCGCTTTCCCGAGACCTTCGACGATGCCGAGGCCATGCGCACGATGCGGGCACGCGCCAACGGGGCGATCGAGCAACATCTTCGGGAGACGGCAACCCGCAAGGTCGAGCGGCGGACGCGCCGGTCGGGCACGCGGGGCTGATCAGGTCGCCCTCGGGCCACGAGAACCGGTCGGCCAGGGGAGGGGGCAGCCCCTCCCCGACGCCGATCCGGGGTGTTGCTTCAAACGGCTGGGCTCAGGCCGACTTGAGGTGCGCGGCCAAGTGCTTGTTCATCTCGAACATGGTGCACTTGTCCTTGCCGAAGACCTTCTTCAGCTTGTCGTCGGCGAGGATCTCGCGCTTGTTCTCGGGATTCTGCAGGTTGTGCTTCTTGATGTATTCCCAGACCTTGCTGACCACCTCGCCACGGGGCAGGGCGGCATCGCCAACGACGGCGGCGAGCTCGGAGGACGGCTTCAGCGGCTGCTGCAGAGCGTTCGGCTTGGCGCCATCACCCTTCGGCGCGGCGACCTTCTTGCCCTTGGCGGCGGGCTTCTCGGCGTCCTTCGGGGCAGCCTTGGGGGCGGCCTTCTCGGCGGTCTTGGTGGTGCTCTTTGCCATGGGGTGTTCCTCCGGATGTCGACGGTGAGCGCCGGTACGCCCACGGCCGGTGGCCTCGCAGCGCATAGCTGCAACAACTAAGCGGTGCCGCGAGCGTTCCAAGGGAAAACCGCCCTCGGCGCGCTCGTCATCCACAGGCGCGGAGGCTCGTCTCCGGTCGAGGCCGCCTCAGGGCGAAGTGAGATGGCCTCGACTTGGACGAGAGCTTCATCGTCATCGACCTGTACTTTGGCATGAAGGTGAAGGGAGCCAACGGCCTGGCGGCTCGTAGAGCTGCGCGGAAAGCTCTGAAGTTACAGTTGGTTAAGGGGTTTTCGGTGGCACGGTGCCAGCCCGTGCTCCGGCACCCACCCCCGGCCCCAGCCCGGCTTAGACGTCGTGCGGGGGAGCGATTCCGGCCCGGGCCCGCGCCTCGGCCCAGAGGTGCGGGCGTGGGCGCAAGAATTTCCGTCCGCCGTGAAGAATTGATCGGACTCCCAGGCGCGACGGGATCCTCGGAATCTGGACCCGATGCGAGCCCGCTGCGCCCGATTTCGGGACGGAGCGGCGGCCGGGGCATCACCGAACCTTAAGGGCGATCGACGAAACCGGGGGCATGATCCTCCTTGCCTTCACGCTTTCGCTGGGTGCCGCCGTCGCACTCATCATCGGACTCGGCACGCTGGTCTCCATTGAGGCCCAGACCGGTCCCGACGGCCGTGCCGATGCCGGTCTGATCTGACTCGGCGGCCCCGAACCGCCCGCGTCCTCGAACGTTGCGCCAGGGTTCCGTCCCGGTCGCGATCACCCCTTCATGTTCGACAACTCCGTCGCCTCGTCCCTCGACAGCACGGCTCACATCATCCAGATCGCCCTTACGCCCGTCTTCCTCCTCTCGGGCATCGCGACGCTCCTCAACGTCTTCGGCACCCGCCTCGCCCGGGTGGCCGATCAGGCGGAGCGCATCTCGCAGGCGATCGACGGCGCCTCCGGCCTCGACCAGGTCCGCCTGGCGCGGCGCATGAACGCGCTCCGCCGGCGCTCCCTCGCCCTCGACGCCGCCGTGATCCTCGGGGCGCTGGGCGGGGTCGCCACCTGCGGGGCGGTCCTAACGCTGTTCGTCGGGGCCCTGCGGGACGCCACCGTCGCCGACATCCTGTTCGTGCTGTTCGGCCTCGCCATCCTCTGCACCCTGAGCGCCCTGATGGTCTTCGGGTTCGAGATGCTGCTGGCGAGCCGCGGGATGCGTCAACGGTTGGCCGTGCGCCAGATCGAGGTAGCCGAGGAGACCGGCGTGCCGGTGGACGAGCGGGCCTGAATCCGGAACCCCCGCGCGGGTGGCGGCTTGTCCGGTCGAGCGCGGCATCCCGTGCCCCCGCCGCCCGAATCCACTCTGCAAGAGGAATGCGCATGCCGACGGACCTCCCGAACGAGCGCAGCATCCGCCCGACCGGCTCGATGGAGCTCGACCCCTCGGCCGAGGGCGTCGCAATCGACGAGACCCGGCGCCTGATCGCGTCGAACAAGGTCGAGGGCACCGCCGCCTACAGCCGTGAGGGCGAGTCGATCGGGACCGTCTACAACTTCATGGTCGACAAGGTCTCGGGCCAGGTCGCCTACGCCGTCATCTCCTTCGGCGGCTTCCTCGGGCTCGGCGAGAGCTACCATCCCGTGCCCTGGCGGGCGCTGACCTACAGCGTCGATCTCGGCGGCTACATCGTGGACATCGACCGCGACACCCTGGCGGGGGCGCCGACCCACGGCCCCGGCGAGGATCCCTTCGCCGACCCGGCCTTCGGCGGGCGCGTCGACGGCCATTACGGCGGCTCCAAGGTTCCCACGGCCTGAAGGGACCCGCCGCTCGAGGGCTCGCCGGGCCGGTCAGCTCTCGGGCGCCGCCAGGATCCGGTCGAAGTCGAGGAGCGCCGTCTCGATCACGATCTGCGTGCGGCTGATGACGTCGAGCTTGCGCAGGATCTCGGAGACATGGGCCTTCACGGTGGAATCCCCGACCTGGAGCTCGTGCGCGATCTGCTTGTTGAGCTTGCCCTGGCGGATCATCGCCAGCACCCGCACCTGCTGCGGCGTGAGGCTCGCGACCCGCTCGGCGATCGGCGCCTTGCGGGCGGACGACGGGGGCAGGGTCGCGTTCGGCAGGCTCGCCGGTACCCAGAGTCCTCCGGCAAGAACGTCGGCGATGGCCCGTGTCAGCGTCGCCTTGTCGACCGCCTTGGGCACGAAGCCGGCGGCGCCGTGATCCAGCGCCTCCCGGATGATCCGCGGATCCTCCAGTCCGGAGACGACCAGGATCGGGACCCGCGGCGCCTGCGCCCGGATCGCCAGCAGGCCTTCGAAGCCGGTCACGCCCTGCATCGACAGGTCCAGGAGAATGATCTCGATGGCGGCCTGCGCCGCCAGTACGGCACAGGCGCTGGCGATGCCGTCAGCCTCGTGCAGCGTCGCGTCCGGGTAGGCGAGCCCCACCGCGCTGGCGAGCGCGTCGCGAAAGAGCGGGTGATCGTCGACGATGAGGAGATGCATGCCCGTTCCGCCCGGTGCGTGCGCCCCTGTTCCCGAGCTGTTCGGTGCCGCATTGCGCGGGAGCCGGCCGCCCGACATACTCGTGTCACCGCGGAGAACCGTGCGTCAAGTCCGGCACGCGACGCGCAGGCGGGGAATGGAACGTGGCACAGGGGACGCAGGTGCGCACGCATCTGTGCGGCATCACGACGGCGTGGACGGACGCCGCCGCGGCCGACGGGGCCATCGCGGAGATCGGCGCGGCCATCGGCCCGCGTCCCGTCGCCCAGATCGTGGCCTTCTTCTCGGCCGATTACGACGTCGAGATCCTGAATCGCGAACTCAGCGCGCGCTTTCCGGGTGCGGGCATCGCGGGCTGCACCATGTCGGGCGGCATCTCGCCGGCGGGCGGCCTTGATCGCGGCCTCGTCGTGATCGCCTTCCCGAAGGCGGGCTTCCGCATCGTTTCCACGCTCTTGGACGCCATCGACCACCTCGACGTGGAGCGGACCGCTTCCAGCGTACGGACCCTGCGCCGAAGCCTCGACGGCGCGGGCGCCGATCCGGCATCCGGCCGCTGCTTCGCCCTCTCGCTGATCGACGGGCTCACCAACGCCGAGGAGACGGTGGTCTCGGCCATCGCCTGGGCCCTGGACGGCATCCCCCTCGTGGGCGGCTCGGCGGGCGACGACCTCACCTTCCGCGAGACGGTGCTGCTCCATGACGGCCGAATCCATCAGCGCGCCGCCGTGCTGCTCCTCGTGGATTCGGATTTCCCGATCCAGATCTTCAAGAGCGACAATTTCGAGCCGACCGCGACCAAGTTCGTCGTCACCGCCTCCGACGACGAGCAGCGTACCGTCCACGAGCTCAATGCGGAACCGGCGGCGCGCGAATACGCCATGGCGGTGGGGCTCGATCCGGAGCGCCTGTCGCCGATGAGCTTTGCCGCCTATCCGCTCGCGGTGAAGGTCGGTGGCGAGTATTTCTGCCGATCAATCCGGCGCATGAACGCGGACGGCTCGCTCAGCTTCTTCTGCGCCATCGACGAAGGCGTGGTGCTCACCCTGGCGCGCCCGCGCGACATCGTGGCGGCCACGGAAGCCGAACTCGCCCGCCTCGACGCGGCGCTGGGCGGCATCGATCTCGTCATCGGCTTCGAGTGCGTGCTGCGCCGCCTCGATGCCGAGAGCCGGCAGGTGCGGCACGGCATCGTCGACCTCTACCGGCGCTACGACATCGTGGGCTTCGACACCTACGGCGAGCAGTACCGGTCAATGCACCTCAACCAGACCTTCACGGGCATCGCCATCGGGCGGGGCGAGCCGGCCCGCGGCGAGGCCGAGCCATGATCCTGCCGCCCGAGGCCGCGTCCCCCGCCCCGGAGGAGGACGCGAACCTGCGGCGCATCGCCAAGCTGGAGCGCATCAACGCGGCCCTGATGGCCCATGTGGAGCGCAGCATGGACCAGCAGGGCGGGGCCTATTCCCTGTTTCAGACCGCCACCATGCTGGAGGGGCGCGTCCGCACCCGCACAGAGGAGCTGACCGGGCTGATGCACCGCCTGGAGCGCTCCAACGCCGCCCTGGTGGCGGCCAAGGAGGAGGCCGAGAACGCCAACCGCTCGAAGACCCGCTTCCTCGCGGCCGCGAGTCACGACCTCCTGCAGCCGCTCAACGCGGCCCGGCTCTCGGCCTCGGCCCTGGCCGACCTCGGCCTCGGTCCGGAGGCCGCGGCGATCTCGGGGCAGATCGAGCGCGGGCTCCAGATCATCGAGGACCTGATCAAGACCCTCCTCGACATCTCGAAGCTCGATGCCGGTGTGGTACGCCCGGCGATCAAGCCGGTGGCCCTCGGCGAGCTTCTCGCCGGCATCGCGGCGAGCTTCCGGCCCTTCGCCGAGCGCAAGGGGCTGCGCCTCACCGTGCGCGGGCCCGACCTCGCTGTGGCGAGCGATCCGATGCTGCTCCAGCGCATCCTGCAGAACCTCGTCTCGAACGCCATCCGCTACACCCGGCAGGGCGGCGTGCTGGTGGCGATCCGCCACCGCGGGGACGCCTGCCGCATCGAGGTGCTCGACACAGGCTGCGGCATCGCGCCGGCGGAGCAGGGCCTGGTCTTCGAGGAATTCTTCCGGGGGGGTGCCGAGGGGGAGGGGGGCGAGCCGGGCCTCGGCCTCGGCCTCTCCATCGTGCGCCGCATGGCGCAGGCCCTCGATCATCCCCTCGATCTCGCCTCCCGGGTCGGGCGCGGCACCCGCATGGCCCTGACCGTCCCGGTGAGCCTGACGCCGCCGGAGCGCGCGGTTCCGTCCGCCCCCGTGACGACCCGGCTCACCGGCGCGCGGGTGCTGGTGGTGGAGAACGATCCGCCCACCGCCGATGCCCTGGAGCGCCTCCTGCGCACCTGGGACGCCGAGGTCTGCGTGCATCGCGACCTGGCCGGGGTGGCGGCGTCGCTGGCGGCCGGGAAAAGCCTGCCGGATCTGCTCATCCTCGACTACCATCTCGACAACGGCGCCTGCGGCCTCGACGTGGCGATCCATCTCCAGGCCCGTGCCGAATCCCGTTTGCCGGTCATCGTCACCACCGCCAACCACTCTCCGGAGATCGAGGCGCAGGTCGCCGAATTCGGGGCGCAACTCGTCCATAAGCCGGTGCGGCCGGCCGAGTTGCGGGCGCTCCTGACCTATCTGCTGACGTAAGGGGGATCCCGAAGGATGCGCATCCCAAGAGTATTTTGAATAATCTTGGCCGTGTCGGAGGCATCGTTCCGTCTTGGTGCATCCCGGCCGCAGGAACGCAAAATCTTTTGCGGCCGCACTGTTAGTTCAATTTGATGCGCGATTGAAAAATTTGCATTGCACCAAGATAAAATTGCGCTGCAACGAGAGTTGTGGTGCCCTTGCGAAGCTTCCTGCGGATCTTTACGCTGTCGCGTCAGAATAAGGCTTCCCCATCTGCGACCCGCTCCAGGCTCTGACCTGCCGCCCGTCGCCGGCCTGGGGTGCGGAGGACGGCCCGGTTCATGAAGAAAAACAAGGTCATCACGGCTGGCGAAGCGATCGCTCTGATCCGGCACAACGACGTGGTCACCACGACGGGCTTCGTCCAGAGCTGCATTCCGGAGGCGCTGCACGCTGCCCTGGAGAAGCGCTTCGTCGACACCGGCGCACCCCGTGACCTGACCCTGATCATGACGGCGGGGGCCGGCGACAGCAAAGGCCTCGGCACCGGGCGCCTGCACCACGAAGGCCTGCTGAAGCGCGTCATCGCCGCCAATTTCGGCCGCATGCCGAAGGTCGCCAAGGCCGCGCAGGAAGACAAGATTCTCGGCTACAACCTGCCCCAGGGCGTGATCTCACAGCTCTACCGGGCCTGCGCCGCCGGCCAGCCGGGACTGTTCTCCAAGGTGGGCCTGCACACCTACGTGGATCCGCGCCACGGCGGCGCCCGGGTCAACACCGTGACCCAGGACGAAATCGTCAAGCTGGTCGAGGTCGATGGCGAGGAGTGGCTGTTCTACACCGCCACCAAGATCGACGTCGCCTTCATCCGCGGCACCTCGGCCGATCCGTCGGGCAACATCTCCTTCGAGAAGGAGGCGCTGACCCTGGACTGCCTCGCTCAGGCCATGGCGGCGCGCAACAACGGCGGCATCGTCATCGCGCAGGTCGAGCGCATCGTCGATGACGGCTTCCTGCTGCCCAAGGACGTCCGCGTGCCCGGCATCCTGGTGGATTGCGTGGTGCTCGCCGAGCCCGAGATGCATCGCATGAACTACGGCGTGCAGCACGATGCGGCGCTGGCCGGCCAGATCCGCGTGCCCGTGAGCGGCATGAAGAAAATGCCCCTCGACGCCCGCAAGGTCATCGCCCGGCGCGCGGCCTTCGAGCTGCCACCCAACGGCGTCGTCAACCTCGGCGTCGGCGCTCCCGAGGGCATCTCGGCGGTGGCCAACGAGGAGAAGGTCACCCCCTACATCACCCTGACCACCGAGGCCGGCGCGGTCGGCGGCGTGCTCGCGTCGGGGTCGAGCTTCGGCGCGGCGACGAACGCCGATTGCGTCATCGACCAGAACCAGATGTTCGACTTCTACGACGGCGGCGGCCTCGACATGACCTGCCTCGGCCTCGCCGAGTGCGACCAGCACGGCAACGTCAACACCAGCATGTTCGGTGGGCGCCTCAACGGCTGCGGCGGCTTCATCAACATCAGCCAGAACGCCCGCTCGGTGGTCTTCGCCGGCACCTTCACGGTGGGCGGCCTGGAGACCGTGATCGAGGACGGCAAGCTCCGGATCGTCACGGAAGGGCGCTCGCAGAAATTCCTGCCGCAGGTCGAGCAGATCACCTTCAGCGGGCACTATGCGCAGATGCGCTCGCAGCCGGTGATCTACGTCACCGAGCGCTGCGTCTTCCAGCTCACCGACGAGGGGCTGGAACTCATCGAGGTGGCCCCCGGCATCGACATCGAGCGGGACATCCTGCCCCATATGGGCTTCCGGCCGATCATCAAGCAGCCGATGCCGATGGATGCCCGCCTGTTCCGCGACGAGCCGATGGAACTGCTCGCCGACCTCTTGAACCTCAACCTGCCGGAGCGGGTGAGCTACGACACCGAGCGCAACATCCTGTTCGTGAACCTGGAGGGCTGGCACGCCCGCGCAAAGAGCGACCTCGACGACCTGCGCATGGTGCTGGTGGGGGCCTGCAAGAAGGCCGGCCAGCGGGTCAACACGGTGGTCAACCACGACGGGTTCCGCATCAACGAGAACCTCTACGACGACTACGCCCACATGATCCAATACCTGCAGGCGAATTACTATCTCACCACCACGCGCTACGCGACTAGCGCCTTCCTGCGCCTGAAGATGGAAGAGGCCCTCAACCGCCGCGGCCTCGCCCCCCACGTCTTCGAGCGCAAGGAGGACGCCCACGCCTTCCTCGAAGGCGCCGGCAAGGTGCGCCGCGCCTCCACGGCGATCGCCTCGGCGGCGTGAATCGAAGGGCGTCGTCGGCCCGGACGCCGGCGTCGCGCCACGTTGAGGCGCGCTCATGGTTCTTGCGTCGGCGCTTCCGCGCCGGCACAACCGGTCCGTGCCACCCCCTCGTCCCAGCCTGCCGGCCCTCGGGGCCTTCCTGGCGATCGCGAAGCATCGCAGTTTCCGGCGTGCGGGCCTCGAACTCGGTGTTAGCGCCTCGGCCCTGAGCCATGCCCTGAAGGGTCTCGAGACGCAGCTCGGGGTCCGCCTCCTCAACCGGACCAACCGGAGCGTTACCCTCACTGCCGCCGGCGAGGATTTTTTCGCGTCGCTCGATGGGCCCTTCCTGGCGATCGGGCAGGCCGTCGAGGCGCTGAACCGCCATCGCGGTGCGCCGGCTGGGCGCGTGCGCCTCAACGTGCTGGAGCACGCGAGCGCGCTCCTCCTCGCCCCGGTCCTTCCGGTCTTCCTCGCCCGCTACCCGGACATCGCGATCGATGTGCGCGTGGCGAATCGCCTGCTCGACGTGGTCGATGCGGGCGCCGATGCCGGGATCCGCTACGGCGACACGGTCCCGGAGGACATGGTCGCGCAGCGCCTCTCCGCCGACATCCGCTGGGTCGTGGTGGGCGCGCCCGCCTATCTGGAGCGCTTCGGGGTGCCGGCGCATCCCCACGACCTTCTCGCCCATCGCGGCCTGCGCGTCCGGCTCGGCGACGACCGCATCTATCATTGGGAGTTCGAGCGGCACGGCGAGGCCATCGCCGTCGATGTGCCGGGGGCGCTGACCCTCGACAGTACCGGCCTCGCGGTGGCCCTCGCCCAGGCCGGAGCGGGCCTCGCCTACCTGCCCGAACCCTGCGTGACGCCGCTGGTCCGGGCGGGCGCGCTCCGGTGCGTGCTCGGCGACTGGTCTGCGTCCGGCGCCGCCTTCCACCTTTACTATTCGGGGCGCCGTCAGCTGCCGACGGGCCTGCGTCTGCTCATTGCCCTCATCCGCGAGATGCGCCCGCTCGGCTTCTAGGTCGCGGCGGATCGGCCGGGAACGATGAACGGGACTCATCGCTCCGATGAGGCGATGCCGGCTCACGCCTCGTTTTCGCCCCGCCTACATCGCGGTGGGCGCTCCGGGTTGAGGGGCCGATGGCGACGCGGTCATCGGGACATCCCGCGAATCCGGGACGTCCCGCTTCCCGAACCCGTGAGGTCCCGCCCATGTCCCGTCCCGATCGATTCACCGGCCGTGTCGCCCTCGTCACCGGAGCCGCGAGCGGCATCGGGCGCGCCACCGCCATCGCCTTCGCCCGGGAAGGGGCCCGCGTCGCCATCCTCGATCGGACCGAGGCCGCGCTGCAGCCGACCGCGGAGGCGATCCGGGAGGTCGGCGGCGAGGGGCTGGTCCTCGCCTGCGACATCGCGTGGCCGGAGCAGGTGGAGGCGGCGATCACTGAGACGGTCGCGACCTTCGGCCGGCTCGACATCGCCTTCAACAATGCCGGCGTCGAGAACGTCGCGGCACCGGTGGCGGAGATCGCCCTCGCGGACTGGGACCGCATCCTCGGCATCAACCTGCGCGGCACCTTCGTCTGCATGAAGCACGAGATCGCGCAGATGCTGCGCCAGGGCGGCGGCGTCATCGTGAACACCGCGTCGGGCGCCGGCATCCGGGGCGTCGCCGGCGGCGCCAGCTACGCCGCCTCGAAGCACGCCGTCATCGGTCTCACCAAGTCGGCCGCCCTCGACTACGCCACCGCCAACATCCGGGTGAACGCCGTCCTACCGGGCAACATCGCGACGCCGATGATGGACCGCTTCACCGGGGGCGACATCCAGAAGGCGATCGACCTGGAGCCGGTCGGCCGCCTGGGCCGGCCCGAGGAGATCGCCGAGGCGGTCCTGTGGATGAGCGCCGAGCTGGGCGCCTTCGTCACCGGCGCCGCGATCTCGGTCGATGGCGGCTGGTCGCTCTGATCCTCCCGTCCGCGGTTCGGCTCGCCCCCGTCGAGGCGGCCGCGGTTGCGGGACGCGCCGCGGCCTGAGAAGACGGAGGGATGATCGTCCGTTCGCGCCCGAGCCTCCTCGACATCCTGTTCACCCTGCGCGGCTCGATCCTGCCGAAGGTCGCCCTCAAGGTCGGGGGTATTACCCTGGTGGCGGTGGTCGTGGTGGCGGTGGAGCGGCGCTGGCCCGAGGCGTTCCCGATCACCGCCGGCGTCGGGCCCTTCACCCTGATCGGGATCGCCCTGTCGATCTTCCTGAGCTTCCGAAACAGCGCCTGCTACGACCGTTGGTGGGAGGGCCGCCGCGCCTGGGGCAGCCTCGTGGTCGAGACCCGGGGGCTCGCCCGGCTCGTGACCGCCCTCCTGCCGGGGGAGCCCGTCGAGCCCCTGCGCGGACGTACCCTGCGGCGGCTCTCTGCCTTCGCCCACGCCCTGCACGCGCAGCTCCGCGGCGGCGATCCTCAGACGGCGGCCGCGCCCTGGCTTCCGGAGGCGGAGGTCGCGCCGCTGGCTCGGCATCCGAGCGCGGCGGATTCGGTGCTGGCCGGGCTCACCGCCGATCTGGCCGGGGCCTATCGTCAGGGTGTCCTCACCGACGTGCTGTTGGCGGCCCTGGAGCACAAGATCGCCGCCCTGGCACAGGTCCAGGTGGTGTGCGAGCGCATCCAGAACACCCCGCTGCCCTTCGCCTACACCCTGCTCCTCTACCGCACGGCGTGGATCTACTGCCTACTGCTGCCCTTCGGCCTCGCGGCCTCCCTCGGCTGGGCGACGCCGGTGGCGACGGCCCTGGTAGCCTACACCTTCTTCGGCCTCGATGCCCTGGGCGACGAGTTGGAGGAGCCCTTCGGCCTCGCGCCGAACGACCTGCCCCTCGACGCGCTGCTGCACACCGTCGATGGCATCGTCCTCGACGCTCTCGGCGAGACCGCGCCGCCGCCCCTGGTGCCGAAGCGCTACCTGCTGACGTGAGGGGGCCGCCCCACGTGCATCCGATGGTGCCGGCCCGGCGCCTCGGCTGAGGTCTGGGAGGGGTGGAGCGTGGCCTGTCGGCTTCAGGCGGGGAAGCGAGACACGTCGCCTTTGCGCAGGGTTATTTCAGCGGCAGGAACACCTCCGCGACCGCCTCGTGCTCCGGCATCTCCGGGAAGAACGAGAGGCGCTGGCAGTAAAGCGAGAAATCCCGCGCCTCCTCGCCGCTGGCCGGGAGCCACCCGCGATAGAGATAGAGTGCGGGAGGTTCCAGATTGTCGGTGTTGCCAACGACCCGCAGCACCGCGCAGCGTCCGCCGGGGATTTCGCCGACCTTGATTTGCTTCCCGTTCGCCGCGATCGGCTGGTCGGTTCCGACACAGAGGTCAACGCCATAGTCGGCGGGCGACAGGGGACGCCGGTCGGACCGCCAGACGGTGAAGGTCGGGTTCGTGCTGGGGCGCAAGCCAGCGGCCTTCCGCCATTCGATGAACCGCCGAATGGTAGCCCCGAGCGTCGCCGGATCACCGCGGTGCTCCATGATCGCCACCCGCGTCGATGGCACATCGCGGATCGTCACGTCGTCGGGCGTGAATGTTCTCAGCATGAGCGTGTTCCTCGCGTTGTCGAGAGGCCCGAAGGCCGCGAGCCACGATCCCCAGTCGGGAGCCTTGCTGAAAGACGACGGCGACTGCCCAAACCGTTGCCGAAAGGCACGGGCGAAGGCATCTGGTGCGTCGTAGCCGGCATCCATCGCCACTTCCGTGACGCTTTGGGCATCCCTGTAGGCCAACCGGTATGAAGCGCGCTTCATGCGAGCAAGCTGAACGTAGCGGTGCACGGACATCCCGAAGGTCGCCGTGAACTGCCGATGGAAATGGAACTTCGAGAAAGCCGCGATGGCGCTGACCGTCTCCAGATCCAGATCGTCGTCCAGGTGCCGATCGATGTGATCCAGCACCCTCCGCATCCGGGCGTGGTAGTTTCGGAGCGCCGCACTCATCATCCCGACCTTCGTGGCGCGACCAGCTAGGCGCAGACGGGCATGACTTGCTCGACCGATCTTGCGGTTCGGCGCGGGCTGTATGCTGCTCCGAAGTCTGTTCGCGGGCGAGCCGTATCCTCGCGTGAAGGGCAGATTTGGGTCGACGGCGGATACGTCCCGAAGCGTCCGCCATCGATCCGAGGTGTCAGTATTCCCAGAAGATCCGCTGCAGCTCCTTCGAGTCCTGCATCTTCGTCAGGGCGACGGCGGCGAGGATCTTGGCCTTCTGCGGGTTGAGGTCGTGGGCGACCACCCAATCGTACTTGTCGTCGGGCTGCTCGGCGTTGCGCAGGACGAAGCCGTCGCCGACGCGCGAGGAGCGGATGACCTGCACGCCCTTGGAACGGATGTCCTTCAGGGTGTCGACGAGGTAGCCCGCCACCGAGCCGTTGCCGGTGCCCGCATGGATGATCGCCTTGGCGCCGCCCGCCACCGCGCTGGTGTAGGCTTCGGGGTGCATGTTGCCCGAGCCGTACACGATGGCGACCTCGGGGAGGCTGTCGATGCCGTCGATATTGAATTCGGAGGTGGTGCCGTGGCGCTTCACCGGCGCGCGGAACCAGTAGGTCTTGCCCTCCACCACCATGCCGAGCGGACCCCACTGGCTGAAGAAGGCCGAGGGCTTGATGTTCACGCGCTTGGTGGTGTCGCGGCCGGCCTGGATTTCGTCGTTCATGGTCAGCAGCACGCCCTTGGCGCGGGCATCCTTGGCGCCGGCCACGGTGACGGCGTCGAGGAGGTTGAGGGCGCCATCCGCCGAGATCGCGGTCGAGGGCCGCATCGAGGCCACCATCACGATGGGCTTGTCGGTCTTCACCACGAGGTCGAGGAAGTAGGCCGTCTCCTCCACGGTGTCGGTGCCGTGGGTGACGACGACGCCGTCGACGTCGTCGCGCTTGACCAGGGCCGAGACCTTCTTGGCGAGCTCGATGAGCTGCGCGTTGGTGAAGCTCTCCGAGGCGATCTGGAACGCCTGCTCGCCGCGCACGTCCGCCACCCCGGCGATGGCCGGCACGGCGGCGATGAGCTTGTCCACCGGCACCTTGGCGGCCTGGTAGGTGGCGCTGTTGGCCGCATCTGCGCCGGCGCCCGCGATGGTGCCGCCCGTGGCGACGATGACGACGCGGGGCTTGGCCGCAGCGGCGGGGGCGGAGGCCGTCTCGCCGGGCTTGGCCGGAATCGGGCCCTCCAGCGCGATCGCGGGGAGGGCGGTTCCGGCCATCAGGGCCATCAGGGCGATCGGCAGGGTACGGCGCATGGGAACACTCGGGTCGTTTCGGGAGCGGCATTGTGGCGCCGCGCACCGGCGAGGCCCAGCCGAAAAACGCGCCCGTGACGGGTCAATCCCGAGGCATCCGGAAAACCGTCATCGGGGAGGTTGGATCGCGCGAGCCACCGGGCTGTCTCGGGGGCCGTCCTGACCGGAAGATCCGGCGGGGGCCTTGCACACCCGCCCGTCCGGGGCGAGGAGGCTGTGCGGTACTGCGGGGATCGAGCGGAACGAACCGATCATGACCATCGATCACATCGATCTGTCCCGGGTCGACCTCAATCTGCTGGTCGCCCTCGACGCGCTCCTGGCCGAGCGCAGCGTGACCCGGGCGGCCGCCCGCATCGGCATCGGCCAGTCGGCGATGAGCAGCAGCCTGGCGCGCCTGCGCACCCTGTTCTCCGACGAGCTCCTGACGCGCGCGCCCGAGGGCATGCGTCCGACGCCCCGGGCCCTGGCGCTGGCCGAACCGGTGCGGACCCTGCTGCGGCAGGTCCAAGCGCTGGTGCGTCGCGATGCCGAGTTCGATCCGCGTACGGTCACCCGCACCTTCACCATCGGCCTGCCCGACAGCGCCGAGGTGCTGATCGGCCCCCGCCTCCTCGCCAACCTGCGGCGGGAGGCGCCGGGCATCAGCCTGCTGCTGCGGTCCATCGACCGCATCCGCATCCTGCAGGAGCTCGATGCGGACCGGGTCGACCTCGGCATCGGCTTCTTCTCGGAGGGGCAGACCCACCACAAGCAGCGCCTGCTCTACCGCGACAGCTATCTCTGCATGTTCAATGCCGACCTCGTCGGCCTGACGCCGCCGATCTCGCTCGACGACTACCTGCGCTTTCCCCACGTGCTCACCAGCCTGAAGGAGACCGCCCACGGGGTCGTGGACGATGCCTTGGCGCGGCTCGGGCGCCGGCGCACCCTGGCGGTGACGACGCCGCGCTTCCTCGCGGTGCCGTTCCTGGTGCGCAGTGCGCCCGTCCTGACCACGATGCACGCCCGGCTCGCGACCTTCTTCGCCGGGGCGCTGGGCCTCACCGTGAGCCCTGCCCCGGTCGCCCTGGAGGATGTCGCGATCTCCATGCTCTGGCACGCCTCCTACGACGACGATCCTGCCCATCGCTGGCTGCGCCGGACCCTCCTCGCCCTGGTGGAGCAGCCGACCGGAACGATCTGACCGTCGGGGGGCGGGGCGCAGCCACGGAAGCGGCACAATCCTGCGCGATTTCCGCGGCGCGTGAGGATTCGCACGGATGTGATTCACGGGAGGGCGGGGTTCGTTACCGTTCATCAACCGTTCGGTGATTCCCTCCCACAGTGACGCTTCTGGATTTGCACAGGCTCTTCGGGATCAAAGGAACGGAGCTATGAAGAACTCGCTGGTCGCGGCCCTCGTGGCTGCCTCGTTCGCCGTCGCCGCAACCCCGAGCGCCCAGGCGCGCGATGGCATCGGAGCCGGTGGGGCCGCCGCCCTCGGCGTGCTCGGCGGCCTCGCCATCGGCGGTGCGATCGCCTCGTCCCAGAACGATGGCTACTATCCCGGCCGCCCGGTCTACCGCGCCCCGCGCCCGGTCTACGTCGAGGAAGAGGTCTGCCACATGGAGCGCCGCGGGTACGTCGACGCCTACGGCTACGAGCACATCCGCCGCGTCCGCGTCTGCGAATAAGGCAGACCGAGGGGCGAGCGGCCAGTCCACGATCCGTTTCGATGTCAGGCCAGACGGCCCCGCCTCCACGGCGGGGCCGTTCTCGTTCCGGCGGCCCTCAGGCTGCGCCGCCATGCCGGAACCGTTCACCAGGGTCGTCTCCGTTTCGCCGCTTCCTCGGGAGCAACGCGCCAGCGTCCAGCCCGCAAGCATATAATTGTATTAGTTCTAAAATGTTGCTCCGCGATCACGTCGCGAAGTTGTTTAGATCTGCGCCCTAACCGGCTCGTTGACCATCTGAAATTTTTGTTTCAATTGGCCACAATACATTTGGTCGTAGGTCGAACCGTGCCGTTTTTCTTTGTGATCCCCTCCGCACAACCGAAGCGCGGTATCTTCAGCTTGAGGATGGCCCTGGCCAGTTCAGTGGCTGCCATGGTTGCGAGTGCGGCGACTCCGGCGAAGGCCCAGCAATCCAGCCCGCCGAGCGCGTCGGCCGTGACCCTGGATACCCTTGAGGTCGTCGGCGATCGTCGGGGCGGCGCCGCGATCGGCGCGGCCGAGGATCCGCGCGGACCCGTTGCCGGATACGTCGCGACCCGCTCCGTTTCCAGCACCAAGACCGACACCGCGATCATCCGGACGCCCCAGGCGATCTCCGTGGTGGGGCGCCAGCAGATCGACGACCAGAAGCCGGCCTCGCTCGCCGAGGCGACCCGCTACGCGCCGGGCGTCCGCGGCGAGACCTTCGGTGCCGACCCGCGCAACGACTGGTTCCTGATCCGCGGCTTCACCGCCCAGGAATCCGGCTACTTTCTCGACGGGCTGCAGCTGTTCACCTCGGCCTTCGCCACCTGGAAGTTGGAACCCTTCGGCCTGGAGCGGCTCGAGATCCTGCGCGGGCCGAATTCCGGCCTGTACGGCGGCGCCAGCCCCGGCGGCATCATCAATGCGGTGAGCAAACGACCCCCCATCGTGCCGATCCGCTACGTCGAGACCGGCGTCGACAACTACGGCAACGCCTATGCGGGCTTCGACATCGGCGGTCCGGTGGATGCGCCGGGCACCGAGGGCAAGCTGTTCTACCGGCTCGTCGGCCTCGGCCGGGCGGGCGGAACGCAGGTCGACTACGTCAACAACGACCGCTTCTTCTTCGCGCCCTCGATCACTTGGAAGCCGGACGCTGACACCTCGCTCACCGTCCTCGCCCAGGTGCAGCGCGACCGCGCCGGCACCCAGAACTTCCTGCCCTACGAGGGCACGGTCACGCCCGCGCCCTTCGGCTTCATCAAGACGAGCCGTTTCACCGGCGATCCGGCGACCGACCGCCTGACCCGGTCCCAGGACATGATCGGCTACGAGTTCGAGCACCGTTTCGACAACGACATCAAGTTCCGGCAGAACGCGCGCCACGGCACCGTCACCGTCAATCTCTTCAACCGGTACGGCGGCGGCTACGCCACCACGCCGGCCGCGGGCGACCTCAGCCGGTTCGACTTTTTCACCCGCGGCGCCGCAGTGCAGAGCGACATCGACAACCAGTTGGTCATTCCGTTCCGCACGGGAGATTTCGGGCATACGGTGCTGGCTGGCTTCGAGTACCGCCGCTACCAGATCGACGATTACCAGGCCTTCGGCTTCGGTCCGTCGCTGAACCTGATCCGGCCAATCTACCCCAACACACCGCTCAACCTGGGCGCGCCCTACCAGAACGCACTGATCACCCAGAACCAGTTCGCGGCCTACCTGCAGGACGAGATCACGTTCGGGAATTTCTCGATGGTGCTCAGCGGTCGCCACGACTGGGTCGCGACCGACAACGACAATCGCATCGGCGCCAGCGCCAGCCGCGATACCAGCGCCTTCAGCGGCCGCGTCGCCTTGATCTACAACGACGAGTCCGGGCTTGCCCCCTACGTGTCCTATGCGCAGGGCTTCAACCCGACCGTCGGCCTCAACGGCGTGACCGGCCAGCTCCTGCTGCCTGAGAGAAGCGAGCAGACCGAGGTCGGCCTGAAGTACAAGCCCCCGGGCTTCGACGGCTATTTCGCCGCCGCCCTGTTCGACCTGACCCGCTCGAACGTCGTGACCACCAATCCGCTCAACATTCAGCAGGTGGTGCAGACCGGCGCGGTGAACTCGCGCGGTGCCGAGATCGAGATGGTGGCCAACCTCGCGCCCGGCCTGCGGGCCGTCGCGTCCTACACCGCCTACGATCTCTCGGTGACCCGCGACCTGAACACGGCCCTCCTCGGCCGGACGCCGACCAACACCCCGGAGCAGTACGGCTCGCTGTTCCTGGACTACACGTTCCAGAGCGGCGTCTTGCGCGGCTTCGGTCTCGGCGGCGGCGTGCGTGGCGTCGGACGCTCCTTCGCGGACCAGGCCAACGAATTCCGCGTGCCGGGCTACGTCGTCGGCGACCTCGTGGCCCACTACGATTGGGAAGGCTGGCGCTTCGCCCTCAACGTATCGAACGTCTCGGACGAGCGGATCGTCAACAGCTGCAGCACCGTCACGGCCTGCTACTACGGCGAGCGCCGCCGGGTGCTCGGCAGTATCGGCTACCGCTGGTAGCCACCCGGGGTCGGTCTCGGCGGGATGACCCTGCCGAGACCGGTCACAGCGGCTGGTAGGTGTGCTCCTCGGCCGGGAAGGTGCCGGAGCGGACCTCCTCGGCATAGTCCTTCACGGCGGCCTCGATCTGGCCCCGCAGGGTGCCGAAGCGCTTCACGAATTTCGGCACCCGGTCGCTCAGGCCGAGCATGTCCTCAAGGACGAGGATCTGACCGTCGCAGGCCATGGTGGCGCCGATGCCGATGGTGGGCGTGGTGATGTCGGGGGAGGTGGCGATGGCCCGGGCCACCGGCTCGACGATGCCCTCCATCACGATGGCGAAGGCGCCGGCGTCGTTGATGGCGCGGGCATCGGCCATCAGGCGGCGCTCGCCGTCGGCCTCGCGACCCTGCACCTTGAAGCCGCCCATGGTGTTCACCGACTGGGGGGTCAGGCCGATATGGCCCATCACCGGCACGCCGCGCTCCACCAGGAAGGCCACCGTCTCGGCAAAGCGCGCGCCGCCCTCCATCTTGATCGCCCCGGCGCCCGTCTCCTTGAGCACGCGGGCAGCATTGAGGAAGGCCTGTTGGGGGCTCGCCTCGTAGGAGCCGAAGGGCATGTCCACGACCACCAGGGCCCGCGAGGTCCCCCGGATTACGGCCTGCGCCTGGACGATCATCATCTCCAGGGTCACCGGCAGGGTCGATTCCATGCCGTGCATCAGCATGCCGAGGGAGTCGCCCACGAGGATGAAGTCGCAATACGGGTCGAGGATGCCGGCGGTATGGGCGTGGTAGGCAGTCAGCGCGATGATCTTGCGCCCCTCGGCCTTGCGCTTCGCCAGGTCGATCGCGCGGATGCGGCGGGACTGAACGGCTTGCGACATGGGACTCCACCCGGCTGGTGCGGATCGCCGGAATGCCGGCGGACCGTCTGCTGGTGGCGTCTCTATACACGGCCTCGCCCGCGCGCGCGCGGGTCGAAGTAACGGTCCCCCGGCATTGTCGCCGGATCTCCGATCCGTAAACTCTTATTTTGTCGGTGGCATACCAAATATCGCCCCCGCTGGCGACAGGTCATCTCAGCGAGGATCTGATCGTCGTAAGTCCTGCCCGGGGGCGTCGGTAGCAGCGATGGCGTCGCTGCTCCGTGCTCTCTCCGGGCGTTTCCTCCCTAGACTTGCGGGCGCCTGCGGGTGCCTTTATTCTGCCACAACGGAACCGCTGTCAACTGCGCATGCGTCGGTGTGTCCGCAGATATCTGCAGATCATTTCAGCGTTGTCGCAGCATGGGAAACATCGTGCCCGATCAAGGAGTTCGTATTGCGATGTCCGGGTTTGACTGATCGTCTGCCCCGGTAGCTTTTCGGGCGCGGCTGGGCTTGCGGACCAAGAGGCCCTTGGCCGGGTTCCTGACCTAGCGCTGCGCTGCGCCTCCGGCTCGGGCGCTCCACGCGGGGTCCTCGGGGATCACCGTGGTGGGGTGGCGCTCCTGCCAGCCCTCGATGCCCTCGGGGAACCAGTGCACGCGGGTATAGCCCTGCAGCACCAGCCGCTTGGCCGCATTCCAGCTGCCCCAGCATTCGGGATGGCAGAAGGCGACGATGGCCCGGCCCCTGTCGCCCCCGGTCAACTCCCCGACGCGCTGGAGGAAGAGCGTCTCGCGAGCCGGATCGAGGGGCGCGGCACCGGCATTGGCCATCCAGACCGCGCCGGGGATCGAGCGGTGAGCGGGCAGCCAGGGCCGGTCGTCCGGAAAGCCCGCCGGGCGCCGGTCGGCCAGGGACACGTCGAGAAGGATCGGCTTGTCGCGGGCGATCAGGGCATCAAGGGCGTCGATGTCGATGACCGTGGCGCCCGACAAGGTGGCTGGGGTGTAGCCCCGTTGCGGCCCTGTCCAGATCCCGTCCGGTTCCGGCACGTTCAGAGGGGAATCCGCTGGGCCGGCCGCCGCCAGAACGAGCATGGCGGTTCCCGCGACCGCGAGCCGGACGAGCCGCCGCATCATGGTGCGGACCCGCTCAGTTCGTGGCGCTCGGCGCCGTGAAGCTGTGCTCCCAGCGGCCGTTCTGGTTGTCGGTGGCCACGACCTTGATCGGCCCCTGGCCCTCCGGCTGCAGGCCGAAGTTGATCACCGGGTTCGACGCGATCGAGATGTCGCCGTCGAGGGTCAGGACGGCCTGATCGCCGCGGGTGATCGCGACTTTGTTGATGTAACGGGCCGGCGTGTAGTCGCGGGTGATCTGGTTCATCTGCATGCCGCTGAAGTTCGGGTGACGGATCATCAGCGTCGCCTCCACGGGGCGCCCGGGCTGGGCCTCCGCGAATTTCAGCTTCATGTCGCCCATCCCCTTCATCGCCTCCTCGTCGCTCATCCCCATGGGCGCCGAGCAGCCGCCGGAAGCCTTCACGAACTTGGTGGTCTCGAAGAGCCGGCCGTCCTTGGTCTCCACCACGGCGTGGATGTTGGTGTAGTTGTTCACCCGCACCCGGAGCTTGATCTCGCCGGCATCCGCCCCCGGGCCGAAGGCGATGTGGGCGGCGTAGGGCGACGGGTTGTCGTCGATGACGAGGTGGATGCCCGCGATCTTGTCCTTCTCCGGCATGGTCAGGGTGATCGGGACCAACGAGGCATCGAGCGCCCGCACCGGCGCGTCGATCTTCACGAGGCTGTCGGTCGGTGCGATCGTCTTGTCACCGAAGATCGACGTCCGGATCTCCTTCCAGCGGGCGAGGCGTTCCGACTCGTCGTCCGAAGCCCCGGCGGCAAGGCTCGGGCTGGTCCGCAGCGCGGTGCCAGCGCCGACCAGCGGCAGGGCGAGCGACAGGGCTGCCAGGACGGAGCGGACGAGAACAGGTTTAGCAATGGAGCGAGTCATGGCGTTTCTCCTGCTGGATGATCGTTCTTCTTGCGACATCTCTTACATCACGTGGCACCGAGCGGGATCGGCCTCAAGCCACGCTCGCAAATTGAGGTCTCGGGTCATGATCTCGAGTGATGGTCTCCTGCCACGCCCTCATTCCCATTCCAGCTCCTTGAAGGCCTGGGTGACGTTGCGGCCGTTATAGGTGTCGAACAGGACCCACCGGTCGCGCTCGGACTGGGCGACGGTCCGCACCGCCTTCTCGATCGGCACGTCCGCCACGATGGCCTTCCGCGTCTCGTCCCGGAGGATCGTGAGATAGCGGGTGAGGTCGTCGAGGGCGGGCGCGACATCGACCAGCCGCGGTCCGTGCCCCGGAACGGCCTTGGTCGCCCCCATCGCGCGCAGGCGATCCGCCTCCTTGAGCCAGCCCACGAGGCTGCCGTCGAGGGAGGGGATGCGGGTGACGAACAGGAGGTCGGCGGGAAACAGGATGCCGCTCGCCGAATCGCGCATCGAGAGGTCGCAGTTCGTGTGCGCCGCGCCGTGCGCGGCGAAGCGCACGGCGCGGCCGCCGAGATCCACCTCGGCGCCGTCCGTCACCTCCAAGGTGGGATAGACCACGCTGCCGGCCCGGTCCGCGCCCAGAATCTCGACGAGGCGCCCGCGATAGTATTCGCCCCGGGCATCCAGGGCGGCGCGCAGGGCATGGTGGCCCACGTAGACCGGCTTGTCCTCGGCGAAGGCCGCCGCCCCGAAGCAATGGTCCGGGTGGACGTGGGTCAGCACCACGTGGCTGATCGGCTTGTCCGTGCGCTTGCGGATCTCCGCGCGCAGCCAGGCGCCATCGGCGAGGCTGCCGCCGGATTCGGTGACGAGCACGGACCGGTCGCCAAGGATGAAGCCGATATTGGCGATGGCGTCGTCGTTCTCGGGGGTCGCCTCGGCGTCGGGGCCGCGCCGGATGAAGATGCCGGGGCCGACCTCCTGCAGGTCGAAGCCCTCGGCCGACCGTCCGAGGGTCGGCAGGCAGCACAGGCACAGGCCGCCGAACAGGGCGCTCCGGCGCGTGGTGCTCCAGCGTGATCGGCCGGCGTCCGCCCGCATGAACTTCCTCCGTCTTCTTGTTCTACCAATTAGTAGGTAGATTTTTTCCCGCGTCAACGGCATAAGCCGGAAGGCCGGCGGCCGGGCGATCACGGACTCGCGCGCGGGCGCCGAGGGACGAGGGCCGTCGTCCGTCAAGGAGACCACGGGACGATGAGGGACACCCGCGCCGCGCTGCTGCTGCAGGCCGAGACCCTGGTGCGGCGCCGGGGCTATGCCGGCTTCAGCTATGCCGACCTCGCCGAGACGGTCGGGATCCGCAAGGCGAGCATCCATCATCACTTCGCCACCAAGTCCGACCTCGCCCATGCCCTGGTGGCCGCCTACGACGCGCGCTACGACGCCGCCCTGGCCGAGATTCGAACCGATGAGCCGGACGCGATCCGTCGGATCGCCGCCTACGGGACGCTCTATCTCGGGGGCGTCGAGGCCGGGCTGGGCTGCCTCTGCGCCGCTCTGGCGATCGAGGGTGAGGCTTTGCCGGATTCCCTGCGCGTCGACATCGCCCGCTTCTTCGACAAGCACATCGCCTGGTTGGAGGGTGTGCTCGCCGAGGGGATCGCGGCCGGGAGCGTCCGGGGCTCCGTCGCGCCCGGGGCAACCGCCCGCATGGTGATCGCCGCCCTCGAAGGCGCTCTGCTCATGGAGCGCCTGCTGGCGGGGCCGGCGGGATTCCGCGGCACACTCACGGCGCTCTGCGACGGGCTGCGGGCCGGCGGGGTTTCATCCGATCGGGGTTTCATCCCGCCGGACTGATACAATATAACAGGCTGCAGCGACGCCTCCCGCGCCATCGACGAAGAGTCTCCATGTCCGACAGCCCGAACACCGCCTCCGCGAAGATTCCCGTCACCGTGCTCACCGGTTACCTGGGCGCGGGCAAGACCACCCTCCTCAACCGCATCCTCACCGAGAACCACGGCAAGCGCTACGCCGTGATCGTCAACGAGTTCGGAGAGATCGGCATCGACAACGACCTCATCATCGGCGCCGACGAGGAGGTGTTCGAGATGAACAACGGCTGCGTCTGTTGCACCGTGCGCGGCGACCTCATCCGCATCATGGACGGCCTGGTGAAGCGACGCGGCAAGTTCGACGCGATCATCGTCGAGACCACCGGCCTCGCCGATCCCGCCCCCGTGGCCCAGACCTTCTTCATCGACGAGGATGTCGGCGCGGCCGCCCGCCTCGACGCGGTGGTGACGGTGGCCGATGCCAAGTGGCTCTCGGACCGCCTCAAGGACGCGCCGGAAGCCAAGAACCAGATCGCCTTCGCCGACGTGATCCTGCTCAACAAGGCCGATCTCGTGGCG
Organism: Methylobacterium sp. Leaf88; assembly: GCF_001422795.1. Classification (NCBI taxonomy): domain Bacteria; kingdom Pseudomonadati; phylum Pseudomonadota; class Alphaproteobacteria; order Hyphomicrobiales; family Methylobacteriaceae; genus Methylobacterium; species Methylobacterium sp. Leaf88. The sequence continues at coordinate 20,496 of NZ_LMMK01000050.1, read as the reverse complement.
GAGGCGGACCTCGCCCGGGTCGAGGCCCAGATCCGCGCGATCAACCCCTACGCCAAGGTCCACCGCACCGAGCGCTGCGCGGTGCCGCTGGAGGCGGTGCTGGAGCGCAACGCCTTCGATCTCGGCCGCATCCTCGACATCGAGCCCGACTTCCTCGAGGAGGGCCATCATCATCACCACGACGACGACATGCAGTCGGTCTCGGCGAAGATCGACGGACCGGTCGACCCCGAGAAGTTCATGCCCTGGATCTCGACCCTGACCCAGGTCCAGGGCCCCGACATCCTGCGCTGCAAGGGCATCGTCGCCTTCCCGGACGAGCCGCAGCGCTTCGTCTTCCAGGGCGTCCACCAGATCCTCGACGGCGACCTTCAGGGGCCGTGGAAGGACGACGAGCTGCGCGTCTCCCGCGTGGTCTTCATCGGCCGCAAGCTCGATCCGGAGGCGATCCGCGCCGGCTTCGAGGATTGCAAGGCCGGGTGACGAGCGATCGTCGCGGGACGGCGCTCGTCCCCCGGGCCGTCATGCGGCCTTCACGCCGGCCAGGAACTGCGACACCTCCTGGCCGAGGTTTTCGGAGTAGCGCGACAGCTCCCGGGCGGCACTCAGGACCTGGCTGGCGGCGGCGCCCGTCGATCCGGCGCCGGCGCGGACATGCTCGATGTTGGTCGTCACCTCCTGGGTGCCCTGCGCGGCCTCCTGGACGTTCCGGGCGATCTCCCGGGTGGCGGCGCCCTGCTGCTCCATCGCGGCGGCGATGCCGTTCGCGTAGGTCGACATGTCGGCGATGGTTCGGCCGATCCGCGTGATGTCGGATACGACCTCGCCGGTGGCACCCTGGATCTCGCCGATCTTGGTGCGGATCTCCTCGGTGGCGCGCGCGGTCTGCCCGGCCAGTTCCTTCACCTCGGAGGCGACGACGGCGAAGCCGCGGCCGGCCTCGCCGGCCCGCGCCGCCTCGATGGTGGCGTTGAGCGCCAGCAGGTTGGTCTGGCCCGCGATGTTCGTGATCATGGCGACGACGTCGGTGATGCTGGACGCAACCTCGGTCAGCCGCTTCACGGTCGCCTCGGTGCGGTGCGTGTCCTCCACGGCCTGGTTGGCCATGCCGGAGGATTGGCTGACCTGGGTCACGATTTCCTGGATCGAGGCGGACATCTCCTCGCTGGCGGCCGCGACCGTGTGGACGTTGGCCGAGGTCTCTTCCGCCGCGCTCGCCACCGTCGTCGCCTGCCGGATCGACTGATCCGCCGTGGAGGCCATCGACTGGGCGGTGGCCTCCATCTCGGTGGCCGCCCCCGCCAGACCCTGCGTGAGGTGCGAGACGTTGGCCTCGAAGCGCTTCGTCAGCCCGTCGAGCACTTCGGCCCGGCGGATCTTCGCCTGGTTCTCGGCGTCCTGCTCGGCCGCCAGCTGACGCGCGTCGATCGCGTTGCGCTTGAAGACTTCCAGGGAGCGCGCCAGCAGGCCGATCTCATCCTTGCGCGCCATGCCCTCGACGGTGACGGTCAGGTCGCCGCTCGCGAGACGGCCCATCGCGGCGCCCATGGCGGTGGCCGGACGGGTGATCGCGAAGATCACGATCAGGCCGGCGCTGCCCAGGGCGGCCAGCAGCCCGACGACGGCCGACGCCACCAGCGTGGTCGTGGTGCTTCTGACGATCTCGTCGGCGTTGACGGCGCTTGCCTTCAACTCCGCGTCGATGAGGGCGATCCGCTGATTCGTCTCCTCGCGCAGCTTGGCCCGCAGCGGTGTCGCTTCTGTCTGGGCGATCCTGTTTCCGGTCGCGGGATCGTTGTTCAGGGCGGCCTCGGAGGAGCGGTTCAGAACGGCGAAGTAGACCTCCAACCCCCGTCGAAGCTCGGCGTTCGCTGCGACGCGATCGGACGTATCCGCCAGGGCGGCAAGGCTGGCCTGTGCCGCGTAGGTCGCCTTGATGGCGATGGCCTGCCGGGACTTGAAGTCGTGGCTTCTCGGACCGGTCGGATCGATCAGGATGTTGCGATTCTGGAGTGCGGCTTCCGTCAAGGTGATCTGCAGGCCGAGAGCGTAGCTCTGCCGTGCCATCTGCACCTGGACGATCTCCCGTGTCTGGTCCGCAATCCGGGACAGCGCATGACGGGCGTAGATCACAAGACCTACGGCGACCAGTGCCGTCATGGCGAACGGAATGATGATCTTTACCAGGAGGCTTAGATTATTGAACGTCCTCATCACGCATCCCGCCTCTGCAAATGGAGGATCATATTTGTTTCTTTACGGATCTCATTTGACGGTTAAATAACAGTTAATATTCGCAATTTGTCTGTTTCAATTAGGTCTGATTGTTCAAAGATCGATAATAGTGTTATCATGGTACAAATCCTAGAAGGATGAGCTTAGCAAGATTATTATTCACTGCAGGATAAGTTCAGATGTTCTGATTTGGAGATAGGGTCATGGAACGGAAGAGTTCCCGTACGCTGCCTTCTGCGAGATCTCGGGTTCGGTGGGTGTTCCTGGCTCGGCAAGAAGGACATTGCTGAAGCGGGTTTTTTGAATGCGCTGGAGCCGTCGTCAGATCATCTCGAACGGCCGGGTATCCTAACGACGTGACCCTCGGGACACGCGAGGCTTCGACGGCGCATCGCAACACTTGGTTTACCATTCCGGCACAGGATCGGTCCCGTGCCGGCCTGCCGCCGCCGGCCGCGATCGGCTGCCCTGCCCGGGCGCCGTGAGGCCCCGGAGAGCGCTGATCCCATGATGTCCCGCGCCGAACGCACGCCCCTGACGGACTGGTGGTGGACCGTCGACCGCGGCCTGCTGGCCGGCCTCGGCGCGCTCATGGTGGCGGGCCTGGTCTTCCTCATGGGCGGCGGGCCGCCCGTGGCCGAGAAGATCGGCCTGCCGACCTTCCACTTCCTCAACCGGCAGGCGCTCTACCTCGCGCCCACGATCCTCATCATCGTCGGCGTCTCGTTCCTGTCCCTGCGCCACATCCGCCGCGTCGCGCTCTTCACCTGGATGATGGGCGTCGCGCTCTGCATCCTGGCGAGCAAGTTCGGGCCGGAGATCAAGGGCGCGCACCGCTGGATCCAGTTCGGCGCCATCGGCATCCAACCCTCGGAATTCGTCAAGCCCGCCTTCGTGGTGGTGGCGGCCTGGGCCTTCTCGGAGGGCGCGCAGCGCCGCGACATGCCGGGCGGCCTGCTGGCGATCCTGCTCCTGCCGGTCACCATCGTGCCCCTCGTGCTGCAGCCCGATTTCGGCCAGACCATGCTCATCACCATCGTGTGGTGCGCGCTGTTCTTCGTGGCCGGCCTGCACTGGTTCTGGGTGGCGGGCCTCGGCGCCGGCGGCCTCATCGGCGTGGCCGCCGCCTACCGCTTCCTGCACCACGTGCGCGAGCGCATCGATCGCTTCCTCGACAGCGATTCCGGTGACAACTTCCAGGGCTTCTGGGCCCGGCAATCGTTCAATTCGGGTGGCTGGTTCGGCACCGGTCCGGGGGAGGGCGTCGCCAAGCGCCACCTGCCCGACGCCCACACCGACTTCATCTTCTCGGTGACGGGCGAGGAGTTCGGCACCGTTGTGTGCCTCGGCCTCGTCCTCCTGTTCGCCTACATCGTCATGCGCGGCCTGAAGCTGGCCCGGCGCACCGACGACACCTTTTCGCGGCTGGCGATCACGGGCCTCACCACCCTGTTCGGCCTCCAGGCCTGCATCAACATGGCGGTGAACGTCCGGCTGATGCCCGCCAAGGGCATGACGCTGCCCTTCGTCTCCTACGGCGGCTCGTCGCTGATCTCGCTCGCCCTCGGCATGGGCTTCCTCGTGGCCTTGACCCGCAAGCGCCCCCGGACCACCACCCTGAGCCAGAAGCCGCCGGGCACCGCCCCGGCGACGATCGCCGGAGTGATGCGTTGACCGTTGCCACCGCCACGATCCTGCTCTGTGCCGGGGGCACGGGCGGGCACCTGTTTCCCGCCGAGAGCCTGGCCTACGCCCTGCGCGCCCGAGGCGTGCGGGTCGTGCTCGCCACCGATGCCCGGGTGGACTCCATCGCCACCGGCTTCCCGGCCTCCGAGATCGTCACCATCGCGTCCGCGACGCCCTCGGGACGCTCCCCGATCAGGCGCGCCGGCGCGCTCCTCACCCTCGGCCGGGGCTTCGGTGTCGCCGCGCGAGAGATCCGGCGCATCGATCCGGCCGCCATCGTGGGTTTCGGCGGCTATCCCACGGTGCCGCCGATGCTGGCGGGGCAGATCCTGCGCGTCCCCACCATCCTGCACGAGCAGAACGCCGTGATGGGTCGGGCCAACGCCTTCCTGGCACGGGGCGCCCGCGCCATCGCCACGGGCTTCCGCGAGGTCCGGGGCGTGCCGGCCAAGGCGCTGGCACCCCGGACCCACACCGGCAACCCGCTGCGCCCGGCGGTGCTCGCGGCCGCGAAGGTCGCCTATCCGCCGGCCGGTGCCGGCGATCCCCTTCACCTCCTCGTCTTCGGCGGCAGCCAGGGCGCCCGGGTGATGGGCGAAGTCGTTCCGGCCGCCATCGCCAACCTGCCCTCCGATCTGCGCGCCCGGCTCCACCTCGTGCAGCAGGTGCGGGCCGAGGACCTGACGCAGGTCCAGAATCTCTATCTCGGCCTCGGGCTCGCGGGCTTCGAGGCCGCGCCCTTCTTCAAGGACCTGCCGGCCCGCATGGCGGCGGCGCACCTCGTCATCGGCCGGTCCGGCGCGTCCACGGTCTCGGAACTCGCCGCCATCGGACGGCCCGCCATCCTGGTGCCGCTCCCCGGCGCCCTCGACCAGGATCAGGCGGCCAACGCCGCGACGCTGGCCGCCATCAGCGCCGCGCAGGCGATTCCGCAATCCGCCTTCACGCCGGACCGGCTCACGGCGGAGCTGGTCGACCTCTTCACCAATCCCGGAAAATTGACCGCGGCGGCCTCAGCCGCCAAAAGCGCTGGAATTCACGACGCGGCCGAGCGGCTCGCCGACATCGTCCTCGCGACGGCGGCCCGCACCTGACGGCGGCCGCCGATTGATCCCCTTCGGGCCGGTTCGTCCGGACCCCCGACGCCCCTGAGACTGGTCCTTCCCATGAAGCTGCCCGACAAGCTCGGCCCCATCCACTTCATCGGCATCGGCGGCATCGGCATGTCCGGCATCGCCGAGGTGATGCACAACCTCGGCTACACCGTGCAGGGGTCGGACGCCAACGACAACGCCAATGTCCGGCGCCTCTCCGAGAAGGGCATGCGCACCTTCATCGGCCACGAGGCCGGCAACGTCGAGGAGGCCGCCCTGGTGGTGGTCTCCACCGCGATCCGCCGCGACAACCCCGAGCTCGTCGCCGCCCGCGAGCGCCGCCTGCCGGTGGTGCGCCGGGCCGAGATGCTGGCCGAGTTGATGCGCTTCAAGTCCTGCGTCGCCATCGCGGGCACCCACGGCAAGACGACGACGACCTCCCTCGTCGCCACCCTGCTGGATGCCGGCAACCTTGACCCCACCGTGATCAACGGCGGCATCATCAATGCCTACGGCACCAACGCCCGAATGGGCGAGGGCGAGTGGATGGTGGTGGAGGCCGACGAATCCGACGGGACCTTCCTGAAGCTCCCGGCCGATGTCGCCATCGTCACCAACATCGACCCCGAACACCTCGACCATTTCGGCTCGTTCGAGGCGGTCAAGGACGCCTTCCGGCGCTTCATCGACAACATCCCGTTCTATGGCTTCGCGGTGATGTGCATCGACCACCCGATCGTGCAGGACCTCGTCGGGCACATCGAAGACCGCCGCATCATCACCTACGGCGAGAACCCGCAGGCCGATGTCCGGCTCATCGATGTGGACCTGCGCGGCGGCCAGAGCCGCTTCCGCGTGATGATCCGCGACCGCCGCCCCGGCTTCCGTCTCGAGATGGAGGATCTCGTCCTGCCGATGCCGGGCAAGCACAACGCCCTGAACGCCACCGCGGCGCTCGCCGTGGCGCACGAGCTCGGGGTCGAGCCGGAGGCGATCCGCAAGGCGCTGGCCGGCTTCGGCGGGGTGAAGCGCCGCTTCACCCGGACCGGCGTGTGGAACGGCGCCCTGATCTTCGACGATTACGGACACCATCCGGTGGAGATCAAGGCGGTGCTCAAGGCCGCCCGCGCCTCCACCGAGGGCAACGTCATCGCCATCGTGCAGCCGCACCGCTACACGCGCCTCGCCTCGCTGTTCGACGATTTCTGCACCTGCTTCAACGATGCCGACACGGTCATCGTCGCCCCCGTCTACGCGGCGGGCGAGGCGCCGATCGAGGGCATGGACCGCGACGGGCTGGTCTCGGGTCTGAAGTCGCGCGGCCACCGCGACGCCATCGCGCTGCAGCGCTCCGAGGACCTCGCCGGCATCGTCGCCGGCCGCGCCAAGCCCGGCGACTACGTCGTCTGCCTCGGCGCCGGCAACATCACGCAATGGGCCTACGCCCTGCCGGGCGAACTCGCGGCCCTGGACGGCGTGACGGCGTGAAACCGGCCTACGGGTCGGCACCGTCCGGGATCAGATCCTCCGGGTCGACGTCCAGCGCGCGCGAGGGTGCGATAAACAATGAGGTCGGCCGTGCGCTCACCCCGTTCCATCGCCGACAGGAGGGACTCGGTGATCCCGCCGAGGCTGGCCAGGGCGGCCATCGTCATGTCCGGGCGCTTTCGCCAGAAGGGGAGGGGGCGCGGAGCCCGGCGCACGGCATCGAGGTCAGACTCACTCGGGATCTCGTCCGCCCCGCTCGCCAGTCGCGCCTGGGAGGCCTGCAGCGTCCGCGCGCTCGTCGCATCTTCGGCCAGAGCGACGAGCCGCTCGAAATCGGCCTCCGGCAGGATCACGATGGCTTCGCCCGAGGGCGTCTTGGTGCGCACGATGGTCATGCCGATCTTCCTAGCCGTAGATTGAGCCGCGCGGGCCGATGTCGGGCACCATGATCCGACCGGCGCGATCGTGAAGATCACCCGCCAATCGCCGATCCGAAGGTGATATCCCTGCGTACCCCTCAGAGCCTTGATGTTGTTGGCGAGCGCATCCGGTCTCTCAGCGAGGAGGCGCAGCTTCCCGCGGATGAGCGCCTCCGTCCTGGGCGGCATCCGGATCAGAGCGCGCGCCGCCGGGCGTGTGGAACCGATCGTCCGGCCTAGCGCACGCTCCCGCTCGTCGTCCTGCAACCGATAGTCGTTTCAACTGAAAAGCACCCGCCCAATGACCGCCTTCCCGGACATCACGCCCGACATCCGCGCCCGGGCGCCGGCCCTGCGCGGGCGGCTCATCGCCAACCAGCCGCTCTCGGACCTGACCTGGTTCCGGGTCGGCGGCCCGGCGCAGGTGCTGTTCACCCCGGCTGACGCGGATGACCTCGGCCTTCTGCTCTCGGCCCTCGATCCGGAAATACCCGTGACGGTGATCGGCCTCGGCTCGAACCTCATCGTCCGTGACGGCGGCGTGCCCGGCGTCGTGGTGCGCCTCGGCGGCCGGGCTTTCGGCATGGTGGCGATCGACGGCGACACCCTGCGGGTCGGCACCGCCGTGCCGGACATGCGCCTCGCCAAGGCGGCGGCGGAGGCCGGGCTCGACGGGCTGGCGTTCTTCCGCGGCATTCCCGGTTCGGTCGGCGGCGCCCTGCGCATGAATGCCGGTGCCCACGGGGGCGAGACCACCGACGTGCTGGTGGAGGCCCACGGCATCGACCGCCGGGGCGAGGCGCGTCGCTTCACCCATGCGGAGATGGGCTTCACCTACCGGCACAGCGGCGCCCCCGACGACGTGATCTTCACGCATGCGGTGTTCCGCGGGTGCCCCGGCGAGCGGGCGGCCATCGAGGCCGAGATGGAGCGGGTGACGGCGGCGCGCGAGGCGGCCCAGCCGATCCGCGAGCGCACCGGCGGCTCCACCTTCAAGAACCCGCCCGGGGGCAAGGCTTGGCAACTCGTCGACGCGGCCGGCTGCCGCGGCCTGACGGTCGGCGGCGCACAGGTCTCGGAGATGCACTGCAATTTCTTGATCAATCGCGACAACGCCACGGCGGCCGACATCGAGGGGCTCGGCGAGGAGGTACGCCGGCGCGTGCGCGAGACCTCCGGCGTCGAACTCCACTGGGAGATCAAGCGCATCGGATTATCGACACGGACGGCGTAAGACGGTAAGACGTAAGCTGGGCGACAGGAAGGATTCGATGACCGGACGGGACGTTCTGACGGCCTATTCGAAGGTCTCCGTGAAGAGCCAGACCGTACTCCCGGCCGAAGTCCGCGAACGCCTCGGCATCGGCCCGGGCGATCGCCTTCGCTACGTGATCACCCGGGACGGCATTCGTATCGAGAAGGCGCGGCCCGAGGGTGAAGATCCCTTCGTGACATTCACGGAATGGGCCAGTGCCGCCGACGAAGAAGCCTATGGCAATCTCTAGGGACCCAGGCGGACGCATGTTCCCCGCAGGGACCGTGGTGGTCGTACCGTTTCCCTATTCAAACCGTTTGGCTGAGAAGCGTCGCCCGGCCGTCGTGGTCTCGGGGGAGGCCGTTGCCGAGGCGGGATTCGTCTGGATCGCTATGATCACCAGCGCGAACAACCCTGCCATGGGGGGCGATCAAGCGATCGACGATCTTGCTGCTGCCGGGCTTGATGCTCCTTCGGTCATCAGACCCATCAAGCTGGCCTGCATCGAACCGGCTCGCATCCTCAAGCGGATCGGGACATTGCCACCGGTCGCGGCCGGCGCGGTTTTCGATGCGATCAACGACCGGATCGGCCCACGAAGGCCGGCGTGACGACGCAACCCATGTCCGCGCAATTCCCAGGAGTCCCCATGTCCAAGCACGTCGCCGTCCTCATGGGCGGGTGGTCCTCCGAGCGGCCGGTCTCGCTGAATTCGGGCCATGCCTGCGCCGATGCCCTGGAGGGGCAGGGCTTCCGCGTCACGCGGGTCGACGTCCAGCCGGACATCGCGACGGTGCTCACCGACCTGCGGCCCGACGTGGCGTTCAATGCGCTGCACGGGCCCGCGGGTGAGGACGGCACGATCCAGGGCCTGCTGGAGCTGCTGCGCATCCCCTACACCCATTCCGGCGTGCTGGCCTCGGCTCTGGCGATGCACAAGGAGCGTGCCAAAGTGGTCATGCGGGCGGCCGGCGTCAGCGTCCCGGAGGGCCGCGTCGTTAACCGTCATGAGGCCGCAAAGTCACACGTGCTGACGCCGCCCTACGTGCTCAAGCCGGTGGCCGAGGGCTCCTCCATGGGGGTCATCATCGTGCGCGACGGACGCTCCCATCCTCCCCAGGAAGTGGGCCGGGCGGATTGGGGCTATGGCGATGAAATCCTTGCGGAAACCTACGTCGCCGGGCGCGAGCTGACCTGCGCCGTGATGGGCGACGGGGCCCTCGGGGTGATCGAGATCAAGCCCGCTTCGGGGGAGTGGTACGACTTCGACGCGAAGTACGCCGAGGGGGGGTCGATCCACGTCCTCCCGGCAGAAATTAAACCAAATCTTTACCAGCGTGTCCAAGAGTTGTCGTTAACGGCGCATCAAGCACTCGGGTGCCGGGGCATCAGCCGTGCGGACCTTCGCTACGACGACACACCGGGGGGAACCGGTGCCCTCGTCGTGCTGGAGGTCAACACGCAACCCGGCATGACGAAGACGAGCTTGGTCCCGGAGATGGCAGCCCATGCGGGCTATAGTTTCGGTGAGCTCGTTCAATGGATGGTGGAGGACGCAACGTTGGGCCGCTAGGGGCCGAAGGCCCGCTCGGCGGCCACGGCCTCCCCGGGTCGGGTCTGCCGGGTCCGGCCGCCGGCACCGTGCGTTCGGTCCGGTCTGCGCTGGCGGCGCGCCTGCGCCGCTTCACGCCGCCCGGCCGGCGCTCCCGCCTCGCGGTTCCGATCGAGCGCCGCGTCCCGCGCCACCTCGGGACGGCGGCCTTCTCGGTCTCCTTCGCCGCCCTCGCCCTCGCCGGCTTCATCGGAAGCGGCGCCTATGACCGCTTCGTGGCCGAGCACGGCCGCCCCCTCGACATCGCGGCGCGGATCGCCGGCTTCGGCGTCGAGCGCGTCACCATCTCGGGCATCGCCCGGCTCTACGAACGCGAGGTGTTGCAGGCCGCCGGCATCGACGGCCACTCCTCGGTGGTCTTCCTCGACGTGGCGGAGGCCCGCGAGCGCCTGCTGGCGGTGCCGCTGATCGCGAGTGCCTCCGTGCGCAAGGTCTATCCGAACGAGATCGTCATCACCCAGGTCGAGCGCGAGCCCGCCGCCCTCTGGCAGCGCAACGGCGAGATCGCCGTGATCGCCGCCGACGGCACGGTGATCGACCAGATGCGCGACGACCGCTACGCCGCGCTTCCCCTCGTGGTCGGTGACGACGCCAACCTCAAGCTCAAGGACTACCTCGCCCTGATCGAGGCGGCCGGCGCCCTGGCCGAGCGGGTCAAGGCCGGCACCTACGTGTCCGGACGGCGCTGGACGCTCAAGCTCGACGGCGTCGACATCCGCCTGCCCGAGACGGGCGCCACCGAGGCCCTGGCTCGATTGGTCAAGCTCGAGCGCGACAACCGCATCCTCGAGAAGGACATCATCGCGGTGGACCTGCGCATGCCCGACCGGGTGGTGGTGCGGCTCACCGAGGAGGCGGCCGCGGCCCGCGCCGAATCCCAGAAGAAGTCCAAGCCCAAGGGGACCAGCACATGAGCCGCACGATCCGTCCGGCGCATCCCGCGTCCCGTCCCCGTTTCACCTCCTCCGCCCGGTAGCCCGATGCACGACCCGCACGGCCTCACCCCACGCTTGAAGCCTCTCTCCGCCCGGCGCAGCACCACCCTCTCGGTGCTCGACATCGGAACGAGCAAGGTCGTCTGCCTCATCGCCGAGCTTCAGCCGGCCGAGGCCCTCACCACCCTGCGCGGGCGCACCCACTTCGCCCGCGTCATCGGCATCGGCCACCAGCGTTCGCAGGGTCTCAAGGGCGGCGTCATCGTCGACCTCGAGGCCGCCGAGGGCGCGATCCGCCAGGCGGTCCACGCCGCCGAGCGGATGGCGAAGGTCGAGGTGCAGTCGGTCATCGTCAACATGTCCGGCGGCCGGATCGGCTCGCAGCACTTCGAGGCGCGCGTCGGCACCCGCACCGGCACCGTCACGGGCTCCGACGTGGAGCGCGTGCTGGAGACCGCCTCCGCGCACGGCGTCAGCCCCGGCCGGGCGGTGCTCCACGCTCTGCCCACCGGCTACGCCATCGACGGCCAGGGCACGGTCATCGATCCGTCGGGCATGATGGGCGACGCCCTCGGGGTCGACCTCCACGTGGTCACCGGCGAGGCGGCCGCCGCCCGCAACCTCATGCTCGCCGTCGAGCATTGCCACCTCGGCGTCGAGGCGGTGATCGCCACCCCCTACGCCGCCGGGCTCTCGGCCCTGGTTGACGACGAGGCCGAGATGGGCGTCGCCGTGGTCGACATGGGCGGCGGCACCACCAGCGTCGGCGTCTTCTCCGGCGGCCACCTCGTCCACGTGGACGCCGTGGCGGTCGGCGGCCACCACGTCACCATGGATATCGCCCGCGGCCTCTCCACCCGGGTCGCCGCGGCCGAGCGCCTCAAGACCCTCTACGGCTCGGCCATCGCCACCGCCTCCGACGAGCGCGACATGATCGCGGTCCACGGGGTGGGCGAGGACGAGGGCGATGCCCCCAACCACGTGCCGCGCTCGCAGCTCGTGCGGATCATCCGCCCCCGCGTCGAGGAGGTGGTGGAACTGGTGCGCGACCGCCTCCGGGCCGCCGGCTTCTCGGCCCAGGCCGGGCGGCGAGTGGTGCTGACGGGGGGCGCGAGCCAGCTCGTCGGTCTGCCGGAGGTCGCCCGCCGGGTGATGGAGGGCCAGGTCCGCATCGGCCGGCCGCTCGGCATCCGCGGCCTGCCGGAGGCCGCCAAGGGACCCGCCTTCTCCGCGGCGGTGGGCCTCCTGGTCTACCCGCAGGTGGCGCATGCGGAGCATTTCGAGCCGCGGGGCCACGGAGCCTTCGCCGGCACGGGAACGGACGGCTACCTCTCGCGCGTCGGACGCTGGATCCGCGAGAGTTTCTGAGACGACCGCCGTCGCGCCCCAAACCCCACACATCGGGGTGGGTGCGAACGGCCAGACGAGAATCGGCGCCTTCCTCAACCGAGGCGTCAAACGAAACGTGAAAGGCACGAGAGGCTCGACACCATGGCCATCAGTCTGCAGGCGCCGGATATCCGGGAACTCAAGCCCCGCATCACCGTCTTCGGTGTCGGCGGAGCCGGCGGCAACGCCGTCAACAACATGATCGAATCCGGCCTGCTGGGCTGCGAATTCGTGGTCGCCAATACCGACGCCCAGGCGCTGACCTCCTCGAAGGCCGAGCGCGTGATCCAGATGGGCCTCGGCGTGACGCAGGGCCTCGGCGCCGGCTCGCACCCCGAGGTCGGCTCGGCCGCCGCCGACGAGGTCATCGACGAGATCCGTGACCAGCTCTCCGGCGCCCACATGTGCTTCATCACCGCCGGCATGGGCGGCGGCACCGGCACCGGCGCGGCCCCCGTCATCGCCCGTGCGGCCCGTGACATGGGCATCCTCACCGTCGGCGTCGTGACGAAGCCGTTCCAGTTCGAGGGCGTGCGCCGCATGCGCACCGCCGAGGCCGGCATCCAGGAGCTCCAGGCCGCCGTCGACACCCTGATCGTCATCCCGAACCAGAACCTGTTCCGGGTCGCCAACGAGAAGACCACCTTCGCCGACGCCTTCGCGATGGCCGACCAGGTGCTGTACTCGGGCGTCGCCTGCATCACCGACCTGATGGTCAAGGAAGGCCTGATCAACCTCGACTTCGCCGACGTCCGGGCCATCATGCGCGGCATGGGCAAGGCCATGATGGGCACCGGCGAGGCCTCGGGCGAGAACCGCGCCAACCGGGCCGCCGAGGCCGCCATCGCCAACCCGCTCCTCGACGACGTCTCGATGAAGGGCGCGCGCGGCCTGCTGATCTCGATCACCGGCGGCAACGACCTCACCCTCTACGAGCTCGACGAGGCCGCCACCCGCATCCGCGAGGAGGTCGATTCGGACGCCAACATCATCCTGGGCGCCACCTTCGACGAGAGCCTCGACGGCATCATCCGGGTGTCCGTGGTCGCCACCGGCATCGAGCCGGCGCTGATCGCCGCCAACTCGCAGAACAACCCCGACATCGTCCAGACCGAGCAGCGCATCGCCGAGGTCGCCGAGCGTCTGCGTGCGGAAGCGAGGGCGCGGGCCGCACAGCCCGCGTCGACCTTTCGCCCCGTCGGACAGGACGGAGCCGTAGCGGCCCCGGCCGCGCAGCCCGCCGCTCCGGCGTCGCTGCAGGCCGCCCCGATCCAGGCCGCTCCGGTCCAGGCTCCGGTGCAGCAGGCCCTGCGCGCCCCCGAGCCGATGGCCCTCGCCCCCGAGCCGATGCGGGTCGAGCTGCCCCAGGCCCCGGTGATGCGCGACGAGGTGATGCTGACGCAGACCCAGCCGCGCGCCGCCATGTCCTACGAGCCCGCACCGATGCCGGCTCCCGAGCCCGCGCCCCAGCATGCCGCCGGCCCGTTCGTGCCGCCCCGGCCGGCCGTGGCCGTGGCCCGCGCCCCGCGCATGCCGCAGATCCAGGACCTGCCGCTTCCCGCCCAGGCCCAGCTCCGGGCCCGCGAGGAGCAGCCGGCCGAGCCGGCCGGCGATTCCAAGCGCATGACGCTGCTGCGCCGTCTCGCGACGGTGGGCTTCGGCGGACGCCGTGAGGAGGTCGAGGCCGCGCCGCTTCCGCAGATGCGGGCGCCCGCCGCCCCGGTCCCGCAGGCCGCCCCGCCCGCGGACTACGCCAAGCGCGCTCCCGTGCAGGCTCCCCCGGCCTACCGCCCGGCCCAGGGCAACCTCGATCCTCAGGGTCGCGTCGCTCCCCAGGCCCGCATGATGGACGACGACCAGCTCGAGATCCCGGCCTTCCTGCGCCGCCAGGCGAACTGAAACCGGGGTCCGGCGGACGCGTCAACGCCAAGGCTGAGATATTTCAGCCACAGGCCCGGAGCCTCGCGGCTCCGGGCTATGCCTATTGTTAAACCGTTGTTCCAAAACGAGATTCGGATTCGCTGGTGGAAACCGCGGCTGTAACACAGCGTAAGAATCCGTGATTTGGCCTGCCCTGGAGGCGCGGCTATACGAATTTTGGAACGACAAGGCGCGGTGGTTTCGGCCATCAGACGCCGGCAGGGGCTTCAAGCAGCGGACGGATCGCAAGGGGCGCAGGGCCCATCCCGACGGGATGGGCGCGCCCGATCACGGCCGAGGGCTATGGAATGCGAACGAACCAACAGACGACACTCAAAGCCCCCGCGACCCTGAGCGGCATCGGCGTCCATTCCGGGAACCCGGTCGAGATCACGCTGCATCCGGCGCCCGCCAACCACGGCATCGCCTTCCTTCGCACCGGAATGCCCACCGGCAACGACCGGCTCATCAAGGCCCATCACGCCTGCGTCTCCGCCACCGAACTCTGCACCGTTATCGGTGACGTCGAGAGCGGCGCGGTCGCCACCATCGAGCACCTGATGTCGGCGCTCTACGGTCTCGGGATCGACAACGTCCTCGTCGAGATCGACGGCCCAGAGATGCCCATCCTCGACGGCAGCGCGCTCCCCTACGTACAGGCCATCGACGCCGTCGGCACCGCGACCTGCGGCGCCGCCAAGCGCTGGATCAAGGTCCTCCGCTCCGTTCGCATCGAGGTCGGCCGGGCCTTCGCCGAGCTCCGCCCCATCGACCGGGGCTTCCGCCTCGACGTCGAGATCGATTTCGAGAACCCGGTGATCGGCCGGAGCCGCAAGGCGATGGACCTCACCCCCTCCGCCTACCGTCGCGAGATCGCCGGAGCCCGCACCTTCGGCATGATGCGGGATGTCGAGCGCTACTGGAAGGCGGGCTTCGCCCTCGGCGCCTCCCTCGAGAACACGGTCGCGGTCGGCGAGACCGCCGTCGTGAACCCCGAGGGCCTGCGCTACGCCGACGAGTTCGTCCGGCACAAGTTCCTCGACGCCGTGGGCGATCTCGCCCTCGCGGGTCTCCCGCTCCAGGGCGGCTACCGCTCCTATTGCGGCGGTCACCGCATGAATGTCGGCGTCCTCACCGCCCTGTTCTCCGATCGCGCCAACTACGCCATCGTCGAGGCTCCCGGCGCCCGCCGCGAGACCAGCCTGACCGAGTTCGGCGCCAGCCTCGGCATCGCCGCCTTCGTGGGCGATCTGTAGCGCCACCGACACACAGCCGTCGTTTCTGTCCAGGGCGTGGCCCGCCCGCCGCTTTCGCGCCCAAATCGCGCTCCACGGTGAATCGAGCGTGAAACGGAACGTCCGTCCGGTGTGCAGCGCACCCGGATCGTGGCATGAGGCCGTCAGCCACGCGACCGACCTTTGTGATGGCTTGACGACGCGAGTCCGAGAACGGACCGGTCTGTTGGGGGAACACCGGAATGCGCCTTACTCATCCCAACCGCGGTGCGATGGCGGCCGTGCTGGTGTCCGTCCTCGGCCTCGGCCTCGGCGGATGCGACGCCCTCGACTCGATCAATCCCTTCGCCGAGAAGTACAAGCCGGAAGTGGTTCCGGATGTTCCCGCCGACAAGCTCTACAGCGAGGGCTTGGCGCGGATGGAAGACAAGGACTACGAGGGCGCCTCGAAGAAGTTCGGCGAACTCGACAAGGCCTACAGCTATTCCGACTGGTCGCGCAAAGCGCTGCTGATGACGGCCTACGCGAATTACGAGGGCGCGAAGTACGACGACGCGATCAACGCCTCGAAGCGCTACCTGCAGCGCCATCCGGCGAGCAAGGACGCGGCCTACGCCCAGTACCTGATGGCGATGTCGCACTACAAGCAGATCCCCGACGTGACCCGCGACCAGGACCGCTCCGAGAAGGCGCTCGCCGGCCTGCAGGAGCTCGTCCAGAAGTACCCGACCTCCGAATACGCGGCCGACGCCAAGGCCAAGATCCAGATCACGCGAGACCAGCTCGCCGGCAAGGAGATGGAGGTCGGGCGCTTCTACCTCGAGCGCCGCAACTTCCCGGCCGCGATCAACCGGTTCCGCGACGTGGTCAGCAAGTACCAGACGACCCGTCACGCCGAAGAGGCCCTGGAGCGCCTGACCGAGGCCTACATGGCCCTCGGCCTGACTCAGGAGGCCCAGACCTCCGCCGCCGTGCTCGGCCACAACTTCCCCGACAGCCCCTGGTACAAGGATGCCCACGCGCTCCTGCAGAACGGGGGTCTCGAGCCGCGCGAGGAGAAGACCTCGTGGATCAGCAAGGTCTATCGCGGCGTCATCGGGCGCACCGCCGAGGCCCAGTAATCCCGGCGCCGCTCCGGCGCCCGTTCGGCGATCCGAGCGCCGCTTGGCCGCTCCCGGTGGGGGCGGCATCTTTTTGCGTGAAGCCGGCGGCACTTCGCCGTAAGGACAGCGCCAGGCTTCACAACGGGACCTCAGGCGCGGCATGCTGAGCCAGCTCGCGATCCGCGACATCGTTCTCATCGACAAGCTCGTCCTGAACTTCCGCGAGGGCCTCAGCGTCCTCACCGGCGAGACGGGCGCAGGCAAGTCGATCCTGCTCGACGCCTTCGCGCTGGCCCTCGGCGGCCGCGGCGACGGCCGCCTCGTGCGTCACGGGGAGGGGCAGGGCGCCGTCACGGCCGTGTTCGACGTGCCCCTCGATCATCCGGCCCGGGCGCTCGCCGCCGAGGCGGAAATCGACACCGAGGGCGATCTCATCCTGCGTCGCGTGCAGATGGCGGACGGGCGCACGCGCGCCTTCGTCAACGACCAGGCCGTCGGCGTCCAGGTCCTACGGGCCATCGGCGCGGCCCTCGTGGAGATCCACGGGCAGCACGACGACCGGGCCCTGGCCGATCCCACCACCCACCGCGCCATCCTGGACGCCTTCGGGGGCCTGCAGGGCCCACTGGTTCAGGTCGCCGAGGCGGCCAAGCGCGTGAAGGGCGCCCGCTCCGCCCTGTCCGAGCACCGGGCCCGGGTCGAAGCCGCTGCCAAGGAATCCGATTTCCTGCGTCATGCCGTGGCGGAGCTCGAAACCCTCGCGCCGGAGCCGGGCGAGGAGACCACCCTGGCCGAGCGCCGCACGGTGATGCAGCAGAGCGAGAAGGTCGCGCGCGAGCTGAACGAGGCGATCGAGGCTTCGGGCGGTCCCATCGTTTCCCATCTCTCCTCCGCCCTGCGCAAGCTGGAGCGCCGGGCGGCGCAGCTGCCGGCCCTGGTCGAGCCCTGCGTCGCCGCCCTCGACACCGCCCTGACCGCCCTCGACGAGGCCCACATCATCCTCGACGTGGCCCTGCGCGAGGCGGAGTTCGATCCGCGCGAGCTGGAGCGGGTGGAGGAGCGGCTGTTCGCGCTTCGGGCCGCCTCGCGGAAATACCAGGTGCCGGTGGACGACCTCGCGGCCCTGCGCGCGCGCTACGCCGCGGACGTCGCGGCGATCGACGCCGGCGAGGAAGCCCTCGGCGGCCTGGAGGCGACGCTCGCCGCGGCCGAGGCCGCCTACGCGAAGGCCGCGGCCAAGCTCACGGAGGGCCGCAAGCGCGCGGCCAAGGCCCTCGACGCGGCGGTGAAGGCCGAGCTGCCTCCGCTCAAGCTGGAGCGCGCCCGCTTCATCACCGAGATCGCCACCGATCCGGACTCCCGCGATCCGTCCGGCTACGACCGCGTGGAGTTCTGGGCCCAGACCAATCCCGGCACGCGCCCGGGGCCGATGATGAAGGTCGCCTCGGGCGGCGAACTCTCGCGCTTCATGCTCGCCCTGAAGGTGGTGCTCGCCGACAAGGGGTCCGCGCCGACCTTGATCTTCGACGAGATCGACACCGGCGTCGGCGGGGCGGTGGCGGATGCGATCGGCGCGCGGCTTGGGCGCCTCTCTACACGGGTCCAGGTGGTGGCTGTGACTCACGCGCCGCAGGTGGCGGCGCGAGCAGAGACGCACTTCCTGATCGCCAAGGATCCCGTAAAGGGCAGCGACCGGGTCGCCACCCGGGTCGCCTCCCTCGAAGCCCCCGCGCGTCGCGAGGAGATCGCCCGGATGCTGGCCGGCGCGACGGTGACCGACGAGGCCCGGGCCGCGGCTGCGCGCCTGCTTCAGGCGGCCGACGTCTCACCGTAGCGGCGCGGCGCGGCCTTTAACGGTTCCTTAACCATGTTGGGCGACACTCGTTGAACGGCGAGTGTGCTCCATTTCGGCGCCGGCGTTGGATCGCTCGAACGAGGGACTGAGACGTTGGACCAGAGAGTTTGCGACGGCGAGATGCGGGAGGACACGACGCATGCGTGTCAGCCCAACCTGCCCGACGACACGCGGTACCGTCTCGGAACCGCGCTGCGATCGATCTACGAAGAAACCTGCGACACCCTGCCGATCCCGGACAGCCAGATCGATCTCCTCCTGCGCCTGCGGCACAAGGAGCGGGACCTGCGGCGGCTCGACTAGGGGTCCACTACCAGCGCCGCGCATTGGGCTGCCGCTTGTACTCGGCGGCGCGGATCTGGGTAAGGACGCGGTCGAGGCTGAGGAGCAACACCTTCTCGTCGTCGGCGGCCTGGTCCACGGCCACTTGGCCCGGGCCGAACTGCCGGCGCAACTGCACCAACGACAATTGGCGTTCCAGATCCTCGCGCTGCGCATGCAGGTCGAGGAAGGCGGCCTCGTCGGCATCGATGGCAGTCGTCGGCTCCGTCACGGCTCGTCACCTTCTCTCGCCAGTCGGGGACCGGCGACGAAGATCAACGCGCGAAGTCCCGAAACCGTGCCGCGCTCGCGCGCAACGGATCAGCGAAAGCCGCCGACACGCCGGTCTCGCTTGCGCTCAGCGGCCGGCTGGTAGGCGATCTGTGCGTGGGCGGTGCAGTAGGGCAGGCCCGTGATCGAGCGGTCGCCGCAGTAGTGGAAGTCGGGCGAGGTCGGATCGCCGATGGGCCACCGGCACATCGATTCCCGCAGGTCCATGATCGTCACGCGACGGGAGATCGTCAGGGCCACGGGCGGCACTACGGCCGGTACGGCCGCGGGAGCCGCGAAGGCAACGGGAGCATCGTCGAGGTCCGGGGCTACGATCGCGGGCGCCACGACCTCCAGCTCCGGCTCGCGCACGACCTTGCGGGGCGATACGCCGGGCGTCTCGGCCGCCTTGACGCGGCCCGACAGGCCGAGCCGGTGGACCTTGCCGATCACTGCGTTGCGGGTCACGCCGCCGAGCTGCGTCGCGATCTGGCTGGCGCTCAGGCCATCCTCCCACAGCCGGCGCAGGAGATCGACCCGCTCGTCCGACCAACCCGGGACCGTTTCCGTCATAGCCCCCTCCGAAATCGCCCGCTTCCGTCCGTTCGGCTCACGTGACGCCCCTGCACCGGGCCTGCGGCGCCGAGATCAAGACCGTCATCGCAGGAAGGACAGCGGCCCCCCGGCCGTCGATGTGCGAACCGTACAGGACGCCGAGACGCCGAGGCAAGTGCGGGCAGGATCAGGCCCGGCACCCCGCGCACCTGTCCACCGGCAAAGGCCGGGCGGCCGCGCGCCGGCCGGCCTCGCCCGTGCGGCCCGGATAAGCTAGAGCGGCGGCTCCGTGCCCTCCCGTCCGCCCCCTGACCCCCTGCGAGTGTTCATGACCGCCCTGCCGCCCATCGCCGTCTTCGACCTCGACGGAACCCTGGCCGAGACCGCCGGCGACCTGATCGGCACCCTGAACGTGATCCTGCGCCGCGAGGGGCTCCAGGCCCTGCCCCTCGAACAGGCCCGGGACATGATCGGGGCAGGCGCCAAGGCCCTGATCCAGCGTGGTTTCACCACGGCCGGCGAGCCGCTGTCGACCGAGCGGCTGGAGGCGCTGTTCTCGGACTTCATCGCCCATTACGGCGACCATCTCTGCGAGCAGTCGCACCTGTTCCCCGGCGTGGTCGAGGCTCTGGACGCCCTGCGCGCCCGCGGCTTCCTCCTCGCCGTCTGCACCAACAAGTACGAGGGCCAGGCCGTGCGCCTCCTCGAACTCCTCGGGGTGGCCGACCGCTTCGCGACCATCTGCGGCCGCGAGACCTTCCCGTACTTCAAGCCGGATCCGCGCCACATCACCCTGACCGTCGAGCGTGCCGGCGGCGATCCGGCCCGGGCCGTGATGGTGGGGGATTCCCGCGCCGACATCGATGCCGCCAAGGCTGCCGGGATCCCGGTGGTGGCGGTGCCCTTCGGCTACACCGACCTGCCCGTGACGGAGCTCGGCCCGGACCGGGTTATCGCCCATTTCGACGATCTCGGCGCCGCCGTGGAGGCCCTTCTCCCCGCCGCCTGATGCGGGCAACGGTTGCGGACCACGAAAAAGGATGGGTCATTGGGCTCCCGCCGTGTCCGACGCAGCGGGTGTGACGGTGACCGGAGTGGGACTTACGGTTCTCCGATCTAGCCCA
>NZ_LMMK01000049.1:0-51278 GCF_001422795.1 Methylobacterium sp. Leaf88 | reverse complement strand
GGCGTTGAAACCGGCGTAGAAGCCGGTCCAGGTGAACACCGGCACCGGCACGAACACCGGGGGGGCCGCGCGGCGCGGAAGGTCGGCGGCAGAGGCGGCACCGGCGAGAAGGGCCGTGGCGGCGCTGGCGAGGATGAGGGTCTTGATCATGTCTGGTCTACCGGGGGAAAGCTGCCGCGCACTCTCGGTGCGGTGTGAAGAGACCTTACCGACAGGGCAGGTCTGGCCACTAGTGCAGACGCGCAACACCTAGATCAGAATGATGAAGCTCGGATTGGTCAAAGAATGCGTTAGGGTTTTACTTACCATAATATTGGCGGCGGCTTTAACGCCCGGCCCGGCTCTTGGTTCCCGGAAAAACGGCCCGCGGGCCGTTAAGCCGCGGGCCGTGCGTGGGCGTCGTGCGATCCGAGGATCCCTCGGGGCGGATCTGCCGTTCGGGGAACGGCGCAGACCCGCCGTCCTCGCGGACGGAGTCCCGCGCCTAGGGGCTCGATGTCGCGAGGGCGGGCAGGTCCGCCCCGGCCTCGATCTCGGCCGCCGAGGGCAGGCGCCCGAGGCCGAGCAGATGCAGGAAGGCGGTGAAGGCCTTGTTGCGGCCGATGCTGCAGGCGGCGGTCACCCGATCGCCCTTGACGTAGTAGGCAATGAAATCGAGGGCGGCGGGGTCGCCCTGCAGGACGATCCGGTCGAAACCCTTGGCATAGCCGCCGTAATCGAGCCGCTTGTCGCCCTGGTTGCTCCAGAAGAACGGCACGCCCGTGAACGCGCCACCCCGGCCGAGGATGGCATGGGCCACATGCGTGCCGTGTTGCTGCGCGAGGCGCCAATGCTCGATCCGCGCGGTCTCGCCGCTCGCCGTCTCCGGGAACGCGGCGATGTCGCCCGCGATCCAGACGCCCTCCGCGAGCTTGAGGTCGCCGCCGACCGTGAGGCCGCCATCCTCGTCGGGGGTGACGCCCCCGATCAGGCCGGTCTCCGGCCTGGCGCCCGCGCCGACGAGGACGATGTCGGCCGGAAGGCGTCGTCCGTCCTCCGTCTCGACCGCTTCGACGCGGTCGGTGCCGGTGATCCTGGCGACGGAGCCGGTCTCGAAGGTGACGCCGTTGCCGGCATGGTACCGCTTCAGCGCCGCGCCCACCGCCTCGCCGAAGCGCTTGGCGAAGGGGATGTCCTCGCGCGCCAGCACGGTGACGGACAGCCCGCGCTTGGTGAGAAACGCGGCGGCCTCCAGGCCGATGAACCCGGCGCCCACGACGACGACGGATTTGGCCTCGCCCGCCGCCTCGCTCACCCGGACCGCGTCGTCGAGGCTGCGCAGGGTGAAGACCCCGCCGAGGTCCTTGCCGGGGAAGTCCGGCATCACCGCCCGGCTCCCGGTAGCGACCAGGATCGCGTCGGCCTCAAAGGTCCGGCCATCCGCCAGGGTGACGGCGCGCCGGGCGGGATCGACCCCGGTGACGTCCCCGGTGACACGCTCGACCCTGTTGGCCTGCGCGAAGTCGGGCTCGATCAGCACCTTCTCCGGCGGGGTCGGCTTGGCCAGGAACTGCTTCGAGAGCTTGGTCCGGTCGTAGGGCGGGTGGGCCTCGCGGCCGACCAGGGTGATGTGGCCGTCATAGCCTTCGCGGCGCAGGGTCTTCACGCAGGCGACGGCCGCCGCGCCCGCGCCCACGATGAGCACGCGCGCCACGGGCGTGTGCGCCGTCTGCATCGGCGCCGGCTCCGGCGTCAGGGTCGCGACAGCGTCGGACCCCTCGATGCGGACGGGGTAGCGCGTCAGGGACTCGAGGGCCGGCGGCTCCTCCAGGCTCCCGTCGGCCAGCGCGAAGGCGGCCTTGTGCCAGGGGCAGTAGAGGTGTCCGCCGCAGATCTCGCCCTTGGCGAGCGGCGCCCCGAGATGCGGGCACTTGGCCTGGAACGCCCGCACGCCGGAGGCGTCGCGCACGAACAGCACCTTCTCGTCCCCGGCCGCGCCCTCCGTCATGCCTCCCATCGGGATCGCGTCGAGGGCGAGGCGGATCTCGGTTCCGGGCATGGCTGGCGTCTCTCCTGGCAGGCGTCGTCGCGCCCGGCCGG
The DNA here is from genome assembly GCF_001422795.1 of Methylobacterium sp. Leaf88. Classification (NCBI taxonomy): domain Bacteria; kingdom Pseudomonadati; phylum Pseudomonadota; class Alphaproteobacteria; order Hyphomicrobiales; family Methylobacteriaceae; genus Methylobacterium; species Methylobacterium sp. Leaf88. The sequence goes on along the minus strand of NZ_LMMK01000049.1, from coordinate 49,199 downwards.
ACAAGTCGCCGAACCCGTTCCGGTTGCAGCGTGCGACATCGCGGGCTTGGGCTGCGTCGGCCGGCGCGTCGCCCGTCACGCCGCGCGGGGCCGGACCGGGCGTGGACCCCGCGAAGAGATCGCGGCCAGGGGATCGCGGCCAGGGGATCGCGGCCATCGGGGCGAACGCGATCCGGCCGATCTGTCCGGGTCTCCGACCGGCGCGTCCCGCCGAGCGGCGCTTCCGGACGCCGCTCGGCGGGGCCTCAGATCGGCTTGAGAAACTTGCACTTCCCCCCTTGGGCCCAGGGACCCTGCACCCGTGCCTCGGCGCAGAACGCGTCGACCGCGCGGGTCACACCGGGGAAGCGGCCTCCCAGGCTGTCGTAATCGTCGGCGATGAGGAGGCCGCCCGGGCGCAGGACCGGCCACCAGGCCCGGAGATCCGCCGCCACGGAGGCCTCCTCGTGACCCGCGTCGAGATGGATGACATCCGCGGTCACGCCGCGCAGGCGCAACAGTTCGGCGGCGTTCACCGAGTCCAGCGGAAGGGGCAGGACCCGGTCCGCGAGCCCCTCGCGCAGCACGTTGGCCAGGAAGGTGCGGTACAGGCTCGGGTAGCCGTGCTCGGTGGCGAGTTCGGCGAACAGGTCCGCGTCGGCCCAGTGGTCGACGGCACCGAGCCAGGTATCGACCGCGATGACGGTCCCGTCGACGCCGTGCGCCGCCAGGGATCGGGCCAGGTGCAGGGTGCTGGCGCCCTTCCAGGCGCCGATCTCCACGACCACCTCGGGGCGGAACGCCCTGACGGCGTCGTCGAGATAGGGGTGGACGCTGCGCCAGCCCTGGAGATCCAGGGGACGCAGGGTGGCCGGCGGGTTCGCGAAGGGATCGCGGCCGTGCCAGAGGGCCTCGAGGAGGGCGCGGCGGGTCGTCGGGGGACGGCTCATGGTGTCGGCTCGCGCTGCGGGTCGCGCCCGCCCGGGGATCGGGTGCGTCTGGGGACGTCAGTCATGGGCGGCGCGGTGCGCATGCGCGTAGAGCTCCTCGCAGCGCGTCAGCCAGCGATCGCGGGTGAACAGGCGCAGGACCCGCGCGTGCGGGACCGTGCGCGGAATCGCGAGGGCCTCGCCGATCGCCCGGGCGAGGGCCGGCCCGTCGTCCGGCGGCGCGAGATGTCCGGCCTCGCCGACCACCTCCGCGGCCGCCCCCCTGGCAAGGCCCGCCACCGGCACGCCGCAGGCCATCGCCTCGATGGCCACGAGGCCGAAGGGCTCGTCCCAGCAGGGCGTGAACAGGAAGACGGAGGCGCGGCCGATCTCGTCCGCCAGGGCCTCGCCGGAGAGATGGCCGCCGTAGCGGATCGCCCCGCCGAGCTGCGGGGCGATCTGCGCCTCCCAGTAGGCCCGGTCCTCGATCGGGCCGAAGAGGGTGAGGGGAAGACCGGCCTGCCGGGCTGCCGCGACGGCGCAATGCGTGCCCTTGATGGGTGCGATGCGCCCGGACCAGACGGCGCCGCCGTCGCCCCGGTCCCGAAAGGGCCAGGCCGCGGGATCGACGCCGTTGTGGAGCACGGACACCTCCGGCGGCGCGCCCTCGGGCCACCAGGTTCCGCGCTGGGCCTCCGAGGTCACGGTGATCCGGTGCCCGGGCACGAGGCTGTCCGCCACGAACCAGCGCAGGGCGTCGTAGGGCGGCACGTGCAGCGACGTGACGGTGGGCACCTCCGCGAGACGCCGGCGCTCCAGGGGCAGGCGGCTCAGGGAATTGTTGTGCAGCACGTCGAAGCCCCCGGCCGCGATCCGGTCGCAGGCGGCGGCGTATCCGCCATCCACGTGGGCCTTGAGCCCGGCATCGCCCCGATGTTCCAGGCCCGGGAAGCTGCGCTCGTGGTGGACCGGGATCACCGGATCGACGGGGAAGCGCGGGTCGCTGTCCCCGGCGGCGAAGAGGACGACCTCGTGTCCCCGCGCCGTCAACCCGTCGGCCAGCGCCCAGCACTGGGCCTCCATGCCGCCCGCGAAGGGCCGCGCCACCGGATGGCGCAGATGGGCGAGGAGCGCGATCCTCACGCCGTCGCCGCCGCGGCGGCCGCCTGGGCCTCGAGGTGGCGGATGACGGAGGCCGAATTGCTGTAGGGCTGGTGGCTCTGCTGGCCGGTGAGCGCGAAGTCGCCGGCCTCCGGGCGACGCAGGATGCGGATCGGCCGGTCGGGGGTGTCGTCGATCAGCCCCATCACCTTGAAGGCGTAGAGCCAGTGGCCCATCGTGCGGTAGCCCCACTTGGCCTCGAACAGCTCGGCGTTGCGCACCACGCTGTCGAGGTGGTGGACCGGCGGCATGTGATGGGGATGGTACTGGTGATAGGCCAGCCCGCCCTTCATCCAGGCGATGGGGATGCCGGCCTGGTCGAGGACCTTGCCGAAATCGGTGTCCTCGCCGCCATAGCCGGTGTAGCGCTCGTCGAAGCCGCCCGTGGCCAGGAAGGTGGCGCGCCGGATGGCGAAGTTCAGGGACCAGAAGCAGCGGTAATCCGGGCAGATCTCGAGACCGGAGGCCGGGGGACCGCGGCGGTCGGAATGGCGCTCGGCGACCTTCGCGAAGTCCTCGCAGGTCCAGTCCCCCGCGGTGGCGCGCTCGGGCAGGTGGAGGACCTCGCCCATCAGCAGGCCGTCGAGTGCGTCGAGGCCGCGCGCGTAGTCGGCCACGAGGTCGGGGGCCGGGATGCAGTCGACGTCGAGGAAGACGACGGCGTCGCCGCCGGCCGCCGCCACCCCGCGGTTCCGCGCCGCCGCCAGCGGCAAGTCGGTGCCCGGCACCCGGATCTGGCGGACCGGGAAGGCGACCTCGGGCAGGTCGTAGGGCGCGTCCTGCATCACCGCCACGATGAACTCGGCGGGGACCTGCGTCTGGCGCTCCAGGCCGAGGAGCACGTTGCGCAGGTGCGCCGGCCGTCCCTTGGCCAGGGTCACGACGGAAACGGTGGACATGGGGCGGTCTGGCTCCGGGGGGTTCGAGCGCGGGGGAAGCGGGTGGTCAGCCGGCGGCGGCGACCGTGCGGGCGGCGGGCGTGAGGGGGACGGGCTCCGCCGCGCCGTGCCAGAGTTCGTCGGTCAGGCCCTCGAGCCAGCCCGCGGCGCGGGCGGCGGCGTCCGGCGCGTAGAGGCTGCGCAGGGGGGCGGTGTCGAGGGCGCGGGCCCGGGCGAGGAGGTCGCGCCAGCCCTGGAGATCGCCGGGCCAGACGGGGGCCTGGACGGCGGCGCCGAGGCGGACCAGGGCCTCGGCCTTGCGGGTCTGCTCGCCGAAATAGCGCCATTCGGGCATCACGATCAGGCGTCCGCCCACGCGGGCGACCTCGTGGACGGTGTTGTCGCCGGCGGAGGCCACCACGATGTCGGCGGCGGCGAGGTAGTCGGTCACCGAGGGCACCCAGCCGAGTTCGCGCAGGTTGGAAAAATCGGTCTCGTGGCCCTCGCGATGGGTCGGCCCCAGGGTCAGCCACAGGGCCTCGGGGGCGGCCCGGGCGGCCACCGTCAGGGGCGCGTAGGGCGTGCCGCTGCCCCCGCCCCCGGTCACCGCGACGACGATCTCGCGGTCCGGGTCGAGGCCGAGCCGCTCACGGGCCTCGGCCCGATCCGGCACCCGGTCGACGCTGGTGCAGAGGCCGCCGCTGTAGAAGGTCTTGGCCCGCAGGGCGGCCGGGTAGTCGTCCTGCTCCAGGCGGGCGTCGAAGGGGGCCAGCATGCCGACGCAGGCCTCGTAGGCGCCCACATGGCCGATGTCGGCGCGGTCGCCATGCATCCGGATCTGCACCGCCGGCACGCTGGCGATGCGCGCCAGCAGCGCGATCTCCGCCGAGACGTCGACCACGAACAGGCCGACGTCGCGCTCGTCGAGATGGTCGAGGATGCGCCGCATGGTCCGGCGCATCGGGGTGAGGCCCAGCGGCACGCAGTGCATGACCTGGGGCGTCGGCTCCGCGTAGAGGCGCGGCGTCGGCACCTCGGCGCCGATCATGTCGGGCAGCGGCACGATCTCGATGTCGCGGGAGAACCCGTCGAAGAGCTGCGGGCCCGCGGTGAGCACGGAGACGGGCCGGTCCCGGGCGAACGCGGCGGCCACCGCCATCGTGCGGTTGGCGTGGCCCCGTCCCTGGTGATGGACGAAGAACGCAATGGGTTTCGTCATGGCTGTCGGGTTCGCGATCCGTCAGGAGAACAGGGCGTCGGGCTTCAGGGCGGCGGCGATCTCGGGAACCCCCGGCCGGCGCAGGACCCGGATCGCGGGGGCGTCGTCGGCCCAGTCGATCAGCCCGGCGTCCCGGAACTGGCCGAGCCAGTAGGTCATGCACCAGCGCCCGTGCGTGTTCCGGAAGCGGGCGGCGTTGGCCAGGATGGCGTCGAAGTGCTGCAGCGGCGGCACGTGGACGGGATGATGCTGGTGGTAGGCCCGGGCGCCCCCGACCCAGTAGGTCGGCAGCCCGGAGGCGGCCAGGCGCGCGGCGAGGTCCGTCTCCTCGCCGCCATAGCCGCGATAGGCCTCGTCCATGCCGCCGACGGCGCGCCAGGACCGGGCCGGGAGCGCGAAGGACAGCCCCCAGAGCTGGCCGGGATCGGCCTCCCGGCGCAAGGCGTCCGGCGGGATCGCGGGGCGGGCCGGATGGGCCCGGCCGAGCCGGGCGAGGGCCGCTTCGTCGGCGGCCGCCTCCGGGCTCAGCCCCGTGGGCAGGTACAGGACCTCGCCGAGGAACAGGCCGTCGGTTTCCCGGGCCGCATGCCGGTAGGCCTCCACGACGGTGGGGGAGGGGATGCAGTCCACGTCGAGGAAGATCAGGAGATTGCCCGTGGCGGCCTCGGCCGCGCGGTTGCGGGCGGCGGCGAGGGGCATCGGTTCCCCCGCCACGTGGCGGTGGCGCACGGGACAGCCCGGATCCGGCAGGTCAGGCGCGCGGTCCGGCTGCATCCAGGCGATCACCAGTTCGCGCGGGCGCACGGACTGACGCGCCAGCCCGGCCATGAGGTTGCGCAGGCGGTCGGCCCGGCCGCGCACCAGGGTGAGGACGCTGGCGCCAGGATCGGCGGAGGGTCCGGCGGAGGACCCGGCGGACGGATCAGCCGGCATCGGCCAGCATCCGGCGGAAATGGCCGACGCCCTCGATGATGCCGCGGGCGTGCGAGGCCCGGGCCACGTAGGAGTGCTGCAGGGCGGCGTTGCTGGCGAGATCGTCGGAGTAGTTGGCCACGATGATCGCCTGCGCCTGGGCGCGCAGCATCTCGACGTCGTTGCCCGAATCGCCGGCCACGAACACGGCCCGCTCCGGCAGGCCGTAGAGGGCCCGGACATGGCCCACCGCCGTGCCCTTCGAGGCCGCCTCCGGCAGGACGTCGAGGTAGAGGCCGTGGCTGTGGATCACGTTCGCGGCGAGTCCCGCCCGCGCGAGGGCCGCGCGGACCCTCTGGGCGGTCGCCGCATCCCCGAAATAGCTGAGCTTGTGCCCGCGCTGCTCCAGGGGCCCCTGGGGCACCAGGCCGTCGAGATCGGAGAGCGCTGCGTGCACGCCCGCCCGGTCCCAGCCCGCCGACACGGTGGCGCGCCAGGCGGCATCGGCCGTGTAGGTCACGCCGTTGGGGTCGAGGTGGTAGATTTCCGATCCCACCGAGGTGATCATCACCTGCGGGCGCGGGCTGGCCTGCTGCTCCAGGATCGCCATGGCGCTGTGGAACGAGCGGCCGGTGGCGACTCCGAAGGCGAGGCCCGCCTGCCGGCTGCGCCAGCGCCGGAAGATGCCGAGGGCCGCCTCGCAGCCCACCAGCGTGTTGTCGATGTCGCAGACGAGGAGTTGCCGCGCATCCGCCAGCGGCGGGGTCGGGACGCACAGCGCCCGCAACAGGTCGTGGTAGCGCGCGGCGTGCCGGTCCCAGTCATAGGCGGCGGCCGCGCGGGCGCCCCCCGCCACGCAGCGGGCATAGAGGGTGGGATCGTCCAGGATGCGCAGGCACGCCGCCGCGATGGCGTCGGGGGTGCGCGGATCGACGAGGAGCCCGTTGCCGCAGGTCTCGACGATGTCGTTGGGGCCGCCGCTGTCGGTGGCCACCAGCGGCAGGCCCGCGGCCGAGGCCTCCAGGAGGGTCAGGCCGAAGGGCTCGTTGAGGGCGGGATTGACGAAGAGGCCGCCCCGCGTGCGGGCATAGGCGTAGAGGGCCGGAACGTCCTCCGGCCCGTGGGTCTTGGGGTAGGCCACCCGCCCGTAGAGGTCGTAGCGGTCGATCAGCACCAGGATCTCCCGCATGGTGCCGGCCATGTCGCCGTCGAGGGCGTCGATGTCCTCGCGGGTCCCGGCCATCAGGACGAGGTTGGCCCGCGCCTGCAGGGCGGGGCTCTCGCCGTAGGCCCGCACCAGGGCGCCGAGGTTCTTGCGCGCCACCGGGCGGGCGAGGGCCAGCAGCGCCGGCTTGCCCGGCTCGTGCAGGAAGCGGTCGATGGTGGCGTCCACGCGCGGCAGGGGTTCGGCCGCCGCGAACCGGGCCAGGTCGCTGCCCGGCGGCAGGACGCGGATGCGTCCCGGATCGTAGGCCGCATACCCGGCATACTGCACCTCCGCCTCGTCGCGGGAGGAGGCGACGACGAGACGCGCGCGCGCGAGTGCGCCCTCCTCGGCGGCGATGCGGCGGGCGAGATCAGGGCAGGCTTCGGCGCCGTGGCCGAGCATCGCGGCCTTGACCCGCCCGAGGGAATGGGCCGTGAACACGAAGGGAATGCCGAGGGCATCCTCAATGAGCGTCGCCACCGAAGCGGCATCGGCGTAGTGGGCGTGGATGAGGTCGGGCGGCTGAGGCTGCGCCGCGATCCAGCCCATGAGGTTGCGCGCGAAGCTGTCGACCTCCGCGTGCATCGCCTCCTTCACGCGGTAATCCGGTGACGCGCTCGGGAGCCGCACGAGCGTGACCTTGTCGGAGATGCGCTCTTCGGGCACGGCGTAATCCGGGCCGAGCGCGCCGTGAAACAGGCGCGTCGCGATCACGATCCGCGCGATCCCGGCATCCTGGGACGAGGCAGCCACCAGATCGAGCAGGTAGCGGATGTGGCCACCCGTATCGGCGGTGAGCCCGAACACGACCCCGCCGCCGCGCAGGCAGCCTTGCAGGGCGACATGCAAGACGAACATCAGGCCGCTTGCAGCTCAAGCGTCTTCCGACAAACAGAATTCAGGCAAAGAAACGTTACCAGGGAGGTACATACCGTGATTCGTGTCGCCCAAATCGCCCCCAACATATTCCCCGTTCCCCCTGAGCACCACGGCGGTACGGAGAGGGTCATACATGACCTCAGCACGGCACTGGTTAACCTAGGTGTGGAGGTAACGCTCTTCGCGCCTTCGGACAGTGCGACAGACTTGCCGCGCATCGGCGACCAGCCGAGTCTCGCGGCCCTGGAGCGGCGCCACGGGCGGGTCGCGCCGGGGGTCCCGGCAGCCCTGGACGCCCTGCAGCTGGAAGCGCTGCGCTGCCGGCTGGACCAGTTCGACATCGTGCATGGCCACGGGGAGTTCGCCCATGCGGCGCTCCTCGGCGCGCGCCGGCGCCACAGCCTCACGACGGTGCACTGGCGGGTGGACGAACTCGACCGGGCGCTCTTCTTCGCGGGCTTCCCCGACCTGCCGGTGGCGGCGATCTCGGCGGCGCAGGCGGCCGGCATCCCGCCGGCGAACCGGGCCGGGATCGTGCATCACGGCCTCGCGCGGGACCGCTACGCCCTGAGCCCGCAGCCCGGCCCGCACGTCGCCTTCGTGGGCCGGATGACCGACCAGAAGCGGCCGGACACCGCGATCCGGGTCGCGCGCGCCGCCGGCCTGCCGATCCGCCTCGGCGGCACGATCGATGTCGGCAATCCCGATTATTTCGAGCACCGGGTGCGCCCGCTCCTGGGGGCGGACGCCGTCTATCTCGGCCCCGTGGACGATGCCCGCAAGGCCGAGCTCCTGGGGAGCGCGCGGGCGCTCCTCTTCCCCATCGACTGGCCGGAGCCCTTCGGCCTGGTGATGATCGAGGCGATGGCCTGCGGCACGCCCGTGGTGGCCTGGAACCGCGGCTCCGTGCCGGAGATCGTCGAGGAGGGCGTGACCGGCTTCATCGTCGCCTCCGAGGCCGACGCGGTGGCGGCCCTGGCACGGATCGATCAGCTCGACCGGGCCCTGATCCGCCGGCGCTTCGAGGCGCGCTTCACCGCCGCGCGCATGGCGGCCGACTACCTCGCCCTCTACCAGCGCCTGCTGGCCGCCTGATGCGCGTCGCCCTCCTCGCCTGGGACTACCCGCCGGCCCCGAGCGGCCTCTCGACGGCGGCCCGCGAGATCGCCGAGAGCCTCGCCGAGGGCGGCGCCGACGTCACGGTCTTCAGCCTCGACCGGACGGGGCGCGAGCGCCGCGGCGGCGTCACGGTGGCGGGCTTCGCCCTGCCGCCCGGCGGTGGGCTGGCGCGCCTGCGCCGCTGGGGGGCGGCGGGGCACCTCGCCGCGCCGCTCGCCTTCCGGCGCGCCGTCCTGGCGGCCCATGCCCGCCAGCCCTTCGACGTCGCGGAAGCCACGAACTGGTACGCCCCCGGCGCCCTGCTGGCCGGGCGCCGGGATCTCCCGCTGGTCACGCGCAGCTCGACGCCCGCGGCCTTCACCCGGGACGCCCCCGAAACCCTGCGCGACCGCCTCGACGGGTGGGCCGCCGACGCCCTGGAGCGCGCCCAGGCCCGGGGCAGCGCCGGGCTCATCGCCAACACCGCCGCGCACGGGGCGGTGATCGCCCGGGCCTACGGCCTGTCCGGCCGGCAGCCGGAGGCGGTGATCGGCCTCAGCCTTCCGCCGGAGATCACGGCGGCGGCCCGCGGCGCCGCCTACCCGGACGCGACCGGGCCGGTGCGCCTGCTCTTCGTGGGCCGGGCGGAGGCGCGCAAGGGCTTCGACGCGCTCCTCGGCGCGGTCGCGATCCTGGCCGACGCGGCGGAGCGGGGCGCCGGTCCCGCCTTCCGCCTGGACCTGATCGGCGTGCCCCCGGAGGACCTGCCGGGGGACCTGCCCGAGGCGGCCCGCGCCCGCATCCACGCCCGCGGCCGGGTGCCGGCCGAGGCCCTGGCGCAGGCCTACGGGTCGTCCCACGCGGTGCTCGCCCCCTCGCGCTACGAGAGCTTCGGGCTCGTCTACCAGGAGGCCCTCGCCTATGGCCGGCCGGTGGTGGCCTGCGCCGAGGACGCCAGCGCCCGCGCCTTCGTGGGGGCGCCGGATGCGGGGCCCCTGGCGCGGGAGGCCACCGGCGCGGCCCTGGCAGAGGCCCTGCGCCCGCTGCTGGCCGATCCGGCGCTGCGCGGAGCCTACCGGAGCCGGGCGCTGGCGGCGTCCGGCCGCTTCACCCGGGCGGTCCTGGGGCGCGAGACGCTCGCCCTCTACGCCCGGGCCATCGCGGCGGCCCGGACCCGTCCGAAGCGGCGCGCGTCCGCGCCTCAGTCCCGGTAGGGGCGCAGCAAAGCGGCCTCTTCCTCGGGTCGCCCGTGCCCGGGCGCGAGGCGCTCGTAGTGCCGGGAGCGCGCCAGGACGTGGGCGCGGTCGAGATGGTGCTCGATCGCCCCGTGCAGGGCGATGAGGCTGCGCGGCCAGCCGCCGTCGAGCACCGGCCGCTCGTGCACGCGGCCGGCATAGCGCACGGACCGGCGGTTCAGGCGGTACTGGACGTCCGGGTAGACGTCCGAGCGGATGCCGTCGACGTGGTTCCGGCGCGCCAATCCGATCGAGACGACGTCCCCCGCTTCCGCCAGGGCCGCCAGGGCCGGCAGCCGCCGGCCGGCGTCCACGGCCAGGGTCTCGTCGGCGTCGAGCTGCAGCATCCAGGGATGGCGGGCGAGGTCCTGGAGGGCGTTGCGCTGGGCGGCGAAGTCCTGTCCCAGATCCCGCTCGCGATCCTGCCCCAGGGGCCGGGCCCCCACCCGCAGGGTCCCGCGCGGAAAGCCGGCGGCCGGCACCGCAGCGGCCGGTCGTGTCTCGGCATCGAGGAGGATCACGACGTCGTCGGTCCAGTCCGCATGGACCGCGAGCCCCGCCAGGACCGCCTCCAGCGCGGCGGGGCGGCAGAGCAGGCCGAGGGAGACGGGCCGCCCCGCCGCCCCGTCGAGCGCGTAGAGCGTTCCGCGCGCGGCGTGCCGGTCGTGGGGTCGGCGCAGGGCCGTATGCCCCGCCGCGTCGCAGGGCCGGACGCCGAGGGCGTGGCCGGTGGCGGCGCTACGCAGGGTGTAGAGGTCGAGGCCGTAGGGCGCGTCCGGGTCGGGGTCGAAGACCGGGCCGGCGAGCTGTTCGGCCAGGTGCGCCCGGCAGGCCGCCGGATCGGCCCCCGCCTCCAGCAGGAGGCCGCAGGCGCCGCAGGCGATCGGGAACGCCCTGACCCGCCCGTTCGGATAGGCGAGGTGACGGCGGCTCGGCCCAAGCATGTCGGCCGCGCAGACGAAGCATCGGCGCATCATCGGTCCCGGCCCTCGTTTCCCCTCGCCGCAGAAATCCCCCCGGCACCGCAAGGATCCGAACGGACCTTGCCGCGCCGGGCCGGCGCCATACCTCCGCTGCTTCGCGAACCCCTGCCGCAGTTGGACATCGAGGTCGACTCCCCGCGTATGCTCGACCTGTTCCCCTCCGCATCGGGACCCCTCGCCCTCGTCGGCAACGCCCCGGGGCTCGATGCCGCCGCCGCGATCGACGCGGCGCCCTGCGTCGTGCGCTTCAACAACGCGCCGGGCTTCGGCGGCCGCGCCGGCGCGCGGGTCACCCATCTCGCCCTGGTCAATCGGGGCGGGCAGATGCGCGAATGGCTCGCCGACCCCCGCTTCCTCGACCGCCCGGTGGTCCGGTGCGCGCAGGCCTTCATCCTGCCGTTCCCGATGCTGCCGGCGGAGCAGAACCGGCCCGAACCGGTGTGCTGGACCCGCGAGGCGATGGATTTGCTGGCCCCCCTGGGCAAGCCCGTCCACATCCTGCCCGAGGACCTCCACCGGGCGGCGCGGCTCCGTCTCGCCGCCGTCATGGCCGACGCCGGCACGGACGAACCCGGCACGGATGAATCCGGCCCGAGCGGGCGGCCGAACCCGAGCACCGGCTTCCTCGTGACGCTGGCCTTCCTCCTCGGCCGTCCCCTCCGGTGCGGCCCGGTCGAGGCGCACGGCTTCGGCTTCGACGGCTGGCCCGGGCATCCCTGGGCGGCGGAGCGGGCCTGGTTCCGGCAGGCCGAGGCGGCCGGGCAGCTCCGCCTCCATCCGTGCCGCCCGTGACCCTTTCGACCGGAATCAGGCCCCGCCAATGACGACTCTCATCACCGTCCTGAAGAGCGGCGGGCGCTACGATGCGGCCTGGGTCGAGCGCCTCGCCCGGGGCGTGCGCCGCCACGCTCCGGCCTTCGACCGGATCCTCTGCCTCACGGACCTTCCCCTCGCGGTGGCGGGCGTCGAGCGCGTGCCGCTCCGGCACGACTGGCCGGCCTGGTGGTCGAAGATGGAGGCCTTCCGCCCCGGGCTCACCGAGGGACCGACGCTGCTCTGCGACCTCGACACCGTCCTGACCGGGCCGGCGGACGCCCTGGCCGAGCCGGGCCTCGCCGCCATGGAGGATTACTTCCACAAGGGCCGCCTCTCCAGCGCCCTGCTGCGCTGGCAGGGCGGCGAACTGGATGCCCTCTACGCCGCCTTCGCGGCCGAGCCGGAGCGCTGGATGGCGCCCGGCTCCTGCGGGCCCGTGCCGAACGCCGTGCACGGGGACCAGGTCGTCATCGACCACCTGCTGCGCCGGGAGGGCCTGGCTCCGGATGTCCTCCAGCACCGCTATCCCGCCCTGCTCGATTTCTACGACCCCCGGCGGGCCGAGCATGGCCCGGTGGTCGTCTTCATCGGCGCGTCGAAGCCCGACACCGCCACCGGTCCGGTCCGGACGGCGTGGGCGCAGAGGGACGACGATGGCGCGCAGGGACGCGACCGCCGCTGACGGGGGGGCACCGCGCGTCCGCGCGACGGTGCCGGAACCGGGCCGCCGGCCGCGGCCGCGGCGTAGGTCCCGGCCGGCCTCGCCCCCGCCCGGGCCGCAGCCCTAGCCGACCACCAGGGTCAGGGTCCGGTCCGCGGGCCCGAGGTCCACCCGGCGGCCCCAGTCGAAGGCGATGAAGTCCTGCTCGATCCCGTCGGCGAAGACCACGCCGCCCTCGTTCATCCGTGACGTGACCGCCAGGGCGGCCCCGGCGAGCCGGCCCGCCCGAAGGGTCGTGCCGGTGGCCACGCTCGGAAACGGCTCGCGCACCCAGTAGCCCACCGCCGCTTCTTCCGCGCCGATCCCGACGGTGAGATGCGTCGCCTCGCCGATCGAGCGGGCCCAGCCGGTCAGGCCGGTGCCCGAGGCGACGATGAGGCCGCTCGACGACTGGTCCTCAGCGGTGCCGTCGACCGCGATGCGGTAGCGTGCGGATTGATGGCTGCGGTGGCCGACGAAGATCTCGTTCAGGGCCACGAGCCGCTGGCCGCCGTCGAGGGCGGCCTGCACCATGGTGCGCCGCTCCACCGGAGCCGCTCCCGCGGCGCTGGCCGGGAGCAGGGCGCGCAGGCCCGCCACCGCGACCCGCGCGAGGGCGCCGTCGTAGAGGTCGGGGGCCGGATTGACGCCGATCACCGGCTGCGCGCGCAGGTACTTCGCCACGTTGGCGACGAGGCCGTCCGGGCCCACCGTGACGACGACGTCCTCGGGGGCGAACAGGAAGCGGTCGAGGTCGACGCGCCGGGCCAGCGCCTGCCGCCAGTCCCCCGGCACCGCGGCCCGCGCCTGGCCGAGCACGGCGTGGAAGCGGGCGTGCCGGTCCTCGACCTCCGCGAGGCTCTGGCCGCGGCTCTCCAGGAAGAACCGGGCCTGGCCGCGGGTGGCGTGCCGGGCGAGCAGGGCCTCGTAATCGGTCTCTCGGACGACGAACACGGCGCGCGGGGTGATGACCGCCATGGCCCGTCCTCAGCGCAGCGGGCCGGGGGGAGCGACCGGCGGGGCCGCCCCGCGGAACGCGCCGAGGGCACTCGCCAGCAGGTCCGGCGTGACGTTGACGTGCTCGATGGTCTCGAGCTTGCCCGCGAGCTCGCGGGCGGCGAGACCCAGGAGCACGGCCGGCGGAAGGTCGCGGTAGATGGCGGCGCGGCGCTGCTCGGCCTCGGCCTGGGCGCCCTCCACGAGGCGGATGCGCTCGGCCTCCGCCGCCGCCTCCAGCCCGCTCGCCGCGGCGAGGCCCACCGCGCGGTCGCGGGCGTTCTCCGCCTCCCGCGCGATGAGCAGCGCCTCCTGGCGGGCCAGCTCCGTCCGCGTCTCCAGCTCGTTCTCCGCGATGGCCCGCTCCTTCTCCACCGCCAGGGCGCGCCGGGCGAAGGTCGCCGCATCCGCCTTCTGCTGCAGGGCCTCGAAGGTGGGCGTCTGCAGGGCGCGCTCCAGCTCGCTCGACGGCGCGAGGTTGGTGAGTCGCACCGAGACCACCGCGAGGCCGATCTCCGCCAGGGCCGGGGCCGCCCCCAGCGCGGCGTCGAGGCTCAGGCGCAGGGGCTCGGGCCCGGCATCGAGGAGCGCGCCCACCGGGCTGGCGCCGATCACCTCCAGGACGGCCTGGCCGGCGATGCCGCCGAGACGCGCCTCGATCCGCTCGATCGGTTCGCCCTGCGGCCGGCCGGTGCGAAGCCCGAGCGAGAAGTCGACGCGGCTGGCCAGCAGCTCCGGGTCGACGACGCGCCAGCCGATCGTCCCCTGCACCACCACGGTCTGGAAGTCCCGGCTGCGGCCGCGCACGAACAGGGTCATCTCCCGGTCGTCCATCGGCACCTCGCTGATGCTCGCGGTTTCCGGCCGGAACCAGAAGACGAGGCCCCGTCCGCTCTGCCGGATGCGACCGTTGCGGTAGCGGATGACGTGGCTGCTCGCCTCGCTTCTGAGCTGGGCGAGCGGACCGAGGTTGCGGATCGTAGCCATGGGACCCTCCTGTTGGGGGCGCGCTGGGATTCAGAGCGGCTTCTGGAAACGGTAGAGCTCGGCGGGACGGAACGACGTGCCGGCCTCGCGCGCGCCCGTGGGGGCGAGCCAGCCGCGGTCGAGCATCCGGCGGCGGAAGGCGGGCTTGTTGAGGGACGTGCCCAGGATCGCCTCGTGCACGTCCTGCAGCTGGCGCAGGGTGAAGGCCTCGGGCAGCAGCGCGAAGGCGACGTCGGAATAGTCGAGCTTTCCCCGCAGCCGCTGCACCGCCAAGGCGAGGATCGCGGCGTGGTCGAAGGCGAGGCGCAGCGGCGTCCTCCGGTCGGGGTCGCCCGGCGCGAAGGCCGCGACCGGCCCCCCCGCCTCGCCGGACCAGGGCACGTCGAGGAGCGCGGCCGACGGCCCCGCCGCCGCCGCCGCGCGCGCAAGCGCCGCCGCGAAGGCGGCCTCCGGCATCAGCGCGAGGTAGGCCACGGTGACGATGCGCATGCGCGGGTCCCGGTCGAGGGCGCCGAAGGTGTAGAGCTGCTCCCGGTGGGTCTCCGCCACCTCCGCCGGGGCGAAGCCCGCCTTGTCGCGCAGCACGCGCTCGGCCGCGCCGTCCAGGGTTTCGTCGAGGCGCACGAAGCTGCCGGGCAGCGCCCAGCGGCCGGCATGGGGATGCTGGGTCCGCTGCACCAAGAGCACGGCCGGACGGCCCGCGCGCAGCCCCATCAGGACGAGATCGACGGTGAGCGCCGGCCGCGCGAAGGCGGCGGGGTCGTAGGCGCGGAGAAAGTCGTCCTCGGTCACGGCGCAGCCTTATATCCAACTTGCATCTAACTAAGACGCGGGATGGATATAAGTCAAGCGCCCGATGCCGGGGCCGGGCGTGGCCGGCCGCACCGGGTCGCAACGTCGCCCCCGTGGTCGTCGGTCCCCTGGATCGGTTGGTCCCGGGCTGCCCGCGTCCGCTCGTGCCGGCGATCCGTCCGGAGGATCTTGTCTGCGCCCGCACCTTCGGCGGCCGCAGGTCTTGCCGGTTCGTGCTCCTGCCGGCCCGTACTCCTGCCAGCCCGTACTCCTGCCGACCCGTACTCTTGCCAGCCCCCACGGATTCGTGCGGATCTTGGCGGAGACGAGGAACGAGCCCCCGATCGCGCACGGGGCCAAACAGCCCCCAGGCTCCCTCCGACGGGACGGCGCCGGCCGCACCGTCGTCCGAGGAGGTCCGCGCGTCGAAAGGGAACGATCATGAGCCTGGATCGACCGGACGGCGCGGGACCGCGCCGCGTGCTCCTCCTGGGGGCGACCGGCACGATCGGGCGGGCCACCGCGCGGGCACTCGCGGCCCGCGGGCACGCGGTCGTCTGCCTCGTCCGGCGCCCGGCCGGCCCCGCGCCCCCGGCCGGTGCGGGGGACCCGCCCGGAGCGCCCCCGGGCGTCACCGAACGGATCGTGGACTTCACGGATCCCGCGTCGCTGGCGCGCGACGGGATCCGCGGCGAACCGTTCGACGTCCTGGTCTCGTGCCTCGCCTCGCGGACCGGACTGCCCGACGACGCCTGGGCGATCGATTACGGCGTGTCGGTGCGCGCCCTGCAGGCGAGCCGGGCGGCCGGCGTGACCCATGTGGTCCTGCTCTCGGCGATCTGCGTCCAGAAGCCGATCCTCGCCTTCCAGCAGGCCAAGCTGGCCTTCGAAGCGGTCCTGACCGCCTCGGGGCTCGACTACACGATCGTTCGGCCGACGGCCTTCTTCAAATCCCTCTCGGGGCAGGTGGAGCGCCTGAAGCGCGGCAAGCCGTTCCTGGTCTTCGGCGACGGAACCCTGACGGCCTGCAAGCCGATCAGCGACGGGGACCTGGGCCGCTACCTCGCCGATTGCCTCGATGACCCGGCGCGGCGCAATCGCGTGCTGCCGATCGGCGGACCGGGCGAGGCCATCACGCCCCTGGCGCAGGGCGAGCGCCTCTTCGCGCTGCTCGGGCGCGAGCCGCGTTTCCGGCACGTCCCGGTCGTCCTGCTCGACGGGATCGTCGCCGTCCTGGCGACCCTCGGGCGGTGGGTGCCGGGGCTGGCGGCCAAGGCCGAGCTCGCGCGGATCGGCCGCTACTACGCCACCGAGTCGATGCTCGTGCGCGACCCCGCGACCGGCCGATACGAGGCCGCCATGACCCCCTCGACGGGGTCGGAGACGCTGTTCGACTATTACGCCCAGCTGATCCGCGGCGAAGCGGTCGCCGAGCGCGGCGACCACGCGGTGTTCTGAGGCGTCGCGAATCCGCGGAGCGGGCCGACGCGCAGCGCCATCTCCCGCGGGGCAGGGTCCGTGGAGCGTCGGTGAGACGTGCCCGGATGGCCTCCGTGCGCCCGCGAACGACAGGGCGGTGCGGGGTCGCCCGGCGTTGCGGGCGCGCGGCCCGGAACCAGCACAGGCCGGCCCACTCTGTTGAAGAATAGTACCTTATCGTGGCATCGGCGTCGCGCAGCATAATGCAGGGACGCGTGGCGTCAGTCTCGCTAAGGCGGTCATCCATGCAAGACTGGTATATCTGGCATATCGTATCTGGCATACCAAAGGGCGGCGGGACGGGTCATATGCGTTGCAACGCAACAATCACTCGGGACCGCCCCACATGACCGTTCTGCTTCTCGTCGCTCTCGCCGGTGCCGCCAACGTGGCGCTCGTGGCCTTCATGGCCGACCGGCTGACTCCGCAGGACGCGGCCCCCGTCATCTCGGCGGGCGAGCTCGCCATCGTGAACGACAACGCCCCGGCTTCGGCGGTGAAGCTGGCCGCCTGACGGCCCCTCAGCCCCCTCGGACGTCCGAACCCATCGGCCCCGCCTCATCGAGGCGGGGCTTTTCCATGTCCGGGTCCGGCGCTGCCGCGGGCGCCGCGGATCAGCCGCCGAGGACGTCCACCTCGGCCCGGCCCACGGCGGCGGCCTGCTGCTGCGCGATCGCCCGGTCGGACCGGCGCTTGAGCGCGAAGCCCAGGCCGACGACGAGGGCGGCGCCGAGGGCGCCCATCGCGTGCGGGACGGCGCCCTGCAGGGTCGCGGGCAGCACCTCGACCATCTGCTGGTGAACCAGCCGGTCCGTGGCGATCATCTCGCCGGCCACCCAGCCCAGCAGCCCGCCGCCGAACCAGATCAGGATCGGGAACCGGTCGATCAGCCGGGTGATCAGGCTGGCGCCGACCACGAGGAGCGGCACCGACAGGGCGAGGCCGATGATGAAGAGTTCGTCGTGTCCCTTGGCGGCCCCCGCCACCGCCACGACGTTGTCGAAGCTCATGACGGCATCCGCCACCACGATGGTCCAGATCGCCTTGGGCAGGCTGGAATGCTCCTTGATGGCGCTCTCGTCCTCCTCCTCGCCGCAGACGAGCTTGACGGCGATGTGCAGCAGGATGAGGCCGCCGGCGACCTTCAGGAGCGGCACCGCCAGCAGTTGCGAGACGATGACGGCGAAGAGGATCCGCAGCAGGGCCGCCGCGAGGGCGCCCGCGAAGACGCCGATCCGCCGCTGCCGCTCGGGCAGGCCCCGGCAGGCCATGGCGATGACCACCGCGTTGTCGCCCGACAGGATGATGTCGATCCAGACGATCTGGAGGAGCGACAGCAGGAAGGAGGAGGTGAGGTAGGAATCCACGCGGAAGACGCCTCTGCTGCTCCGACACAGCGAAGCGATGGAGTACCCGGCAACGGGTCGGGATGGGGAAGGGACCGGCCCGCCCTCGCGGGACGGGCCGTCCCCGGACAGGACCTAGGGATTGGCTTCGACGGCGGAGCGGAGCACGGGCGTCCACCGTGCGACCTCGCGCTCGACGAGGGCCTGCAGGGCGGCCGGACCGGCTTCGGCCTCCTTGGGCACTGTACCACCCAATTCCAGGATGCGCTTGGTCGTGCCCGGATCCTTGAGCGCCGCGTCGAGGGCGGCCACGAGCCGGGCCCGGACCTCCGGCGGCAGGCCCTTGGGCGCGAACACCGCGTTCCAGGCGCTGACCTCGTAGCCGGGCAGGCCGGCCTCCTTCGTGGTCGGCACGTCGGGCAGGCTCGGGGAGCGCTCGGGCGTCGCGATGGCGTAGGCCTTGATCGTGCCGCCGGCGATCTGTGGCGCCACGTTGACGATCTGGTCCGTCATGAAGTCGACCTGGTCTGCCATCAGGTCGTTCAGCGCAGGCCCCGTGCCGCGATAGACGACGAGCGTCGGCTTGGCGCCGGTCAGCGCATCGAACAGCACGCCGGTGGAATGCGAGACGGAGCCGACGCCCGCATGGGCCTGGTTGATCGCCGGTCCGCGCGCCTTCAGGACCTCGACGAACCCCTTGAGGTCCTGGGCCGGGAAGCCCTTCTTGGCGACGATGACGATCGGCGTGCCGGCGGCGAGGCCGATCGGATCGAAGCTCTTGGCCGGATCGTATTTCAGGCCCTTGAACAGGGCCGGCGCGGCGCCGTGCGTGCCCATGTGGCCCATCATGATGGTGTAGCCGTCGGGCGCGGCCTGGGACGCGCGCGTGATGCCGGTGGTGCCGCCGGCGCCGGTGACGTTCTCGATGACGACCTGCTGGCCGAGCGCCCGCGACATCGGCTCGGCGACGATCCGCGCCACCACGTCGGTGGGCCCGCCGGCCGCGAAGGGCACCACCAGGGTGATCGGGCGCTGGGGGTAGGTGTCGGCCGCGGCGCCGAAGGCAGCGAGCGCCGACAGGAGGCCGATGGCGAGTGCCGTTCTCATGGTCCGCATCCTTCTCGTTGTGGGTTGTCGTGTCCGTCCCCGGAGGGCGCCCGGGCGCCCCCGCCGTCAGGCTTCCGTGAACACCGCGTCGCGGCCGCGCCGCAGCGACGGCAGCAGCGCCGCCGCCAGGATGGTGACGGCGACGAGGAACAGCACCGCGCAGACCGGGCGCTCGAGGAACACCAGGACGTCGCCCCGCGACAGGGTCAGGGCGCGGCGCAGGTATTCCTCCATCAGCTTGCCCAGCACGAAGCCGAGCAGCAGCGGCGCGGGCTCGAAGCCGAACTTGATCAGCCCGTATCCGAACACCCCGAAGGCCGCGATCAGCATGACGTCGGTGGGCAGCGCGTTGATGGAGTAGATGCCGATCGCGCAGAACATCAGGATCGCGGGGAACATCAGCCGGTAGGGCACCTGCAGCAGGCGCACCCAGAGGCCCACGAGCGGCAGGTTGATGACGAGCAGCATCAGGTTGCCGATCCACATCGACGCGATCATGCCCCAGAACAGGTTGGGGTTCTTGGTCATCACGCCGGGGCCCGGAACGATGCCGTGGATCGTCATGGCGCCGACCATCAGCGCCATCACGGCGTTCGGCGGGATGCCGAGGGTGAGGAGCGGGATGAAGGCCGTCTGCGCGCCGGCATTGTTGGCGCTCTCCGGGCCGGCGACCCCCTCGATGGCCCCGCGGCCGAAGCGGCTCGGATCGCGCGCGAGGCGCTTCTCCACCGTGTAGGCGGCGAAGGGGCCGAGCACGGCGCCGTTGCCGGGCAGGATGCCCAGGATCGCCCCGATCGCGGTCCCGCGCAGCGTCGCGGGCGCCGCCTGGCGCAGATCCGCGAGGCTGGGCAGGAGGCGGCCGATCCGGGCCCGGGCGATCTCGCGGGTCTCGGTCTGGTCGAGGTTGCGCAGGATCTCGGCCACCCCGAACAGGCCCATCGCCAGGACGGAGAAGTCGACGCCGTCGGTGAGGAACGCAAGGCCGAAGGTCATCCGCTCCTGGCCGGTCTCGAGGTCCGTGCCCACCGCGGCGAGCAGGACGCCCACGAGGATCATCGCCACGGCCTTGAGCACCGAGCCGTGCGCGAGGACGACCGCGAAGGCGAGCCCCATCACCATCAGGGCGAAGTACTCCGCCGGTCCGAAGATCAGCGCGAGGCGGGTCAGCGGCGCGCCGAGGGCCGCGATCAGCAGGGTGGCGACGGTGCCGGCGAAGAAGGAGCCGATGGCCGCGATGCCGAGCGCGACCCCGGCCCGGCCCTGGCGCGCCATCTGGTGGCCGTCGAGGGTGGTGACGACCGAGGTCGCCTCGCCGGGGATGTTCACCAGGATGGCGGTGGTGGAGCCGCCGTACTGCGCCCCGTAATAGATCCCCGCGAGCATGATGAGGGCGCCCACGGGATCGAGCCCGAAGGTGATCGGCAGGAGCATGGCGATGGTGGCGATCGGCCCGACGCCGGGCAGCACGCCGATCAGGGTGCCGACGAGGCAGCCCAGGAAGCAGAGCGTCACGTTCTGCAGGCTCAGGGCGACGGCGAAGCCGAGGCCGAGATTGGCGAGGAGATCCGTCACGTGCGCGCTCCCGATCAGGTCGTCATGGCGTGCGGGGCGACGTCGGTCCGGGTCCGGCGGGTGGCGCGGCGTTCCAGGGCGAGCAGGCCGAGGCCCGCCAGGGCGAGGGCGCCGGCCGCGAGCCGCAGCAGCATCCGCGACGGAATCCGGCCGCTCGCCGCCTCGATGACGGCGGTGGGGAAGATGGGGATGGGCAGGTTCAGGAGGTCCCCGAACAGCAGCATGCAGCCGGCGGTGAGGAGCAGGGCCAGGATCAGGAGTTCGCGGAAGCGCGCCTCCGGTGTGGCGTAGCCCCCGACGATCACCGCCAGCGGGCCCGCGACGATGAGGCCGAGGCCCGGGCCGGCGACGGGGCCGAGGGCGAAGGGCCGGATCGTGACCGCGAAGGCAAGGATGGCCAGCACGACGACGAGGGGGCCGCGCAGGCCGAAGGTCTG
This sequence comes from Methylobacterium sp. Leaf88, assembly GCF_001422795.1. Classification (NCBI taxonomy): domain Bacteria; kingdom Pseudomonadati; phylum Pseudomonadota; class Alphaproteobacteria; order Hyphomicrobiales; family Methylobacteriaceae; genus Methylobacterium; species Methylobacterium sp. Leaf88. The sequence continues at coordinate 28,487 of NZ_LMMK01000049.1, read as the reverse complement.
GAGGCCCGCCCCCGCGCGGACCAGGCCCGTCGCGGCGAGCACGCCGCCGCAGAGGGCGACGCCGATCGCCACCCAGTGCGGCAGCATGCCCGGTCCCATGGCGCCGAGGGTGCCCCGCGGCAGGTCGCTCGCGGCCCAGACGCCGAACATCCCGAGCAGGACCAGCACGAGGCCGGCCACGAAGCTCTGCGGCGCGCGGACCACGGACCCCGCCCGCCGCGCACCGTCGGATGCGTCGCTCATCGTTTCTCCCCTACGAGCCCCGCCTTCGTGTCTCGGGCGGGTGGCACGGCGATCGTCGGATGTCCGTTCGTCCCCCGGACCGTGGCCGGGAGGACGCCCGCGGCGGTCGGCGCGTCCCCTGACGCTGGACGCTGCGCCCTGAAGGAGCGGGGTCGCCCGAGATGGTTCCGATAAGAACCTATGCCGTAAATCCAAGTCTCCACAAGAGCCCGTGACGGCGTCATCAACCGATTCGAAGGTCTCGTCGCATGAGACCTGATTACGTTGCCGGCCTCCTTTTAATCCTTCGCCGATGACGGATCCTGTCCGGGTGGGCTGTGCTGCGGGGCGACCGCGTTCCGGCATGAGGATCGGGCCGGTGACGCGCCGAACGTTAAGAGCGCCCTAATGGTTCGGACCGGGACCGAGGCCGCCCCCGGGCCGCTCCCGGCCCAAGCCGAAAAGGCCCGCCAAACAAGAATAAAAACCTGTCTTATAATAGATAGCTATTATATTTACAGGAAGGATCGTGCTTGGTATCCAGGGGTCGGACGAACGATTGTGCCAGGGCCGACGGATCGGGGCTCGGGCGACCGGTCGTCCGAAGGCAAAGCGGCTCCAGACCGCCCCTGAAAACCAGCAGTGCCGCCATGCGCGTGGCCAAAGGGAGGATGCGATGAGCTTGGCGACAGGCTTGCCCTCGAACGTCACGGGGCCGCTGCTCGAGGTCGACGGCGTCACGCTGCAGTACAAGACCCCCGACCACCTCGTCACGGCGACCTACCGGGTCGGCTTCCAGGTCTTCCCGAGCGACCGGTTCGTCCTGCTCGGACCCTCGGGCTGCGGGAAATCCACCCTCCTGAAGTCGGTGGGCGGCTACATGGCGCCGACGGAGGGCCAGATCCGCCTGAAGGGCCAGGCCATCACCGAGCCCGGCCCGGACCGGATGATGGTGTTCCAGGAATTCGACCAGCTGCTGCCCTGGAAGACCGTCCGCCAGAACGTCGCCTTCGCCCTCGAGGCCTCGGGGCGCCTGTCGGGCCGGGCCGCCGACGAACGGGCCATGCACTATATCGACAAGGTCAACCTCTCGGCCTTCGCCGACAGCTATCCGCACATGCTGTCGGGCGGCATGAAGCAGCGGGTGGCCATCGCCCGCGGCATGGCGATGGAGCCCGACATCCTGCTCATGGACGAGCCCTTCGCGGCCCTGGACGCGCTCACCCGCCGGCGGATGCAGGACGAACTCCTGGCCCTGTGGGAGGAGACGCGCTTCACGGTGCTGTTCGTCACGCACTCGATTCCGGAGGCGATCAAGATCGGCTCGCGCATCCTGCTGCTCTCGCCGCATCCCGGCGAGGTCAAGGCCGAGCTCAACACGGCCGGCTCGCCGCAGGAGACCCTGCTCCTGGAGCAGCGCATCCATCGGATGCTGTTTTCCGAAGAGATCAAGGAGGCGGAGAATGTCTAGGACCGCGAAGGCGCTCGTGTCACCCGTCCTCCTCCGGCCCGCCCGTCCCGAGATCGTCCGCGAGACCGGCGGCGCCTATGGGGGCGCCGTCGTCGAGAAGCCGCTCTCGGCCGTCGAGCGCCTCTACAACCAGGGTTGGCTGCGCAAGCTCGTGATCCTGGCGGTGCTGGCCCTGATCTGGGAGGCCTACGGGCGCTACCTCGACAACGACCTCCTGTTCCCGACCTTCTCCGCCACCGTGACGGCCTTCGCCCGGGGCGTGGCGGACGGCACCCTGGTGCTGCGGGCCTGGGGCTCGATCAAGGTCCTGCTGATCGGCTACGGCCTCGGGATCCTGCTGGCGACCCTGCTCACCGGCATCGCGATCAGCTCGCGCATCGGCACCGACTTCCTCGAGACGATGACGTCGATGTTCAATCCCCTGCCGGCCATCGCGCTTCTGCCCCTGGCGCTGATCTGGTTCGGGCTGGGCAACGGCAGCCTGATCTTCGTGCTGGTCCATTCGGTGACCTGGGCCATCGCCCTCAACACCCATTCGGGCTTCCTCTCGGTCAGCCGGACCCTGAAGATGGTCGGGCGCAACTACGGCCTGCGCGGCAGCCGGCTGATCACCAAGATCCTGATCCCGGCGGCCTTCCCCAGCATCCTCACCGGCCTCAAGGTCGGCTGGGCCTTCGCCTGGCGCACCCTGATCGCGGCGGAGCTCGTCTTCGGCGTCAGCTCGGGCTCGGGGGGGCTGGGCTGGTTCATCTTCGAGAACAAGAACATGCTCGACATCCCCAACGTCTTCGCGGGGCTCTTGACGGTGATCCTCATCGGCCTCTGCGTCGAGAACCTGATCTTCCAGACCATCGAGCGCCACACCCTGCAGCGTTGGGGCATGCAGGCCTGAGGTGGGTCAGCCCGAAGGGCCTCCGCTCCGTCAGTCGAGGTCGGAGCGGTAGTGAAGCATGGCCGTCCAGCTCTGGCGATACTCGATGGGGTCGCCCGTGAGGGCGACGGCGACCCGGCGCACCAGCAGCAGGGGCGCCCCCGGCGCACAGCCGAGGGCGTCCGCCATGGCCGGGCTCGCCCGGTCGGTGGCGATCGTGTCCCGGGCCCGCGCCACGGTCTGGCCGCAGCGCGCCTGGTAGAGCACGTAGATCTCCTCCAGCATCTCGGCGCCGGGCTCCGGCTTCAGCGCGGCGAAGGGCTCGGCCGGCAGCGCGATGCGCTCGTAGATCAGCGGCACGCCGTCCTCGCTGCGGGTCCGCAGCAGGACCAGCACCTTGGCGCCCGCCCCCAGCCCGAGGGCGGCCCGGTCCTGCGCGTCGGCCCGCGCGGTCCCGGCGGCGAGGACGCGGGCCACCGGGCGGAACGGCCGCCCGTCGCCGTGGACGAAGCGCAGGAAGCGGAAGCGCGACCGGTCGCTCGAATGGGGCACCACCTGCGTGCCGCGCCCGTGCTGGCGCTCCAGCAGGCCCTGCCCGACGAGGTCCTCCATGGCCTTGCGGATCGTCCCGATGGAGACGCCGAGGTCGAGGGCCAGCTGCGGCTCGCTCGGCAGGTAGCCGCCCGGCTTCCAGGTGCCGTCCACGATCCGGCGCAGCAGCAGGTCGCGGGCCTGCAGGTAGAGCGGACGGCTCGCCAAAGGCCCGGTCATGGGGGCGGTCGTGGACGCGGTCGTGGGCGCGTTCATGGGTCCGGTCACGGGCGCGATCTCGGGCGCGGCCGGCGACGGGACTTCGGGATGCGCCTGGGGGGTGGGGGCGCCGCGCATGCGGTTCGACATCGGCAACTCATGTATATGACATATGACCGTTGACAGCGATTGGCACGAGGCTATCGTGGCCCTCGGCACCGGACCAGAGAATTCGGGCTCAAGGCAGGAGGAACACATGGCACTCGGCCGTCTCATCCGGCTCTGCGGCGCCGCGGCCCTGATCTCGGTGGGGCTCTCGGCGAGCCTTCTGGCCGGCGCGGGGTCCGCCCGGGCGGAGGCCTCCGTGGTGCGCCTCGCCAAGCAGTTCGGCATCTCCTACCTGCCCCTCACGGTGATGGAGGAGGAGCACCTCCTCGAGAAGCAGGCCCGTCAGCAGGGCCTGGAGCTCAAGACGGAGTGGCTGCGCTTCACCGGCGGCTCGGGCATGAACGAGGCCCTGCTCTCGGGGAACCTCGACTTCGCCGCCGGCGGCGTCGGGCCGATGCTGACGATCTGGGGCCGCACCCGCGGCAACCTGATGATCAAGGGTGTGGCGGCCCTCAACGCGATGCCGCTCTGGCTGGTGACCGTGAACCCGGCCGTTTCCTCGATCAAGGACTTCACAGAGAAGGACAAGATCGCCCTGCCCACGGTGAAGAGCTCGATCCAGGCGATCACCCTGCAGATGGCCGCCGAGAAGGCCTTCGGGCCGGGCCAGCAGGGCAAGCTCGACCCCCTCACGGTCTCGATGGGCCATCCCGACGCCCAGACGGCGATGCTCGGCGGCCGCTCCGAGATCACGGCGCATTTCGGCGCCCCGCCGTTCCAGGAGGTGGAGCTGAAGGACCCCAAGGCCCGCAAGGTGCTGGACAGCTACGACGTCCTCGGCGGGCCGCACACCTTTAACCTCGTCTGGGCGAGCAGCCGCTTCGTCACCGCCAACCCGAAGATCGTGGCCGCCTTCCGGGCCGCCCTGGAGGAGAGCCTGGCGCTCATCAAGGCCGAGCCCGCCCGGGTCGCCGCGCTCTGGATCAAGGCGGAGAACGCCCGGCTCACCGAGGCGGAGGCGGTGGAGATCATCCGCGCGCCGCAGACCCAGTGGACCAGCGCGCCCCTGAACATGCTGGCCTATCTCGATTACATGAACCGCGCCGGCCTCGTGGCCGCCAAGGCCGCCGACCAGGGCGAGCTGTTCTTTCCCGGCGCCGCCGCCAAGGCGGAGCGCTGAGGCATGAGCGTGTCCGCTCCCACCCCCGCCCAGGCCGATCCCACGGTCGAGGCCGTGCCCGGCGCGACGCTGAGAGTGCGCATCCGGCGGGACGGCGGCTTCCAGGCCTTCACCGTGGCGCGGCGCCCGGCCCAGACCATCCTCGACGTGGTCACCGAGATCCAGCGCGAGCAGGACCCGACGCTCGCCTACCGCTTCGCCTGCCGGGTTGGCATGTGCGGCTCCTGCGCCATGACGGTGAACGGGCGCCCGCGCTGGACCTGCCGCACGCGGGTCGCGGCGGTGGCGGAGGACGACGGCCTGACCCTCGAGCCCCTGCGCAACCTGCCGGTGGTCAAGGACCTGGCCGTCGACATGGAGCCGTTCTTCGAGAAGTGGACGGCCGCCCACGGGGCCTTCGAGCCCGGCGACGCGCCGCCCGCGGACTTCGCCGTGGTGGCGCCGGATTCGCCCGCGCGCCGGGCGGTGGATGCCGGCATCGAGTGCATCAATTGCGGCGTCTGCTACGCCGCCTGCGACGTGGTCACGTGGAACCCGGACTATCTCGGCCCGGCCGCCCTCAACCGGGCCTGGACCCTGGTGAACGACGTGCGCGACCGGGGCCAGGCGGCGCGGCTGGAGGCCGTGTCCGGGGATGCCGGCTGCCAGTCCTGCCACACCCACATGAGCTGCACCGAGCACTGCCCCAAGGCCCTGGCGCCGACCTTCGCCATCGCGGGGCTGAAGCGCGCCACCGCCCGGTCTGCCCTGAAGCGGCTCAGCGCCCGGCATTTCCGGAGGTCGGCATGAGCCCGCTCCTCTACGTGGCGCAGCGCGGCACCGCCGGGATCCTGGCGGTGGCGGTGGCGGTCCATCTCGGCACGATCCTGTACGCCGTGCGCGGCGGGCTCACCGCCGGGGAGATCCTGGGCCGGACGCAGGGCAACCTGGCCTTCCTCGTGTTCTACGGCGTCTTCGTGGTGGCGGCGGCGATCCACGCGCCCATCGGCCTGCGCAGCATCCTGCGGGAGTGGACGCCCTGGCGCGGACGCTCCCTCGACGGGGCGATGCTCGCCGTCGCGGCGCTCCTCGTCGTCCTCGGCCTGCGCGCGGCGCTCGCGGTCTACGTCGCATGAGCGCCGGGACGCAGACCGCCGCCCCGCGGCCAAGGAGCCTCCGCGCCGCCCGTCCGCGCGCGGGCTTCGCCGCCGCCCTGCTGCACCGCCTCTCGGGGATCGCCCTGGCGCTGTTCCTGCCGATGCACTTCATCGCCCTCGGCACCGCCCTGCAGGGGGCCGACCGCCTCGAGAGCTTCCTCGGGCTGACCCACAACGGCTTCGTGCGCGCGGCCGAATGGGGCCTCGTCAGCGCGCTGGCCCTGCACATGGTCCTGGGCCTGCGCGTGCTGGCCCTCGAGTGGTTCGTCACCCGGGAGCGGACGGCGCTCGTCGTCTCCGCCTGCGTGGCGGCGGGGTTCGCGGTGGGGCTCCTGTTCCTGCTCGGCGGCGCCTGAGCCAACCCTTCGAAGGAGACCGGCATGGATCTCGACCTCACCGAAGTCGAAGCGGTGTGCAAGGACCTCTACGTCCGCGCCCTGAAGCTGCTGCCGCCGGACATCAAGGCGGGCTTCGCGGATCTCGCCCGCGAGGAGACCAGCGCCACCGGCCGGGCGATCCTCGGCACCATGGTGGAGAACATCGCGGTGGCCGAGCGCACCAAGAACATCCTCTGCCAGGACACCGGCATCCCGATCTACAACGTGGTGATCGGGCGCGACGTGCGCGTCGAGGGCGCCGACCTCAAGGCCGCGATCCGGCGCGGCTGCGAACGCGCGACCACCGAGCATTCCTTACGCTCCTCCGTGGTCCACCCGATCACCCGCGTGAACGAGCAGACCTCCTGCGGCATCCGCGTGCCGATCATCCATGTGGATTTCGACGATCGGCCCGAGACCGTCTCGGTGGAGATGATCCCGAAGGGCTCGGGCTCGGAGAACGGCTCGTTCCTGCAGATGCTGCTGCCCTCGGACGGCATCAACGCGGTCAAGCGCTTCGTCATCGACCGCGTGATCGAGCTCGGCGGCCGCGTCTGCCCGCCCACCATCGTGGGCGTCGGCATCGGCGGCACCTCGGACCTGTGCATGCATCTGGCCAAGGTGGCGGCCACCCGCAAGCTGCGGACCGCCTGTTCCGATCCCGACGGCGCCCGGATCGAGGCGGAGCTGTCGCGCGCCGTCAACGAACTCGGCATCGGCCCCCAGGGGCTCGGCGGGCGCTCCACCAGCTTCGCCGTGCATGTGGAAATCGCCGCCACCCACATCACCCAGAACCCGGTGGCGGTGAACATCCAGTGCCACTCGGCCCGCCGGGCGAGGGCGACCTTCACGCCGGGCGGCATCGCCTTCGACTGAAATCGCCGCCTCCGGGAGGGCCTGCGCCATGCACCACGTTCTCGACATGCCGGTCGACGCGGCCCAGGTCCGCGCCCTGAAGGTCGGCGACACCGTCACCCTGCGAAAGACCCTGTTCGGCATCCGGGACGCCACCCTGATCCACATGTTCGACCGGGGGCGCCGGACCCATCTCGATCTCACCGGCCACGCGGTGATCCACACCGCGCCCAACGTCCACCGCGTACCGGTCTCCCCCGAGGCGCCGGTGGGCTACGCGCCGTTCTGCATCGGCACCACCACCTCCATGCGGATGGAGCGCTTCACCGACGCCCTGATGCGGCGCGAGGGCGTGCGCCTCATCGTCGGCAAGGGCGGCATGGGCCCCCAGACCCTCGCGGCCTTCGCCGAACACGGCGGCGCCTACCTCGCCATCGTCGGGGGCGCCGCCGCCCTGGAGACGACCTGGATCGAGCGGATCGACGACATCGACCTCGACGACCTCCACCCCGAGAGCCTGTGGAAGTTCGCGATCCGCGACTTCGGCCCCCTCCTGGTCGGCATGGATTCCCACGGCGGCTCGCTCTTCGCCGACGTCCAGCGCGACGTCGCCAGCCGGCGGGATGCCGTCATCGAGAGCCTGGGAGCCGCCTGATGCGCGCCGTGCCGACCACCGTCGAGACCGACATCCTCATCCTGGGCTCGGGGGGCGCCGGCCTGTTCGCCGCCCTCCACGCCAAGAAGGCCGCCCCCGACCTCCAGGTCACCGTCGCGGTGAAGGGCCTGCTCGGCAAGTGCGGCTGCACCCGCATGGTCCAGGGCGGCTACAACGTCGCCCTCGCCCCGGGCGATTCGGTCGAGCGCCACTTCATGGACACGATCGAGGGCGGCAAGTGGCTGAACAACCAGGAGCTGGCCTGGACCCTGGTCACGGAGGCGCAGGTCCGCATCCGCGAACTGGAGACCGAGCTCGGCTGCTTCTTCGACCGCAACCCCGACGGCAGCGTCCACCAGAAGGCCTTCGCCGGTCAGACCTTCGACCGCACCGTGCACAAGGGCGACCTCACCGGCATCGAGATCATCAACCGCCTGTCCGAGCAGGTCTGGCGCCGGGACGTCCGGCGCCTGGAGGATCACCGCGCCCTCGAGCTGATCCCGGCCGCCGACGGCTCCGGCCTCGCCGGCGTGCTGATGCTCGACATGCGGACCGGAATCCCGGTCCTGGTCCGCGCCCGGGCGACCCTGCTCGCCACGGGCGGCGGCCCGACCATGTACAAGTTCCACACGCCCTCCGGCGACAAGACCTGCGACGGCCTCGCCATGGCGCTCCGCGCCGGCCTGCCCTTGCGCGACATGGAGATGGTCCAGTTCCATCCCACCGGCCTGCTGGCGGGCGCGGGCACGCGGATGACCGGCACGGTGCTGGAGGAGGGGCTGCGGGGCGCGGGCGGCTACCTGCTCGACGCCTCCCGCGAGCGCTTCATGCAGCACTACGACCCGCGGGCGGAGCGGGCGACCCGCGACGTCGTCAGCCGCTCGATCATGCGGCGGATCCGCGACGGCCACGCCACCCCCCATGGCGGCGTCTACCTCCAGATGAGCCATCTCGGGCCCGCGGACGTGGCCGCCAAGTTCAAGGGCATGGTGGAGCGCTGCGCCGATTGCGGCTTCGACCTCGCCGGGGGCCTGGTCGAGGTCATCCCCACCGCCCACTACATGATGGGCGGGGTCGCCTTCCGCCCCGGCTGCGGCACCGAGCTGCCGCGCCTCTACGCGGCCGGGGAGGATACCGGCGGGGTGCACGGGGCCAACCGCCTCGGCGGCAACGGCGTCGCCAACTCGACGGTGTTCGGGGGCCTGGCCGGTTCCGCCATGGCCCGCGACGTCCGGGGCGTGCGACGCCTCGCCGAGCCCGATCCTCACGCGATCGAGGCGGGGCTCGCTCGCGCCTACGGCCCTCTCGGGCGCCCGGCCGGCGACCTGGAGGCGATCCGGGAGGCCCTCTACGCCACCATGTGGGACGATGTCGGCATCCTGCGCGACGCGGCCGGGCTGGCCCGGGCCGGGGAGCGCCTCGACGCCCTCGCGGCCGCGGTGGCGGAGGCCGGCATCCCCGACGGCGACCGCCGCTACAACCTGACCTGGATGGACCGGCTCAACCTCGAGAACCTCGTCCGCGTCAGCCAGGCGATCCGGGCCGCGGCCCTGGCCCGCACCGACAGCCGCGGGGCGCACTTTCGCGAGGACTTCCCCGACGCCTCCGATCTCGCCACCTCGCACTACACCGTGGTGCGCCAGGCCGGGGAGGGGCTCGACGTCACCCTGGAGCCCGTCGCCTTCACCCATGTGCGCCCGGGCGCCTCCCTCCTCGACGCGGCGGCCTGAGGCCGCGCCCCCACCCGACGGATCGCCGAGAGAGACGCCATGGACCAGTCCCGGGGCCGGCCGCGCGGAGCCGACATCGTCGTCGAGACGCTGGAGCGCCTCGGCGTCCGCCGCATCTTCACCCTGTCGGGCAACCACATCATGCCGATCTTCGATGCCCTGCTGGGCACGGATATCGCGGTGGTGCATGTCCGCCAGGAGGCCGCCTGCGTGCACATGGCCGATGCCTGGGGCCGCCTGACCGGGGAGGTCGGGGTCGCCCTGGTCACCGGCGGCCAGGGGCAGACCAACGGCGCCGCCGCCCTGTTCACGGCGCTGGCGGCGGAGAGCCCCGTCCTCCTGCTCTCGGGCCATGCCGGCCTGTCGGAGCTTGGGCGCGGCGCCTTCCAGGAACTCGCCCAGGCCGACATCGCCCGGCCGATGACCAAGGCCTCTTGGACGGCGGCTGCCGTCGACACCCTGGCCGACGACGTCGCCCGGGCCCTGCGGATCGCCCGCGCGGGCCGGCCGGGGCCCGTGCATCTCAGCCTGCCGGTCGACCTCCTGGAAGCGCAGGCCCCGGTCGCTCTCTCGGCCGCTCCCCCGGCACCCGCCGAGGCCGCGATCCGGGTCGGCGCGCCCGGCGCCGACCTCGTCGCGGCGGTGGCGGCGGAGCTCGGCCGGGCGCAGCGCCCCCTGATCCTGTGCGGCCCGGTCGCTTGCGGCGCCGAGGGGCGCGCCCGGATGGCGGCGCTGGAGGCGGCCTCGGGCGTGCCCGTCCTCGGGATGGAGAGCCCGCGCGGCCTCAACGATCCGAGTCTGGGCGCCTTCGCCGAGGTGCTGGCCCAGGCCGACTGCCTCGTGCTCGTGGGCAAGCCCCTCGACTTCACCCTGAAGTTCGGCGAGGCGCCCGCGGTGGCGCCGGCCTGCCGCTTCGTCGTCGTCGACCCCGACCCCGCCCTCGTCGCGCGGGTCGATCCGGCCCGCCTCGCCGTCTCGGGCACGGCCGATGCGCTGCCGACCCTCGCGGCCCTGGCCGGCTCCTGCGCCGGGGGGCGCCCGCGCGCGGGGACGGACTGGCCGGCCACCGTGCGGGCGGCTGTGGCGTACCGGCCCCCGGACTGGGATGACCGGCGCGGCCCCGAGGGCCGCCTCCATCCGGTGGAGCTGTGCCGCGGCGTCGCCGCCTTCCTCGACCGGCATCCCGGTGGCACTCTGATCTGCGACGGGGGCGAGATCGGGCAATGGCCCCAGGCCCTGGTGCAGGCCCCCCGGCGCCTCATCAACGGGGTCTCGGGCACCATCGGCGCGTCGCTGCCCTTCGCCCTGGCGGCCCGCCTCCACGACCCGGCGGGGCCCGTGGTGGCGGTCCTGGGGGACGGCACCTTCGGCTTCCACATGGCCGAGTTCGACACCGCCGTGCGCTACGGCCTGCCCTTCATCGCCGTGGTGGGCAACGATGCCCGCTGGAACGCCGAGTACCAGATCCAGCTGCGCCAGTACGGCGCGGCGCGGGCGCGCCACTGCGACCTCCTGAGTTCCCGCTACGACCGCGTCGTGACGGCTCTGGGCGGCCACGGGGCCCTCGTCACCCGGGCCGAGGACCTGTCCGGGGCCCTGGAGGAGGCGCAGGCCAGCGGCCTGCCGGCCTGCCTCAACGTGCTGATCGAGAGCGTGCCCGCCCCGGTGATCCGCAGGCCGAAAATTTCCGTTCCGTAAGGCGGGCCGACCGCATCCCCCATCGCGAGTCCGGTCCAGGGAGGTTCACATGCGCCGACGCGACGTACTGGCCCGGGGACTGCTCGGCGCGGGACTGCCCCTCCTCGGGGGCCTGCGCCCGGCCCGGGCCGAGGTGCGGGCGGTCACCATCGCGCGCCAGCCGAGCCTGGGACACCTGCCGCTGATGCTCATGGAGGAGCAGGGGCTGCTCCAGACCCACGCCGCGGCCCGGGGCCTGTCGGGGCTCGGCGTCCGCTACGTCACCCTGGCGGGCGGGGCCGCGATGAACGACGCGCTCCTGTCCGGCTCGATCCAGTTCGTGGCCGGCGGCGTGCCGCCCCTCGTCCTGCTCTGGTCCAAGACCGAGGGCACCGCCATGGCGGTGAAGGGCGTGGCGGCGATGAACGCCATGCCGCTCCTCATGAACACCAATGCGGAGCGCATCCGCTCGCTCGCCGACTTCACTGACCGGGACAAGATCGCCCTGCCGGCCGTGAAGGTCTCGGTTCAGGCCATGTTCCTGCAGATGGCGGCCGAGAAGGCGCTCGGGGAGGCGCGGCGCAACGACCTCGACCGCCTGACCGTGACTCTGTCGCACCCGGACGGCATGGCCGCCCTCCTGGCCGGCCAGGAGGTGACCGCGCATTTCACCGCCGCGCCGATCCAGGAGCTGGAGCTGCGCAGGCCCGGCATCCGGACGATCCTCAACTCCTTCGACGTGCTCGGCGGACCCTCGACCTTCAACGTGGTCTGGGCCTCCGCCGCCTTCGTGGAGGCCAATCCCACCCTCCACGCCGCGTTCACGGCGGCCCTGGAGGAGGTGGTCGCCTCCATCGCGGGCGACCCCCGGGCCGCCGCCCAGGCCTATGTGCGCCTCGCCCGCGACGGCTCCGACGTCGGCCTCATCGCGTCGATCCTGGCCTCGCCCCAGGTCAGCTTCACGACCACGCCCCAGGCGATCCTGCCCGTCGTCACCTTCATGGCCCGCACGAAAACGATCCGCCGCGGCGCCCGGGACTGGCGGGAGCTGTTCTTCGCCAACGTCCACGCCAAACCCGGCAGCTAAGTCCAGCTTGGCAGCCGAGGCCTCGTCCACCGCGCCTCAGGGCACGTCGGGGCGCGGATCCGGCACGAAGCCGTCGCGGTTGGGCATCCGCACGGCGGCGAGGCTCCTCGCCTCCAGGACGGCGTCGTCCGGGACCAGCCCGTTCAGGTTCAGCAGGTAGCCGACGACGGCGTAGACCTCGTCGTCCGTGAGCGATTGCGGCGCGTTCATCGGCATGGCCCGGCGAACGTAGTCGAACAGCGTCGGGGCATAGGGCCAGAAGCTGCCCACCGTCTTCACCGGCTGGGCCGAGGCGAGGGTGCCCTGGCCGCCCACGAGCCGGTCGCCGAGGCCGCCCTCGCCCTTCGCGCCGTGGCAGGACGCGCAGCGCTCGGCGAAGAGCGCGCCGCCCTGGGCGACGCTGCCTCGGCCGGCGGGAAGCTTCCGGCCGTCCCGGTCGATGTCGATGTTCCAGGCGGCGACCTCCGCCGCGGTGGCGGGGCGCCCGATCCCGTAGCGGGTCTCGGCCGAGGCCGGGCCGGCCGAAGCGATCGCGGCCGAAACGACCGCGGCCAAAGCGGTCGCGGCCAAGCCGATCGCGGCCCTGGGGCCCATCCGGAGGGCGGTGCCGTCACGCCTTGGGATAGCCATTCGACACCTCTCCGCTCTCCGCGATGCGCCAGGGGATGACGGCGTTGTTGTGGTAGAACGAGTTCAGGCCCCGGGCCCCGGCCAGTTCGGAGAAGAGCGGCTGCACGTAGCCGGTCTCGTCGGTGGCCCGGCTCTGGATCACGGCGGGCTCTCCGTTCCAGGTCCAGGCCAGGCGGAACCGGGTCAGCGCCTTGTCGAGGACGGGCGCCTGGAGCTGCGCCGCCTGCCAGCTCCGGCCGTCGTCCACCGAGACCTCGACCCGGGCGATCGTGCCCCGCCCGCTCCAGGCGATCCCGGTGATCTCGTTGAAGCCGGGCACGATCCGCTGCGTCCCCGACGGCCGCGTGATCACCGACTTCGCCTCCATGGTGAAGGTGAACTGCCGCGCGGTCCCGTCCGGCATCAGGTCGGTGTACTTGGCCGTCTCCTCGCGGGAATAGGCCGGCGCGTCCGTCACGTTGAGCCGGCGCAGCCACTTCACGCTCATGTTGCCCTCGTAGCCGGGCAGGAGCACGCGCAGGGGGTAGCCCTGCTGCGGGCGCAGGCGCTCGCCGTTCTGGCTGTAGACGAGCAGCGCGTCGTCGAGGCACTTCCCGATCGGGAGGCTGCGGGTCAGCGCGGCCGCATCCGCGCCCTCGGCGATCACCCACTTGGCGCCCGGCTGGAGGCCGGCCTCCTCCAGCACCGTCCTGAGGCGCACGCCCGTCCATTCGGCGCAGCTCACCAGCCCCACCAGGTCGGAGGCGGTGCGGCCCGCCCGGATCGCCTTGAAGTCGGGGTTGCCCGAGCACTCGATGAAGTGGATCTGCGACACGCTCGGGAAGCGCCGGACGTCGTCCATGGTCAGGACCAGGGGCCGCTCCACCAGGCCGTGGATCATCAGGCGGTGCTGGGCCGGGTCGATCGCGGGGACGCCGCCATGGTGGCGCTCGTAGAACAGCCCGTTGGGCGTGATGATCCCGTCGAGCTCCTGCAGCGGCGTGCGCACCGATGCTGAGGTGTATTGCTTGAGGGTCTTCGGAATGTTCTTGACGACGGTCTTCTCGAACGGCGACGGCGTCCCGTAGGGTTGCGCCCCGGTCTCCGCGCCGGGGGTCGTCATCCAGGGCGGCACGCCCGGCGGACCGCCGGCCGGGGACGCCGCCGCGGCCGGTTCCGCCGCGCGTGCGGCGACGAGGCCGCCGCCGACGAGGGCAGTGCCCCGCGCGAGGAAGGACCGGCGCGACCTCGACGCGACCTCCGTGGTATTCCGGACGCGGTCTTCGTCGGATTCTGGTCCGCTCACGCTGCGTCTCCTTCACCGGGTCGGGGCCGTCGTCGGCAGCGCGGAGTGTAGGACCGCTCACCCGATTCCGTCATCCCCTTTCGGGTCTCCGCCAGCACAGCGTCGCAACGGGCAGGCCTCGCCGGGAGCGGAAGCGGAATTTTGCATGTAAGACCAAAAGGTATGCATTAAGGTTCTGGACAGGGATCGGGTGCGCGCCGCATGATCTCGCTCCCGGATCTCAGGCGGAGGTGCGCGCCATGGGTGGTTGTTGGCTCTGTGATACGCCTCAGGGAGCATTCCGCATCCAGCGAACGCTCCTGGGGCAGAAGGATTGTTACGTGGTTCTGCTGGACCACGACGTTCTCGGAACCTGCGAGACGGCGGAGCAGGGGCTCCGGATGCTGACCGAGGAGCACGCCTACAAAGCCGCGTGCGGGCTGGACCTGGCGCGCTTGCCGATCCCCCGCTCCCTGAACGGGTGGACCTTCGCGCCGGCCGCGTCGCATCGGACGGCCAACTGAGCGATCCGTCCGGGGCGGCCCGATCCCGTCGCCCCGCGATGCTCACGCCTCGCGAACGCCCGGCTTCTTCCCCGCCTCGAAGATGAACTCGACGCCGACCCCCTCGAGAGCCCGGCGCACGGCCAGGATCGTGTCGGGTCGCGGCTGGATGGCGGAATTGGAATCCTCCAGGCGGTTCAAGGTCGAGACGGAGACGTTGGCCAGCTTGGCCAGTTCCTCCTTCGACAGGCCGGTCAGGCCGCGGGCGGCCCGCACCTGTCCCGAGGTCAGTCCGGCCTCGGCCGAAGCCGTGGCCGTCGCCTGCGGGGAGGGCGGCGGCGACGCCTCGGTGCCGGAGGCGCCGTATCGATTCCGGCCCGGGACGTTGAGGCAGACGCCGACCCACTCCCGCACCGAGCCGTCGCGGTTCAGGACCGGAGCGCCGCGGGCGTTGAACCAGCGGTAGATGCCGTCCGCGCACAGCACCCGGTAGTCGGTGTTGTAGGGCGCCGTGTGCTCGACCGCCGTCATCCAGGCCGCCTGGGTCCGGGCGCGATCATCGGGATGGACGGCGTTCAGCCAGCCCATGCCCTCCATTTCCGCGTGGCTCTGACCGGTCAGGGCCATCCATTGCGGCATCTCGCTGGGTTCGCCGTTCGCCTTGTTGAGCCAGAAGACCGCGGCGGTCGCGGCGATCAGGGCGTTGAGGCGGTCGTGGCGCTGCATGACCGCATTCATGGCATCGTGACGCGCCGTCACGTCGAACACCACGCCCATGCCCTGGTTCGGCTTGCCGTCCTGCCCCAGGATCACCTCGGCATGGTGCAACAGCCAGCGCTGGGTGCGGTCCGGGCGGATGATCCGGAACTCGCGGCTGATCGGTTGGCCATTCCGCAGCACCGCGATCTGATCCGCGTGGGCGGCCTTGTCGTCGGGGTGGATCATGTCCAGGCCGAACCCGAAGGTTACGCGGGAGGCCGGGTCCAGGCCGAGAATACGGTAGAGTCCCGGCGACGCGTCGACCTCTTCTCTGCAAAGGTCCGCGGACCAGAAGCCCACCTTGCCGGTGTCTTCGATGAGCTTGAGGAAGTGCCGGGAGGAGAACGCCCGCAGGGTTCCGTTGCCATCGGATGCCGTCTGGGGGCGCATGAGAACTCTCGTGGGCACAGGCTTCCCCTTTGGCTCCAGCGATTCGACCTGCCTGCTGTCCTTATAGCTCCGAAGCGACTTGCCAATGGGTGAAAAGACACCTGGCTTGGCATTCGTACCGTGATGCCCCCCGGGATGCGCTGCGGGGAGGGGCGCACGGCTCATCCGACGGCATGCGCGTCTTCGTCTCCGCGTGGACGAAAACAGGCGCGAAAACAAACGATTGAAACGCGCCTCGACGGTGAAGGGCCCGCCTTCCCACCCGAAGACCGGCTTCAACGCCTCGGTCATCAGTTCCGGCTCGTTGGCCACATGCGAGGATGGGGCATGACAGATTTCGTTTCAGCCGGGTGCGAGCCTTGGACGTTGCATCCCGGATGACAGAAAATGCGACGCGAAAATTTGGAGATACCCCCGAGTTTCGGGGATTTGCCTGTGTTTGCGTTATGTCCGCATGCCTAGCTTGCACCAGTAACGGCAGCCTGTCCGTTGCATGGGGATGGCGATGTTCTGGGGTGGCGATGAACTGAAATCGAAGCTCAGTGCGCTCGATGCCTCCCAAAAGTCGATCGAGTTCGACCTCGACGGCATCGCTGCCTTCGTCGGCGAGATCGCCCGCCGGACCAGCCGCCTGGCACGGAACGCCACCATCGAGGTGGCGCCGGCCCGGGAGCCGGGGCAGCACTTCGCCATCGGCGCCGCTGAGGTGAAGAGCCTAGCCGCCCAGACGGCGAAGGCGACCCCGAGCGTCGGAAGCCAGATCACCGGCATCCAATCCGCCGCCTGGGGGGCCGCCACCGCCATCGCCCGCATCGGGGAGACCATCGGGCCGACGAACGACATCGCGGCCTCCTCGACCGCCGTCCAGCAGCAGGCTGCGGTGGCCCAGGAGATGTCGGCCAGCATGCAGGTGATGACGGTCGCCGTCACCGAGTTCAGCCAGAACGGGGGTCTGATCAAGGTCTCCACCCGCGAGGTCGACGCCTCGACCTGGCAAGGCCGCGCAGCCTCTCGCAGCATGGCCGCCTGATGCCGCCCGTCTCCGCACACCCTGGCCTATCCGGTCGACGGGACGGATCCCCGGACGGATCCTGGGATCGCTTCGCGGTCTTGGACGATGGGCGCACCACCGGTGCGATCGGCGATGCCGGCCCGGAAGGGGTCGAGACCGCTCCGGAGCAGGCCGATACCCCGGCCTCCCCCTCCCAAGACGAAGCACGGCTGGGTGCGGCGGTCCGCGCGGCGATGCTCGGCGAGACGCTGCAACTCGGCCGCTATTCCGCTTTCACCCAGGCGACCGTGGCGCTTTCGCTCGCCGCCATCTTCTGGGACATCGCCGCGAAGACCTACCTCGCCGTGCTGGCCGCGGCGGTGACGACGCTCTGCGGTGCCGCGATCGTCGCCACGCACCGTTACCGGGGTGTCATCGGCGGGGGCGCGTCCTGCCCCTCCACCCGCGGGGCCTTCCGGGTCCTGCACCTGCTCGCGTTCGGGCGCGGCCTCGTCTGGGCGACGATGCCGGCCGTCCTGCTCCCGACCCTCGACAATGCCTATCGGGTCGTCGTCGGCGCCGTCTGCGCCGCCCTGATCTCGCACGCCTACGTCGCCGGCCCCGTCTTCTCCCTCGCCCTTCTGGCGGTGGTCCCGGTGGTCGCCGGCATCTTCATCGGCCTGGCGGGGTGCGAGGGACCGGTCGGCCACTCCGTTGCCCTGCTGCTGACCCTCTACGCGACCTTCGTCTTCGTCAGCGCGCGTCGCTTGTGCGGGCACGCCTACCAGCGCATCCGGGACCGCGTCGTGGTGCAGGCCCAGAGCGAGACGATCGAGCTCCTGCTCAAGGACTTCGCCGAGGGGACGAGCGACTGGCTGTGGGAGATCGACACCATCGGCCGCCTGAGGCCCTCCCTCGAGCCGATCGCCGGCCTGCTGGGCGTCGATCCGGTTGCCCTTCGCCACCGCACGCTCCAAGCTGTCCTGAGGGACTTCGCCGACGAGGCCGGGGGCGCGACCGGGATCGATGCCGTCCTGACCGCCATCGCGGCGCGGAGTCCGTTCCGCGATCACACCGTGCGGCTCCGGACGCGGGACGGCAGGCGCTGGCTGACCCTCAACGGCCGGCCCATCTTCGATGCCCTCGGGACCTTCGTCGGATATCGCGGCGTGGGATCGGACGTGACGGCCAGCCGGGAGGCGCAGGCGCGCATCGCCTTTCTCGCCGGCCACGACAATCTGACCGGCTTGCCCAACCGGGCGGCGCTCCAGGCGGCCCTTCAGGATCTCTGCGGCGAGGCGTCCTCGAGAGCGGGCCGGGGCGTACTGCTCTACCTCGATCTCGACGGGTTCAAGGCGGTGAACGACGGCCGCGGGCATCTCATCGGCGACCGTCTTCTCGGGCAGGTCGCCCAGCGCCTGACGGACCTCTGCGGGTCGGAGGCCACGGCGTACCGCCTCGGCGGCGACGAGTTCGCCGTGGTCGCCCCACAGGCCGGCAAGGCTGCGGCCGAGATTCTGGCCAAAGGCATCGTATCCACCCTTCGACAGTCCTTCCGGATCGATGAGGCGCATGTGGAGATCGGCGTGAGCGTCGGCATCGCCTGCGTGCCGGACGACGCCATCGATCCGTCGAGCCTCCTGTCCCGTGCAGACCTCGCGCTCTACAGCGCCAAATCGGCCGGGAAGGGGCGCTGGCACAGCTTCGACCCGTCCCTCGAGGAGCGCGCTCATCGTCAGCGTCAGCTGGACACGGACATGCGCGAAGCGCTCGCCGCCGACGCGATGGAACTGCACTACCAACCGCTGGTCGACATGCGCAGCGGGCGGGTCACGGGCTTCGAGGCGCTCCTGCGCTGGAACAAGCCCGGGCACGGCTGGGTCTCGCCGGGCGAGATCATCCCCATCGCGGAAGCCACCGGCTTCATCGTCGAGATCGGCGGCTGGGCCCTGCGCCGCGCCTGCACCGACGCGCGCCGATGGCCGGACCTGTGCGTCGCGGTGAATATCTCCTCCATCCACATGCGCAGGCCGAGCTTCCACGAGGAGGTCGCCGCCATCCTGCGGGAGACGGGGCTGGCGCCCGAACGCCTGGAGATCGAGATCACCGAATCGGTCCTGCTCGACCACGGCGACGAGGTCCTGGAGAACCTGAAGCGGCTGCGTGCCCAGGGGGTGCGTATCGCCCTCGACGATTTCGGCACGGGCTATTCCAGCCTGAGCTACCTCACGGAATTTCCCTTCGACAAGGTGAAGGTCGACCGCTCCTTCGTGCGCGACCTTCAGGGGCGGCCCGAGAAGGTCGCCGTCGTCGAGGCGATCGCCCGGATGGCGCGCGCCCTCTCGATGAACGTGACGGTGGAGGGCGTGGAGACCCAGGCGCAACTCGACGTCCTCCGCGCCAAGCGCTGCGACGTCGCACAGGGCTTCCTCTACAGCCCCGCGCGGCCCGCTTCCGAGGTGATGGCCTTGATCGATCGCATCGAGGCGACGTCCTCGCCGGTGCCGGATCAGGCACGGATGCGGACCGCGCTGGCAATCGTCTGAGGCTCGCGGCGGATCACCGCGGTCGCCCCGTGGGCCGCCCATGATGGGTGGGCGCCGACCGACCCGGAACGCGGCCGCTGCGCGCCCTGAGCGACCTGACCTGGTGCGGATGAGGGATGCTTCGGTCCCGAACCTTCTTCGGTCGTCCCGCCGGACCCAGCCAGGCCGGGCCGGAGCGGGTCGGACCACCCTTCTGCCGGGGTGACGGCGGCTCGCAGACGCCCTTCGCACAGGCCTGATCCAAGAGCCAAGAATGGCAGAGAATTTGTCACGATCGTCGGTCTCATGTCGAAAGGATGGTTTTTTTAGCCGTCTGGGCCGCGGAAAGACATTTTTCCAGTGCCGGGCTGAATATCTGATTCAGATATCGTCAAGTGATGTGGTCTCACAATGATGTGATGATCTTGATCGGTCATCGCGAAGATTCGAACAACAAGTCAAACTAAGGGGAGAAATATCCGATGTTCGATTTCATAGGAGCGTCACGTAAGTCGAGGTCCGGCGCCGCAGTTTTTGGCGGCTTGCGTATGCCGGTTCTTGGGCTCGACGCATTGTCGGTCGTCACGACGATGAATCCTGCCATGGAAGACTTGCTCGGGCCGGGCGGAGCCGACCATAAGGGTCGCCGCCTCGACGACCTCTGCCGCGACCTGTCCGGCCAGTCCATCGTCGCCCTCGGGCTGCGCCATCGGCACGACGCCCTGGTCCGCCTGGGCGGCAGACCCTTCGACGTCGCCGTCACGCCGCTGATGGAGGGTCACAGGATCTCGGGCTACGTCCTGGAATGGACCGACGCCACCCCCCGCCTGGAGCGGGAGGACCAAGCGCGCCGCCTCGCCGCGATCGAGGCGTCCCAGGCCGTCATCGAGTTCACCCCGGATGGCACCATCGTGTCGGCCAACGCGGCCTTCCTCGCGGTCATGGGCTACACCCTCGACGAGGTTCGGGGACGCCATCACAGCCTGTTCGTGGAGGCGGCCTACCGGGACAGCCGCGCCTACGCCGCCTTCTGGGACGGCCTCCGGGCGGGCCACGCGGAGGTTGCCGAATTCAAGCGGGTCGCCAAGGACGGCAAGGCCGTCTGGATCAAGGGCTCGTACAATCCGATCCGCGACGGCGCCGGCCAGGTCGCGCGGGTGGTGAAGTACGCCACCGACATCACGGCGCAGACCGTCGAGACCAACGCGCTTCGCGGGCAGGTCGACGCCATCCGCAGGTCGCAGGCCGTGATCAGCTTCGACCTCGACGGCCGCGTCCTCGAGGCGAATGCCAACTTCCTCGCCGCCGTCGGCTATACGGCGGCCGAGGTCGTCGGCCAGCATCACGGCCTGTTCGTCGACGCTGCCCACCGCGCGAGTGCCGAGTACGCCCGGTTCTGGGAAGCCCTGCGCCGCGGCGAGTCCCAGGCCGGGCAGTTCCGCCGCATCGGCAAGGCGGGGCGCGAGGTCTGGATCGAGGCCAGCTACAACCCGGTGCTCGACGCCGACGGACGACCCATACAGATCACCAAGTTCGCCATCGACGTGACGGCCCAGGTCGAGCAGCGGGAACAGGTCCGGCGCCTCGAGGAGGCCTCCGCGCGCGAGCGGGTCGAGGCCGAGGCCCGCCACCGGGCCGAGCGCGTGCAACTGGCCGACGCCTTCGAGCAGACGGTGGGAGCCGTCCTGGCCTCTGTCGCCTCCGCGGCGACCGAGCTGCAGGCGACCGCCTCCGGCATGTCGGGCATCGCGGCGGAGACCGCACAGCAATCGACCGCCGTAGCTGCCGCCGCGAGCCAGGCGGCCGCCAATGTCGGCACCGTCGCGGCGGCCGCGGAGGAGCTCGGGGCCTCGGTCGACGAGATCAGCCGGCAGGTCGCGGGCTCGGAGGTCCTGGCGGGCCAGGCGGTCGCCGAGGCGGAACAGACGGCGACCCTGGTCCAGGAACTCAGCGAGGCCGTGCGCAGGATCGGCGACGTCGTCGCCATGATCTCGGCCATCGCGAGCCAGACCAACCTCCTGGCCCTGAACGCGACCATCGAGGCGGCCCGGGCCGGCGAGGCCGGACGCGGCTTCGCGGTGGTCGCGGCCGAGGTCAAGGAACTCGCCAACCAGACGGCCCGGGCGACCGATGAGATCACCGGGCAGATCGGGCGGATCCAGGGGGCGACGGGAGGCGCCGTGAGCGCCATCGATGGCATCCGTCGGCGCATCAAGGAGATCGACGCGGTCGCGGGGTCCATCGCGGCCGCCGTGCAGCAGCAGGGGGCGGCGACCCAGGAGATCGTGCGCAACGTGACCGAGGCCGCCACCGGGACCGGCGAGGTCACCAGCAACATGTCCGGTGTCGCCCGGGCGGCCGAGGAGACCGGAAGCGCGGCGACCCAGGTCCTCACCGCCGCCTCGGACCTCTCGCGCCAGTCCGAGCATCTCGACGGCGAGGTCTCCCGCTTCCTCGCCAAGATCCGGACGGCGTGAGGCGGCCATGCGCGAAACCTCCGGCCTTCCGTTCGACCGGTCCGCCCACCGTTTCGGCCCGGCGGAGAACCGCGCCGGCCTGGCGGATCTCGAGGCCGGCGGGTGCCGCCATCGGCTCGCCGGCACCTCCGCGTCGATCACGCGCTCGCTGCAGGGCCTTCAGGACGCACTCGTCCTGCTGGTCGCCGCGCTACCGGCCGACGATCCGATGGTCCCCCGGCTCAACGCGGCCGCGCAGAACATGACGCGCCTCGCACGGGCCGTCCTGACCTACGGGGCGGTCCTCGACCCTCACGCCGTGCCGGAGCTCTGAGCCGGGGCCGCCGATCCTTGTCGACGCGCCCCGCCCCTGGGCGGCAGGATTGTCGCCCGAACCCGGGACGCATCCTCGGGAACACCGATCCGCGGGGCGGTGCGACCCGCATTCCGGCGGGTCGCGTGAGCCTGTCGAGCCAAGGTCCGTCCGGGCCGGTTCGGTTCGTCCCGGCCGGGCGCTGGCCGGCGCGAGCGTCAGATCTCCGGCGGCGCGTCGGGCGTGCCCTCGTGGCGGTCGCGATGTGCCGCGGCCCGCGCGAGGAGCAGGAGCGTGACGGGCGTCGACACGGTGAGGAACACGCCGATCAGGGCGTCGCGCAGGACGAGCCGGCCCTCGAGCAGCGAAAGGAGCAGCATGGAACTGATGAGGATCAGGGCCATGCCCAGCGTCGCCCCGAGGGTCGGGGCGTGGACGCGCTCGTAGAAGGTCCGCAGGCGGATGAGGCCGAGGGCTCCGGTCAGCGAGAAGGCGGCTCCGACGACCGCCAGCGCGACCACCAGCCAGGCGGCCCAGAGCGGCAGCTCTGCGCCGCTCATTGGATCACCTCGCCCTGCATCAGGAACTTGGCCAGCGCCACGGTGGCGGTGAAGCCGATCATGCCGAGGATCAGCGCCGCCTCGAAGTAGAGGCCGCTGCCGGTGCGCATGCCGTGGACCACGATCGCCAGCATGCCGTTGAGGTAGAGGGTGTCGAGGCCGAGGATGCGGTCCTGCGCGCGCGGACCGCGCAGCATCCGCCACGCGGCGAGCGCCATCGCCAGCACGAGCATGCCCTGGGCCAGGCCGAGCCCCCAGTCGAGAACGGCGGTGGCGCTCATGCGAAGACCTCCATCAGGGGGCGCTCGTAGCGGTCCTTCACCCGCCGCACCCATTCGTCCCCGCCCGTATAGTCGAGCACGTGCAGGAGCAGGCAGCCGGTCTGCGAATCGTACTGCACCCAGAGCGTGCCGGGGGTGCCGGTGAGGATGATCGACAGGACCGTGATGCCGAAGGGCTCGCGCAGGTCGAGGGGGATCGTCACGAACCCGGTGCGCCGCTCCCCGCGGCGCAGGCCCAGGATGATCCGGGCGACGTCGACGTTCGACCGGACCATGTCGTAGAGTACGACGACGGCGAGGCGCGCGAGGGTGCCCGGCGCGCGCACGAGGACGGCGCGGGGCTGCAGCGCCCGCATTACGGCGGGAACCGACACCCCGACGAGGAGCGCCAGCGCGGCGCTTCCCGGTGTGATCGGGGCGTTCAGCAGGAGCCAGGTCAGGGCGAGGGCGACCGTCAGCAGCGGGTAGGGCAGGAACCGGCTCATGCGCCCGCCCCTCCATGGGCGGCGCCGAGGACGGCCCGGACGTAATCCTGCGGTTGCGCCAGCCACTGGACAGTGGCGTCCGCGTAGGCGAGGGCCGGGCCGCCCCAGAGGGCGAGGGCCAGGCAGGCCGCGAGCAATCCGGCCAGAGCCAGGAACTCGGGCGGGCGAAGCACCGAGGGCGGGTCGTCGCTCGGAACCCAGAGGTTCTGGATGCCGAGACGGACCAGCGGCGCCAGGGTGCCGAAGCTGGAGAGCGTCAGGGCGGCGATCAGCCACCAGGCCGAGGCCGTGATCGGGCCCGTGGCCAATGCGGTGAACATCGCGAGCTTGCCGACGAACCCGGCCAGCGGCGGAATGCCGGCGAGCATCAGCGTGCAGAGGAGAAAGCCGCTTCCCAGGAGCGCGACCGCCGCCGGAAACGTCCGGCCGATCTCGATCGCGTCGGCGTCGTCGAAGGGGTCGCGGTACTCGTCGGCGAAGACCGCCTGCTGGGCCTGCCCCGGAGCGCGGCCCCGCTGCAGGATCTCGGCGAGGAGGAACAGGGCGCCGGCCGCCAGCGTCGATCCCACGAGGTAGTACAGGGCGCCCGCGAGCGCTGCGGCGCTGCCGGTGCCCAGGACCGCCAGCATCGTGCCGGACGAGATCATCACGGCGTAGCCCGCCGCCCGGGTGAGCTCGCGCGCGGCCAGGATCCCGATGGTGCCGTAGGCCATGGTCGCGAGCCCGGCCGCGAGGATCCAGGTCTGGCCGAAGCCGGCGGACAGGCCCGAACCGAACAGGAGCTGACTGAGGCGGATCACCACGTAGATGCCGACCTTGCTCAGGATGGCGAGGATCGCCGCCGCGGGCGCGCTCGCCGCCGCGTAGGTCGTCGGCAGCCAGAAGCCGAGGGGCCAGGCACTGCACTTGATCAGGAAGGCGATGCCGAGCACGGCGCAGCCGATCTCGAACAGGGCCGGTTCGGCGGCCGCCGGCGCCGCGAGCCGCCGCGCGAGGTCCGCCATGTTGAGCGTCCCCATGGTTCCGTAGATCAGGCTGACGCCGACGAGGAAGAACAGCGAGGCGACCAGGTTCACGGCGATGTAGCCGAGGCCGGCCCGGATCCGCATCTCGCCCGAGCCGTGCAGGACGAGGCCGTAGGAGGCGGCCAGCATCACCTCGAAGAAGACGAACAGGTTGAACAGGTCGCCGGTGAGGAAGGCCCCGTTCACGCCCATCAGGAGCAGTAGGAACAGGCCGTGGAAGCGGGGTCCCGCCCGGCCCCAGCGGGCGAAGGAGAAGACGAGGGCGCACAGGCCGAGCACGCTCGCCAGCACCAGCATCAGCGCCGAGAGCCGGTCGGCCACCAGGACGATGCCGTAGGGCGCGTCCCAATTGCCGAGGCGATAGACCTGGGCCGCTGCCTCGGCGCGCAGGGCCAGCACCAGGGCGATGCCGAGAAGGAGAAGCACGGTGACGAGGCTGAGCCCCGATTTCAGCCGGCGCCGCCGCTCGTCCAACAGGAACATCACCCCGGCCACGGCGATCGGCAGCACGATCGGCAGCACCACGAGGTGGTCCGACCAGGTGGTCTCGGCGGTGGCAGTCAGGACGGATGGGGTCATCGGCAACGGGTCATCGCGGAGGAACGCCTCATGCTGGGGGAGCGCGTCCGGCCGGGGAAGGGCGTCACGCTAAGGAAGCGTCTCATGGCTGCGGATTCCCGGGTTGCGGTTCGCCCTGGCCAGGCTCGCGGCCATCCACGTGATCGCTGCCGGTGATGCCGCGGGCGGCCAGCAGGACGACGAGGAAGAGCGCCGTCAGCGCGAAGCCGATCACCAGGGCGGTGAGGACCAGGGCCTGCGGGACCGGATCGTCGACGGAGACCACCTCGGCGCCGGCCCCGAGCACCGGCGGCGCCCCGACCGTCAGACGGCCCATGGCGAAGATGAAGAGGTTCACGGCGTAGCTCAGCAGCGAGATGCCGAGGGCGACCTGGAAGGTGCGCGGGCGCAGCATCAGCCAGATGCCCGAGGCGGCGAAGACGCCGATGCCGAGCGACAGGACGAGTTCCATCAGGCCGGCTCCCTCTCGGCGGCGCGCTCCGCCTCGGCTTCGGCCGCCCGCGTCCGGCGCACGGACTGGTGCGCCAGGGCGACGAGCATCAGCGCGCTCGCGCCCACCACCAGGACCATGATCCCGAGATCGAACACCAGTGCGCTCGCGACCGGCACCTTTCCGAGCAGCGGCGGCTCCCAGTAGGCGAAGGAGGCGGTGAGGAACGGGCGCCCGAACAGCCAGGATCCCGCGCCCGCCAGGACGGCGACCAGCAGGCCGACGCCGATCCAGGCGATCGGCCGGATGCGCAGGCGCTCCTCCACCCACTCGGCCCCCTGGGCCATGTATTGCAGCACGAAGGCGATGGTCAGCGCGATGCCGCCCGCGAAGCCCCCGCCGGGCAGGTCGTGTCCCCGCAGGAACAGGTGCAGGGCGAGCAGGACGATGAAGGGGAACAGCCACGTCATCACCACGCGGGGAACCAGCAGGGCATCGGCGGCGGTGTCGCCGGGGCTGCGGCCGGCCCGTGCCGCGTCGTAGGCATCGTGGCTGACCTGCTGCTTGGGACGTCCGAGACTGTCCGAGGCCGGGCGGAAGCGGCGCAGCAGCGCGAACACCGTGAGCCCGACGATGCCGAGCACGCAGATCTCGCCCAGGGTGTCGAACGCACGGAAATCGACCAGCAGGACGTTGACCACGTTGCGCCCGCCCGCCTGCGGGTAGGCCTCCTCGACGAACCAGCGCGCGATGCCGTCGACCGCCGGCCGCGTCATCACCGCGTAGGCCAGGCCGGCGAGGCCGAGGCCCGCGAAGGCCGCGATGCAGAGGTCGACGATGCGCCGCCGCCGGGCCCGCGCCGCCTCGGAGGCCGGAGCCGGAATCGCGGCGTCGCGCTTGGGCAGCCAGCGCAAGCCCAGCAGTAGCATCACCGTGGTGACGATCTCCACGAGGATCTGCGTGACCGCGAGGTCGGGCGCCGAGAGCCAGAGGAAGGTCAGGCTGCTGACGAGTCCGGCTCCGCCGACGAAGATGGCGGCCGAGAGGCGATGATACTTCGCCCGTTCGGCCGCCCCCACGGCGCAGGCCGCACCGACCAGCCACATCAGGGCGAAGGCGGGGTCGAACGTCGTGGCGCGTCCCGGTGCGAAGAGGTCGAGCCCCCGCACGGCTCCGGCCAGCATGGCGGCCAGGAGCACGGTCAGGAAGAGGATGCGCAACTGCACCTGGAGGCGCTCGCTGCCCAGGTGCCCCTCCAACCGGCGGGCACCGGTCACGAGCCCGGTCATCGCCCGTTCGAACAGCCGGCCGCCGTCGAGCCGGTCCATCAGCCAGGGGCCGCCGCGGGGATTGGCGTTGATCCGCCGCCCGAACACGCCGTAGAGCGCGACGCCCCCTACCAGCGCCACGACGCTCAGGGCCAGCGGCGCGTTGAAGCCGTGCCAGATCGCGAGGTCGTAGTCCGGCGTCCGTGCCCCGAGGACCGACCGGACCGCGCCCGCGAGGGCGGGCCCGATGGTGAGATTCGGCACGAGGCCGATGGCGATGCAGACCAGGACGAACAGTTCGATCGGGATGCGCATCCAGCGGACCGGCTCATGGGGTACCTGCGGCAGGTCGTGGGGGGCGGGCCCGAAGAAGGTCTGGCGGATGAAGCGCACCGAGTAGAGCATGGTGAAGGCGCTCGCGAGCGTCGCCAGGATCGGCAGGGCGAGGTTCAGCCCGTGCTCGCCCGCATTGTCGACCGCCTCGGCCAGGAACATCTCCTTCGAGAGGAAGCCGTTGAGGAGGGGCACGCCCGCCATCGCGGCGGCGGCCACCATCGCCAGCGTCGCCGTGTAGGGCATCGCCCGCCACAGCCCGCTGAGGCGGCGCATGTCCCGCGTGCCCGTCTCGTGGTCGATGATCCCGGCCGCCATGAAGAGCGAGGCCTTGAAGGTCGCGTGGTTCACGGTGTGGAAGATCGCCGCCACGACGGCGAGGGGCGAGTCGAGACCGAGCAGGAGGGTGATCAGCCCGAGATGGCTGATCGTGGAGTAGGCGAGCAGGCCCTTGAGGTCGTGCTGGAAGATCGCGCTCCAGGCGCCCACCAGCATCGTCGCCATGCCGGCGGTGCCGACGATCCAGTACCAGGTCTCGGTGCCGGCCAGCACGGGCCAGAACCGGATCATCAGGAAGATGCCGGCCTTCACCATGGTGGCGGAATGCAGGTACGCGCTGATCGGCGTCGGGGCCGCCATCGCGCGCGGCAGCCAGATATGGAAGGGGAACTGCGCCGACTTGGTGAGGGCACCCGCGAGCACGAGCACCAGGGCCGGGAGGTAGAGCGGGCTGGAGCGGATCGTGTCACCCGAGGCCAGGACCACCGCCAGGTCGTAGCTCCCGACGATCTGCCCGATCAGCACCATGCCGACGAACAGGCAGAGACCGCCGCCCGCCGTGATGGTGAGGGCCATCCGGGCCCCGTCGCGGGCGGACGCATTGTCGGTCCAGTAGCCGATCAGCAGGAAGGACACGATGCTCGTCAGTTCCCAGAATACGACCAGCTGGATCAGGTTGCCCGAGAGCACGATCCCCAGCATCGCGCCGACGAAAGCAAGGAGATAGCTGAACAGGCGCGGGACCGGATCTTCGGCGGCCATGTAGTAGCGCGCGTACAGGACGACGAGCGCGCCGATCCCGAGCACGAGGACTGCGAACAGCCAGGCCAGGCCATCGAGCCGCAGGACGAACTGGACGCCGAGCGTCGGAAGCCAGTCCACCGCCCAGACCAGGCTGCCGCCGGGCGCGGACACCATTGGGTAGAGAAGCCCGATGCAGGCGAGGCACGCCACCAGGGTCGACCCGGCCAGGGTCGCGGCGGCATTGCGCGCATATCCGGGCAGGCTGATCACGGCCGCGCTGCCGAGAAAAGGAAGGATCGCCGCGATGGCAAGGAGAAGTTGAGGCGGCATCAGCTCGGGCGATGAGAGGAACGGGCGGACACGGGCAGCCTCGCGATCGGCCGGAGGCGCCCCTCCGCGAGCGGGGACGCGCCGACGCACGCCACACGGCTATAGCCTCCGGGAGACCGGGTGGCGAGCGCCGCCCGGCGGGAGCTTCCCGAACCCACGACGCGACCCGCCACGGCGGAGGCCGGGCGGGTCGGTGTGAGATCTTGTCGGTCGGGAACGGCTC
>NZ_LMMK01000048.1:0-33964 GCF_001422795.1 Methylobacterium sp. Leaf88 | reverse complement strand
AGGATCCGCAAGAGCAAAATCGCCGCCCACGCTTCTCTTTCTCAGATTCACTTGTCAAAGAACATTGTACCGAACACGAACCGTACGGTCCCAATGCCGCTACAGACAAAAACAGTTGGTCATCCAGCTCATCGCCGGATCCCCATCCGAAAGTCTCTGCAGAAGCGTCGGTGCGCCGCCAAACCCGTTGGCCGGCGCCGATGAGCCGGGGTATACGGGCGCCGGCCGGGGCCGTCAACACCCAACATCACATTTTTACGACGCCCATGCGCAAGGCGCCCCAGCGACCGCCGGGTCGGGCGCGCAGGGCCCCCATGCGTCGCCCCCCACCCCTATCCGGCTGTACTCTCGCACGGTGCCGATCGGCGGGGGAGGGGCGGTCTCGGCCTGTCCACGGCGGATTGTGCCGCCGCGGCCCCGATCGGTCCGAATCTCGGCGGAGGGCGCATTCACCGCATCTTCACATGATTGCCACATGCCTATGGAATGCGCCGCGGCCGCGTCGCGGGGCGTCTTTGCTCCGACCTCGCAGCGCGCTCCGCTTCGGTATCAGATCTAATCCCGACTGATTACGGGCGCGCACGAGGGAGCATCAGCGCGCGGAGACACTTGCAACGACTAAGTGGCTCGCTCAAAATACAGTTGTGGAGAGGGGCGGGCCGCACCGGTCTCGCCGGGAAGGAAGCAGATCGTGACGCAGGCCCGGGATTCCGCCGAGCTGGCCTCGGCACTGGCGCAGTGCCGGACGGCCTTTATCGGCGTGGCCGCCATGAGCGGGCTCGTGAACGTGCTCTATCTCACCGGCTCGTTCTTCATGCTCGAGGTCTACGACCGGGTGATCCCGAGCCGGTCGGTGCCAACCCTGATCGGCCTCTGCATCCTGGCCTTCGTGCTCTACATCTTCCAGGGACTTCTCGAAGCCCTGCGCTCGCGCATCCTGGCCCGCATCGGTGCCGCCCTGGACGAATCCCTGAGCGGGCGAGTCTTCGACATCGTGGTGCGCGCGCCCCTGAAGGGGGCCGCCCCCGGCGACGGCCTCCTGCCCCTGCGCGACCTCGACCAGCTGCGCGCCTTCCTCGGCGGCTCGGGCCCCTCCGCCTTCTTCGATCTCCCCTGGATGCCGATCTATCTGCTGATCTGCTTCCTGTTCCATCCCCTGATCGGCGTCGCCGCCCTCGTGGGCGCGGCCGTCCTCGCCACCCTCGGCCTTCTCACCGACCGGGCGACCCGGCATCCGGCCCAGACCGCCACCGCCCACGGCCTGCGTCGGAACGGCCTGGCCGAGGCCGGCCGCCGCAACGCCGAGGTCTTGGCCGCCATGGGCATGCAGGGGCGCTTCGGCACCCGCTGGGCCCTGGCCAACCGCGACTACATGCAGTCCCAGCAGCGCGCCTCCGACATCGCCGGCGGCTACGGCGCCGGCTCCAAGGTGTTCCGCACCGCCCTGCAGTCCGGGGTGCTGGCGCTGGGCGCCTACCTCGTGATCAACGGTCTGGCCTCCGCCGGCATCATCATCGCCTCCTCGATCCTGGTGGCCCGGGCCCTGGCCCCGGCGGAGCTCGCCATCGCCAACTGGAAGAGCTTCGTCCAGGCCCGCCAGTCCTGGGCCCGCCTCTCCGAGCTCTTCGCCCGCATGCCCGCCGGCGCGCAGCCGCACGCGCTCCCGGTGCCATCCCGCGCGCTTCAGGTCGAGAGCGTCAGCGTCGCCCCGCCCGGAACCCCCCGCCTCGTGGTCCAGGACGTCAGCTTCGCCCTCCAGGCCGGCCAGGGCCTCGGCGTCATCGGCCCCTCGGCCTCGGGCAAGTCGAGCCTGGTGCGCGCCCTCGTCGGGGTCTGGCCGGCCGTGCGCGGGAAGGTGCGCCTCGACGGCGCCGCCCTTGACCAATGGTCGGCCGACGATCTCGGCCCCCATATCGGCTTCCTGCCCCAGGAGGTGGAGCTGTTCGCCGGCACGGTGGCGGAGAACATCGCCCGCTTCGATCCGCAGGCCCCCTCCGACGCCGTGATCGCGGCCGCCCGCGCGGCCGGCGTGCACGAGCTGATCCTGCGCCTGTCGGAGGGCTACGACACCCGCATCGGCGAGGGCGGTGCAGGCCTTTCCGCCGGCCAGCGCCAGCGCGTCGGCCTGGCCCGGGCCCTCTACGGCGATCCCTTCCTGGTCATCCTCGACGAGCCCAACGCCAATCTCGACGCGGAGGGCGAGAACGCCCTGACCCAGGCGATCATCGGGGTGCGCCGCCGCGGCGGCATCTGCATCGTCATCGCCCACCGGCCGTCCGCCCTCGGCGCGGTCGACCTCATCCTGATGATGGCGGAGGGCCGGGCCCAGGCCTTCGGGCCGAAGGACGAGGTCCTCAAGCGCGTGCTGCGTCCGGCCTCGGTCCCCGTGGAGGCCCGCCCCGTGGACACGCAGGCCGGCCCCGGCGCCCTGCAGGAGAGTGCATGATGTCCGTCGCCCTTAGCCCCGTCGACCTGCATCCCGCCCTCACGGCCCCGCGTCCCACCGCGCAGGGCTCGATCCGCCGCCACCTCGCCCTCGGCCTCGCCCTGGGCGCGGTGCTGGTGGTGGGCGTGGGCGGCTGGGCCACCTTTACCCAGATCTCTGGCGCCGTGATCGCGCCGGGCCAGCTCGTGGTCGAAACCGACGTGAAGAAGGTGCAGCACCCCACCGGCGGCGTCGTCGGCGAGCTGCGGGTCCACGACGGCATGCGCGTCAAGGCCGGCGACATCCTGATCCGTCTCGACGAGACCCAGACCCGGGCCAACCTCGACATCATCCTGAAGGCCCTGGACGAGCTCTCCGCCCGGCGCGCCCGCGACGAGGCCGAGCGCGACGGCGCCGCCACCATCGCCTTCCCGCCCGAGTTGCTGGCCCGCAAGGACAGCGATCCCTCGGTGGCCCACCTGATCGAGGGCGAGACCCGGCTGTTCAGGTCCCGCGTGGCCGGCCGCGAGGGGCAGAAGGCGCAGCTGCGCGAGCGCGTCCAGCAGCTGCGCGAGGAGATCAAGGGCCTGACCGAGCAGGTCGCGGCCAAGGCCCGCGAGGTCGGCTTCATCACCGGCGAGTTGCAGGGCGTGCGGGAGCTCTACGCCAAGAACCTGGTGCCCCTGGCCCGGGTCAACGCCCTGGAGCGCGACGCCGCGCGCCTCGACGGCGAGCGCGGACAGCTCCTCGCCTCGACGGCCTCGGCCCGCGGCAAGATCGCCGAGACCGAGCTGCAGATCCTTCAGATCGACGGCGACATGCGCACCGAGACCGGCAAGGACCTCGCCGAGATCCGGGGCAAGTGGTCGGAATATGTCGAGAAGCGCGTGGCCGCCGAGGACCAGCTCAAGCGTGTCGACATGCGCGCTCCGCAATCGGGCACGGTGCACCAGATGACAGTGCACACGATCGGCGGCCTGGTGACGCCCTCCGAGCCCGCCATGCTGATCGTGCCGGAGGCGGACCAGCTCGCGGTGGAGGTGAAGATCCAGCCGCAGGACATCGACAATGTCCGCCTCGACCAGGCGGCGGTGCTGCGCTTCTCGGCCTTCAACCAGCGCACCACGCCGGAGATCGACGGGGTGGTGTCTCGGGTCTCGGCCGACGTCACCTCCGATCCGAAGACCGGGATGAGCTACTACACGGCCCGCATCCGCGTGCCGGAGGACCAGAAGGAGCGCCTCGGCACCGCCCGCCTCGTCCCGGGCATGCCGGTCGAGACCTTCATGCAGCTCGGCAACCGCTCGGTGCTCAGCTACCTCACCAAGCCGCTCACCGACCAGATCGCCAAGGCCTGGCGAGAAAAGTAAGGCTTGGTGAGAACAGTAAGGCTTGGCGCGAGAAGTAAGTCCTGGCGAGAAAAGGAAAACGTGGCGCGAGGCGTTCGTCTCGCCGGAAGCCGGATGGCCCCGGCCTGCGCGAAGGCCGCTGCGCCTGAACGGGGGATGGCCCGTGCGCTGGCGGGAGGGATCAGCAGGCCGGCTGGATCGCGGACATCAGGCTTCGAAGGACGGCCCGGAGATGGGCGCGGAGCGCCAGGACCCGCTCGTCCGGCAGGGTCTCGGTTCCTGCCCTCTCGCTTCCGGGACCTGCAAGATATTCGTCGAACCCGCTCATCGGCAGCGCCCCTCAATGCCACGACGCATTTTTGCAGTGCACAAAAGACAAAAAGTATTATTCCAGACTGATTGTCAATACCTGCTTCTAGCGCAATTGCGCATCCCATTCGCCAATTGCATCTTCGATGAATGAAGCGCTTAATTCTACCTGAAGTTAATCGGGATTGAGCAACGATATCCGATACTGAGCACGCCACGGCCTCCCTTTGACTGGCCCGTCGCCCGTACCCTGAGACCTGGATCCCTTCCGGCCCGGAACGGACGTGCGGCGGTTCGGGCGGCAGGTCAGCGGGGGCGACAGGCCCATGCTCGTCCCTGCGTCCCGAGGGCCATTTCCCCGATGCGCTTCCATTTCGATCTCACCGATGGCCGGACCACGATGCCCGACGCGAGGGGCGCCGAAGCGGCCGACCTCGCCGAGGCCATCGCCCAGGCCGCGCTGGTCATCGAGGAACTTCGCAGGGGCGGCGAACTGGTCCATGTCGAGGGCGCCTGGGATCTCGTGATCCGGGATGCGGACGGGCGGGACCTGCACCGCATCCCCGTCGTCCCGAGGGCGTGAGTGCGCGGGCCTGCGCGTCCGAAGCCGAAGCTATGCCGCATCGACGGGGCCGTGCATTAACTTTCCATGAGCGGTTCACGATCAGCGGCTCACGATGCGTGGCCTGCCCTGAGCCGAGGCGGGTCGGAGGAGGGGCCGACCGGGCGAAGGCGGGGCGATTCGCGTCCGGGACGACTCAGGAATGGCCCAACGCGGCGGCGATGCGGGCCAGGCGCCCGTCCGGATGCGCCAGGGCCTCGAGGATCGAGAAATGATCCGCGCCGTCGAGCGCGACGCAGCGGGTCTCGGGCTCCACCGCCGCGCGCGCCGCGGCGTAGGCCTTCGACTGGCGCCGAAGTTCGGGCAGTTCGTCGGCCCCGTAAGCGACCACCAGGGGGACGAAGCGGCGAGGGGCCAGGCGGATCGGCGACAGCGCCTCCACCTCCCCGGGCGTGAGCCGGAGCGCGTCGTCGAGGGACGTCCGGCGGATGGGCGCGAGATCGTAGATCCCGCTGATCGCGAGGCCGGCATCGGCGTCCGGCCCGTCCAGCGCCAGGGCGGCGAGGTGCCCGCCCGCCGACCAGCCGGAAACCACGAGGCGCCGACGCCCCAGGCCCACGGCGGCATCGTGCGCCCGCAGGGCGCGCAGGGCCGCCCGGATCTCGTCCGCGATCCGGGTCAGCGACGCCTCCGGCGCCAGGGTGTAGCCGATCAGGGCCACGTCGAGCCCGAGGGCGAGCGGCCCCTCGGCCAGACAGGCGAAGCCCTCCTTGGCGTTCCGCTGCCAGTAGCCCCCATGGATGAAGGCCAGCAGCGGGGCGCCGGCCCGTCCGCAGGCGAACAGGTCGATCCGATTCCGGGGGCCGGCAGCGTGGGGCGGCCCCGGATCGTAGGGGAGATCGAGGGTGTGGCCCGGGCGGGCCCGGAGGGCGGCGCTGCGCGCGCTCCAGTCGGCGAGGCGGGCGGCGCTGTCGGCGACCGCCCCCGCATTGTCGTAGGCCCGGCTCAGGGCCGCGCGGTCGAGGTCCCGCCAGTCCGTCGGCGGCGTCCCGTCGGTCTCAAGCCTCATCGCCGGTTCCCCGATACCAGTCCACGAGTTCGCCCCCTTGGGCGAACCAGACGTCGTCGCGGGCGAGGAGCGCGTCGAGGAGCCGCTCCAGCAGCCCGATGCGGTGGGGGACGCCGGTGATGTAGGGGTGGAGGGCGAATCCCATCACCTTGGCGCCGCCCAGCGGCCCGTCGCCGGCCGCCTCCGCGGCGAGGCGCTCGACCTGGGCCAGCGCCCGGGCCACGAACTCGTCGGCACGGTGATGCTGGATCGCCAGCAGGGGGATGTCGTTCAGCTCCACCGAGTAGGGCAGGGCGATGAGCGGGCGCGTCGCGGTGGCGATGCGGCTGGGCCGGTCGTCCACCACCCAGTCGCCCACATAGTCGAGACCAGCGGCGGCGAGGTGGTCCGGGGTGTCGAGGGTCTCGGTCAGGCCGGGCCCGAGCCAGCCGCGCGGGTTCGTCCCCGTCACGGCGCGGATCGCCGCCAGGGTCCGGGCGATCATCGCGGGCTCGTCCGCGATGCGGTGGGTCGGGACCTGGTGGAAGCCGTGGCCCATGAACTCCCAGCCCGCGGCGTGGGCTTCGTGCGCCACGCGGGGATAGGCCTCGCAGACCGAGCCGTTGACCGACAGGGTCGGGCGGACCCCGCGCGCCTGGAACGCCGCGAGGAAGCGCCAGAACCCGACGCGCATCCCGTATTCGTGCCAGCCCCAGTTGGCGAGGTCGGGCAGGAGGGTCGCGCCGGTCGGCGCCACCAGGATCTGGCGCGGCATCGGGTTGTCGATGAGCCAGTGCTCGACATTCACCACCGGCCAGATCGCCACGTGCTTGCCCTTCGGCAGGACGAGGCGCGGCCGGTCGATGGCGGCCCGGTAGGCGAGGCGGCGCTCGGGGCGGCGGGGGTCCGACAAATCCGGTTCGGTCATGTGGGCTCGGCGCGGCACCAGGGGTTGGACATGTGGAGGGCGGCGGGCGCCGCCCGTTCCCCTTCCCCTCGAGGGGGAGAGGGACCCGTTCCGGACGTCAGCGCCTCACGCGGCGACGCGGCCGTGATGGCTGTGGAGCTGGGCCGAGAGCATCCGGCGGATGTCGTTGAAGGCCGGGCTCGAGACGTCGCGGCGGCGGGGCAGGGCGATGTCGTGCACGGCGTCGATCCGGCCGGGGCTCGGCGACATCACCACGACGCGGTCGGCGAGGAAGATCGCCTCCTCGATGGCATGGGTGACGAACAGCACGGTCAGGCCCGTGCGGCTCCAGAGCTCGAGGAGCTCGTCCTGCAGGCGCTCGCGGGTCATGGCGTCGAGCGCCCCGAAGGGCTCGTCCATCAGCACCACCTCCGCCTCGTTGGCCAGCACCCGGGCGATGGCGACGCGCTGCTTCATGCCCCCCGAGAGCTGGTGGGGATGCGCGTCCGCAAAGGGGCCGAGGCCCACGAGGTCGATGTAGCGGGCCACCGTGTCGCGGATCTCAGGCGCAGGGCGCCCGCGGGATTTCGGACCAAATCCGATGTTGTCGCGGACCGAGAGCCAGGGGAACAGGCCGTAATCCTGGAAGACCATGCCGCGCGACGGGTCGGGGCCGGCGATGGGCTTACCCCACATGCACGCTTCGCCGGAGGAGGGCGCCTCGAAGCCGGCGGCGATGCGCAGCAGGGTGGACTTGCCGCAGCCCGAGGCGCCCAGCAGGCAGACGAACTCGCCCCGCGTCACCGTGAGGTTGGCCCCCTTCAGGGCGGTCACCGTCCTGCCCTGGACCGCGAAGGTCTTGCCGACGTCGCGGATCTCGAGAATCGGAAGCGTCGGATCACCCATGAGACGGACTCCAGGCCAGGAGGCGGCGGCCGATCAGCATGACGATCCGGTCCGACAGGAAGCCCGCGACGCCGATGACGATCATGCCGCAGATGACGATCTCGGTGCGGGAAAGCTGGCGCGCCTCCATGATGATGGCGCCGAGCCCCGTCTGCACGCCGGTCATCTCGCCGACCACGATCACCACCCAGGCGAAGCCGAGACCGAGGCGCAGGCCCGTGAAGATCGACGGCAGGGCGGCGGGCAGCACCACCCGGGCGAACTGGGCCGAGCCCCGGCAGCCGAGCATCGCCGCCGCCTCGAACAGGCGCGGCTCCACCGAGCGCACCCCGAAGATGGTGTTGACCAGGATGGGGTAGAACGCCCCGAGGAAGACGAGGAAATAGGCCGAGCGCGGCCCGAGGCCGAACAGGATCATGGCGAGCGGCAGCCAGGCGGTGACCGGCACCGGCCGCAGGATCTGGAAGGTCGGGTCGAGGAGCTGGCGCATCAGCGGCACCCGCCCGATGAGGAGGCCGAGGGGGAGCGCGAACAGCACCGCGAGAGCGAAGCCCCCGTAGACCCGCGACAGCGAGGCGCCGAGATGGGTGAGCAGGGTGGCGCTGAAGGCGTCGTCGTTGATGCCCCCCACGGCGAGGTCGACCAGCGCCGTCCAGACCTCCGCGGGCGGCGGGATCAGGCTGTAGGGCCGCCCCGTCGTCAGGAGATGCCAGATGACGGCGAGCCCGGCGGGGATCGCCAGGGCCAGGGCCGCCTCGCGCAGGCGCCCCCAGGGCCATGCGACGCGCGGGCGGGGCGGGGCCGCCGGCACGGACGCCGCGACGGCGGCCGGCGCGGCGCTCACGCGTCCCTCATGGCATCGACGAAGCGGGTGTCGATGAAGGTCGAAAAATCGGGCAGGCGCTTGATCTGCTTCAGGGCGAGCATGCGGTCGGCATAGACCTTGGCCTGGGCGACCTCGGTCTCACCGAGCTTCCATTTCAGCTCGACGTTCGGGGCGGAGAGTTCCAGCGCCTCCCGCTTCTGCCCGAGCTTGGCCACCGCCATGGCGATCATCGCCTCGCGGTTGCCCTGCGCGAACTCCGTGGCCTTGCGGTGGATCTCCAGCATCGTGCGGACGATCTCGGGCCGCTGCGCCGTAGTGTCGGCGTGCGCGCCGAACACCATGTTGAGGGCGCCCATCTCGGTCCCGTAGGGATACTCGACGAGGCTGCCGACGCCGCTGGCGAGGCTCACGCCCGGGGCCGGCTCGGCGCCCACATAGGCGTCGATGTCGCCGCGCGCCAGGGCAATGTGCATCTCCGAGAACGAGATCCGCACCGGCGTGATGTCCTTCACGCTCATCCCTTCCTGGCGCAGGCGCTCCAGGGCGAAGACCTCCTGGGTCGAGCCGGGCCACAGGGCGACGCGCTTGCCCTTGAGGTCCTTGAGGGCGGCGATGCCCGCATCCTTCCTGGCGATGATCGCCATGCCGCGGTTGCAGGTCGAGGCGATGATGACGAGGGGCTCGCCAGCGGCCGCTCCCAGGGTGCCGGCGGCGATGCCGAAGGTCCCGAAATCCACCGACTTCGTCACCACCGCGTTCTTGCACTCGGTGGGGCTCTCGAACGGCACGACCTCGACCTTGTATCCGGCCGGGGTGAACGACTCGTAGAAATGCGGCGCGATCGAGTGGATCAGCTTCAGGGAGCCCATCCGGATCACCGTGGGGGCCTGCGCCCGGGCCGGACGGGGAAGGCCGAGGGGCGTGGCCAGGAGGCCGGCGCCGAGGCCGGCCAGGAGGGTGCGACGGCGGATCATGGCGGGGCTCCGGACGGCAAGTCTCGACCACCGAGGCTAGGGTCATCGCCTGTTGCACGCGAGTGCTGTTTCTTGACTGCCCCGTTGCCGATCGGGCAACAGGGGCGGGACCAGCGGACCCGCACGATGAAGCACCTACGCATCCTCACCTACGTGACCGAGGTGGCCCGC
Organism: Methylobacterium sp. Leaf88; assembly: GCF_001422795.1. Classification (NCBI taxonomy): domain Bacteria; kingdom Pseudomonadati; phylum Pseudomonadota; class Alphaproteobacteria; order Hyphomicrobiales; family Methylobacteriaceae; genus Methylobacterium; species Methylobacterium sp. Leaf88. The sequence continues at coordinate 24,487 of NZ_LMMK01000048.1, read as the reverse complement.
CACGGCGCGATCCGCCGGGCGGCGGAGCGGCTCAACATCACGCCCTCCGCCCTGACCCGGCAGATCCAGGACCTCGAATACGAGCTCGGCACGCCGATCTTCGAGCGGGTGGCCCAGGGCATGCGCCTCAACGCGGCCGGCGAATTGCTGGTGCGCCACATCCGCGACCAGCGCGCCGACCTGGAGCGGGTGCGCTCGCAGATCGCCGACCTGTCCGGGGTCCGGCGCGGGCACGTGGCGCTGGCCTGCAGCCAGGCCTTCGTCAACCACGTGGTGCCGGACGAGGTCGAGGCCTACCGGGCGCAGTTCCCGCAGGTGACCTTCACCGTGCAGGTCCGCGATCACGTCCAGGCGGTGGCGGCGCTGGCCCAGTTCGAGGCCGACCTCGCCCTGGTGCTGCAGCCGCCGCCCTCGGCCGACATGCAGGTGCTGTTCTCCTGCCGCCAGACGCTGTGCGCGCTGATGCGGGCCGAGCACCCGCTGGCCGCAGAGACCGGCCCGGTGCGCCTGCGCGACTGCCTCGCCCACCCGATGGCCCTGCCGGACCGCTCGCTCGCCATCCGCCACCATTTCGACGACGCGCTGGGCCGCCGGGGCACACCGCTGAGGCCCGCCATCGAGTCGAGCTCGCTGGAATTCCTGCGCAACCTCGTCCTGCGCGAGGACGCGGTCAGCCTGCAGGTCCCGAGCGGCATCCCCGAAGATCCCCGCCTGCGCTCCCGCCCCATCGACGCCCGGGACCTCGCCCCGATGGCGCTGATCCTGGCGCAGCTGCGGGGCCGCACCCTGCCGGTGGCGACGGCCAAGTTCGCCGACCGCTTCGCGAGCAGCCTGCACCGGCGCTACGGCGTCGCGGCATCCTGACGGCGGAGGCGGAGATGCGCGTCCCCCGCCGCGTCCCCATCTCCACCCGGACCATTGGCACGGGATCGGACATGACGCGGATGCGCCTGCGCGGCGGTGCGGCCTGGTTCTCCGCGGCCGCGGGCTGGATCGGCCTCCTGGCGGCCGGCGTGACCCTGGCGGTCGCGGCGGCACCGGTGCTCGTACCCGCCGCGCGCGCGGGCCGCCTCCTCGCGGCGGCCGACGATCCCGGCGCCCTGGCGGAGATCCGCCTGGAGCGCGCGGCCACGCCGGAGCGCCTGGAGGCCGGGCTCGATGCCGCGGTCGCGGCGGAGGACGAGGACCTCGCCTTGAGCTTCCTGGCGCTGGCCGAGACCCGCGGCCTGCCCGTCGATCCGGCCCGCCGGGGCCGCGTGGAGGCCCTGGCGCAGGGCCGGATGAGCCGCGCCGCCCGGGACTTCGCGGCCGGGGCGGTCTCGGGCACCGCGGAGGGGACGGCGGGTCTCGCCGGCACCCTCGCGGCCGACGTGACCGGCCTCGGCGACCTGCGCGACCTCCTGCGCGAGGGCGGGCGCTACGCCCGCGCCGAGCCCTACGACCCGCTCCTCCTCGGCATGGCGCTGGTGGGCCTGCCGCTCACCGTCGCCACCTGGACGGCCGGGGCGGGCGCGGGCGGGCGGGCGGGCATGACCGTGCTGAAGGCGGCCCGGCGCGGCGGCCGGCTCTCGCCCGCACTCGCCGCGAGCCTGGGCCGCACGGTCCGCGCCGGCCTCGATCGCGAGGCCGTGGCCGGCGCGGTCGCCGCCTCCGCCCGCCTGGACGTCGCCGGCGCGCGGGCCGCCGCCGGCCTCGCCATCCGGCCCGGCACGGTGGCGCGCCTGACGAACCTGGCCGGCGATGCCCTCGTGCTCGGCCGCCGCACCGGCCAGCGCGGGGTGATGCAGGTGCTCGGCCTCGCCCGGGACCCCGGCGACGTCACCCGCGCGGTCCGCCTCAGCGAGCGCCTCGGCCCCCGCACCCGCGCCACCCTGGCGCTCCTCGGCCGCGGCGCCCTGGCCCTCGGTGCCGGCCTCGCGGCCCTGGCCAGCGCCCTGCTGGCGGGGCTGGCCTGGTGCCTGGGTCTGGCGCTGTTCTGCCGACGCCTCGGACTGCTCCTCGGACGCGCGATCTGGCGCCGGCCCAGGCCCCCGAGCCTGCGGGACGCGGGCCGGGCCTGACGGGGTCTTCGGGCCGGAGCAGGTCCGGGACGCCCTAAGCCAGGCGCAGATCGGCGTGCGGCAGATCGGCGACCGGCACGTTGACCGGCAGGTCCACCACCGGGGGATCGAGCGGAGTCGGATCGGCGAGCGGCAGGGCACGGGCCTGCCCGAGGCCACCCCCGACTGCGCCCCCCACTGCGCCGGGCGTCGGAGCCGCCTTCGGCTCGCAGCAGACGCGGTTCCGCCCCTGGGCCTTCGCCCGGTAGAGGGCGGCGTCGGCCTGCCGCGTCGCCTCCTCGAAGCTCGCCGCGTCCAGCCCCATCATGGCGGCTCCGATGCTCACCGTGACCGTCAGGGCCCCGGACCGATGCGGAAACGGCTCCTCGGCGACGGCCGCCCGCACGCGTTCGGCCACGGGCAGGAGTTCCTGCGGACCGGCGCCCGGAAGAACGATGAGGAACTCCTCGCCGCCCCAGCGGGCGATCAGGTCCGTGGCCCGGAGCGTTGCCCGCACGCGGGCCGCGAACGTCGCCAGGATGGCGTCCCCGCTCTCGTGGCCGTAGCGGTCGTTGATGGACTTGAAGTGGTCGATGTCCAGGATCAGGACCCCGCCCAGCGCCTGCCGGCCCGGGGCCGGAAGGCGGCGGCGCAGCTGCTTCTGCAGGCCGCGGCGGTTGGAGAGCCCGGTGAGCGGATCCGTCTCGGCCAAGCGCAGGAGCGTCCGGTTGGCGCGCTCGGCGGCCATCGCGATGTAGCCGAAATAGGCCAGGACCCCCATGACCTGATCCAGGATCATGGAGTTGCGCTCGGTCTCCGCCGAGGCCGTCGGCCAGTCGGTGCCGACGAGGACCCCGATCGAGACGAGGAAGACCAGCACATAGGATCCGAACGCCACGGTCACGATGGATTGCGACCACAGGCGTTCGACGCCCGGCGACAGGCGGACGGTCTCGCGGGCGGCCAGGAGGGCGACCCCGAGGCAGCAGAGGAACACGGCCGCGACCGCCAGGCGGTTGGCGACACCGGCCGAGAGCAGGAGCGGATAGAGGAGACCCGGGAGGGCGGTGAGACAGATCCCGAGATCGATCCGCACGGGGCGGCCGAAGAAGCTGCGCAGGCCCGTCCAGCACAGGACGAGACTCCCGGCGTAGAGCCAGTAGACGACCATCGCGATCCAGACCGGCGGCGCGTCGGACGACGGGACGTGCATCATGATGAGCGATCCCACCATCGACGTCCCCATGGCGCCCATCCATTGCCAGAGAAAGGTCTGCTGCCGCTGGCTGAGGGCCATGACGAGAAAGACGACGACGTAGGCACACCGGCTGGCAGCACTGGCAAAGTGAAGGGTGTGGAGATCAAGCATCACAGAACTCCGTCTCCAGACACAGCGCCACCACCGTCACAACAATCACGGCATCTGTGGAGGCTGCCACGGGATTTATCATTTCATAAGATACGAATACGCAACCAATGCCCAGGGACGACGATCAGGTATATTTATTGCACTTGCACCACTATATCAAATACATGTCTGCGAAATTCGTCCTGCAATACTGTAAATCTGCAAGATTAAGGACACGGCAAAGGGCATGCTTAAGAGTATCTTCAGTCGACCCGCCTAGCTTTCCGGGACAGCCCCGCGACCGGGTGCGCCGCGCGAGCCCCGTCCCGGCGGCCTGCCGCCCGGGCCCCGGCGCCCGAGCGCGTCGCGCGGTCCGGCCTCTCCGAAAGCACGTCCCATGTCGAAGCTCGCCTCGTCCCTCGGTTCGCTCCTGGCCGTCGTCCTCGCGGACGGAGCGGGCCTCGCACGGGCGGCGGAGCCCGTCGGCGTCGATCGCGGCTTGCGGGCCGGGGACTGGCTCGTGCGCGGCCGCATCATGGGCACCATCCCCACGGAGCAGAGCACCCACATCGCCGTGATCGGCGGACAGAGCAAGACGCCCACCGCCCTGCTGCCGGACGGCGACGTCTCGTACTTCCTGACGGATCACATCGCCATCGAGGGACAGGCGGGCCCGATCCGGACCCGCCCGAAGATCCGGAACTCGCTGGTGGGCGACGTCGCGATCGGATCGGTCTGGAACGCCGCCGCCATGGCGACCCTCCAGTATCACCTCCTGCCCGGGGCGCGTCTCAATCCCTATCTCGGGGTCGGCCTCGCCGTGACCACGCCCATCGCGATCGACCCGGCGCGGGGGATCCCCGATTTCACGCTCGGGTCGCTGGCCAGCCCCGTGCTCCAGGCCGGCCTCGACTATCACCTCGGCGGCAACTGGTTCGGGAACGTTGCGGTGAAGTACCTCTTCGTGCCGCGTCAATCCTACACGATCGGCGGCGTGCGGGTGGCGGCCGACCTGGACATGCTCATGGTGGGCGTCGGCCTCGGCTACCGGTTCTGAGCGCGCCGCGCCCGAAGCGGGGCGGCGCCGTTCACAGGTCGAGCACGTCCACCGCATCCCCCAGGCGCGCCCGGGCCAGGTCCGCCACGTGGCGGTGGTGGGTGAACAGGATCGGCTGGATCGTGCCGCCCACCGCCGCCAGGGCCTCGAGGCCGTGGGCGGTGCGGGCGTCGTCGAAGGTGAGGAACAGGTCGTCGCCGATGAAGGGGGCGGGCTCGGCGCGGGCGGCGTAGTCCTCCAGGTAGGCCAGGCGCAGGGCGAGGTAGAGCTGGTCGCGGGTGCCCTCGCTCAAGCCCTCCACGGGCACGAGCTCGCCCGAGGCCCGGCGCCCCGCGAGGCGGGGGGTGTCGGCGGCATCGTAATCCTGGGCGAGGCCCGCGAAGGCGCCTCCGGTCAGGGCCCCGAACAGGGTGCCGGACCGGGTGAGCAGCGGGTCCTGCTGGCCGGCCCGGTGGCGGCCGATGGCGGTGCCGAGCATCAGGCTCGCGAGCTTCAGCACCGCCCAGTGCCGGGCATTGGCCTGGAGTTCGGCCTCCGCCGCCTTGCGCTGGGCGAGCGCCAGCTCGGCCCCGATGCCCCCCTCCAGCTCGGCGCGACGGCGCTCGTGCCGGTCGCGGTCGGCGAAGGCCCGCTGTCCGCGCTGATCCAGGTCCTCGGCCTCCGCCGCCAGGTTGGCGAGCGATCCCTCGATGTCGTCGCCGGTGAGGGCGGCGAGGTCCGCCCGGAGATCGGCTTCGCCGTGGCCGTCGGCGGCCCGGGCGAGCTCGGCCCGGCGCTCGGCCAGCTCGGCCTGGCAGGCCCGGCGGGCGGTGAGGCGCCCGTGGAGCGCCTCCGGGTCGGTGCCGGGGGGCAGCCCGGCGGCCGGCCCCTCGTTCATGAGGGCGGTCAGGTCGGCACCCGCGGCCTGCGCCGCCCGGGCCGCCTGCACCCGCGCCGCCTCGGCGGCATCGCGCTGGCGCCCCAGCTCCGCCCGGCGGGTCTCGCCCCTGAGGGCGTCCTGCAGGCGGGTGTGCAGCGCCTTCATGGCGGCGGTGGGGGGCAGGGCGGCGAGATCGGGCGCCACCGCCGCGGTCAGGCGCGCCACCGCCTCGCGATGGACCCCGATATCGCGCGCGATGCCGTTGACCCGGCCGAGGCGGTTGTCGCGCTCGGACAGGGCCGCCGGCACCGCGCGCCAGGCGGCCAAAGCCGCCTCGGCCTCGTCCGGCGTGGCCGCGGCCGCCAGGCCGAGATCGGCGAGGGCGGGCCCCCAGGCCGTGCGCCAGGCGGCCTCGCGGGCCAGGGCCTCGGCGAGGGCCGCCGCCGTGCGGGCGATCTGCTCCGCGGCGGTCTCGGCGCGGGTCTTGGCCTCGCGCACCGCCTCCCAGCGCAGGGCGAGTTCGCCGACCCGGTCCTCGAGGCGGGCGAGCATCCGGCCGAGATCGAGGCCGTCGAGGTCGGGCAGGCCGGCCCGGCGGCTGAGATCCGCCAGGGGCGCCCGGCAGGCCTCGACCCGGGCGGCCATCCGGGCCTGCTCCAGTCTTGTGGTCTCCAGCCCTTGCGCGGAATCCTGCAGGGTCTCGACCTCCGTGAGCCAGGCGGCCATCTCGGCCGGGGCGGCGGGGTCGATCCCGCAGGGGGCCCAGGCCGCCCGCCAGGCGGCGGCGCCCTCGGCCAGCCGCGCCTCGCAGGCGGCGAGGGCCTCGTCCGCCGCGGCGGCCTCGGCCTGCTCGGCCGCGAGGCTGCGGGTGTCGGCCCCCTGCTCGGCCACCCGGGCGGCGTCGCTCACGAGGTCGTCGGCCGCCCGGTCGGCGGCGGCGAGCGCCGCGCCGAAGCGGGTCAGGATCTCGGGGGCGCCCCCGGGCAGGTCGGCCAGGAGGGCGTCGCGGCGGGCGCGCAGGGCCAGGAGGTCCGCCAGGCTCGGGATCGGCCGACCGGCGGCGCGCGCCTCCAGGCGGGCGCGGCGCTGGGCCACCGCCGCCTGCGCCGCCGCCAGGCGATCGGCAGCCCGGTCGCGCGCGCGCAGCGCCCCGTCGAGGGTGCTCCGGTAGCGCGCCACCGCCTCGGCCGAGGGCGGGCGTCCGGCGGCGTAGGCGTCGAGATCCGGGATCGGGGGGCTGAGGCGGCCGGCCTGGGTCCGGATCGAGGCCGCCTCGCGGGTGAGGGCGGCGTCCAGGTCGTCGCGCCGGTCGAGGTCGCGGCGCAGGCCCGCGAAGGCCTTCAGGTCGGCCCGCAGGGGGGCCGGATCGGCGAGGGCGCCCGCGCCCGCCGTGGCGGCGGCGAGGCGGTCCCGCTCGGCCTCGCGGGCGGCGAGGTCCTGGCGCAGGCGGGCGATCGTGGCGGCGTCCTCGCGGCCCGCGCGGATCAGGCCCTCGATGCGGGTGCGGGCCGCGTCCGAGGGCTGGCGCGCCCGCAGGGCCTCGGCATCCGGCAGGCCGATCCGGGCCGCGAGCTGGGCGAGCTCGCGCGCGACGGCATCCGCCTCGCCCTGGATGCGGGGCAGGTCGATGCCGCCCTTGTCGAAGCGGTCGGTGCCGCGGAACGCCTCCAGGATCTCGTCGGCCCGGGCGAGCACGCCCTCCTCCACCGGCACCTGCTCCAGGGCCAGGGCGGCCTGCGCGGCGGCGGACCGGGTGCGGGCCGCCGCCTCCGCCGTGGTGCGCAGGGCCGCCAGGGCCTGGCCGAGGCGGTCGATCCAGGCCTCCGGCACCGCGATCAGGCCAGGCTCGGCCTCGGCGCGGGCGGCGGCCGCATCGATGGCCTGGAGAAGCGGGCCGACCCGGCGCAGGCGGGTGAGCCGGGCCTGCTCGGCGGCGATGCGCGCCCGCTCCGCCTTGAGGGCGACGAGGGCCGCCCCGGCGGCCTCGATCTCGCCGTTGAGGTCGCGCCAGTCGCCCGCCCGCAACTCCCCGGCGCGGATCGCCTTGCGGGCCTCGTCGTAGCGCTGGAGCGCCTGGTAGAAGGTCCGGCTCTGGGCGGCGCGCGGCATGAAGATGCCCGCGGCCTCGGTCTCGAGTTCGGCCTGGAGGCCGCTGTAGCCGCGCAGGCCCGAGGCCGCCGCGAACAGGCTGGCACCGACCTCGCCCTCGGCATCCATCATCTCGGCCGCCCCCGCCCGCAGGGCGCGGGCGTCGAGGCCGAAGGCGCGGCAGAACACCTCGCGGGACAGTCCGCCGAGGAAGGGCGTCAGGGCATCCTCCGGCAGGGCCGCGTCGGCGGCGTCCACGAGGGTGTTCCGGTTGCCCTTGCGCCGCCGGAACCCGAGCCGGCGGCCGTCGGCGGCGCGGATCTCGGCGCCGATCCGCATCTGCGGCATGTCGTGCAGGAAGTCGTAGCGGGTCCGCGTCTCGATGCCGAACAGGAGGTCCGTGACGGCGCTGAGCGCCGAGCTCTTGCCGGCCTCGTTGGCCCCCAGCACCACGTGCAGGCGCGCGTCCTCGCGGAACGTGACGGTGCGGTCCGTGAAGGGACCGTAGCGTTCGAGGGCGAGGGAGAGGAGACGCATCGGAACCTTGGGGGACGCTTCGGGAGGAGCTTCGGCAGGACCTTCGGGAGGCGCTTCGGGACCCTTGGGGGGCGCTTGCCGGCGGGCGGTCGTTCGACGGGGCGGCGTTCAGCAGGACCGCCCGGAGAGGCGCCCGAGGATCACCGCCTCGGCCTCCGCGCAGAGGGCCTCGAGGTCGGCGGCGAGGTCGTCCTCGGCGGCGAGGCCGGCCGGCATCTTGGCGGCGATCTCGGCCAGCGCCGCCCGGGCGCGGGCGCGGAAGTCCGGCTCGTGGTCCACCGCCGCCAGCAGGGTGGCGGGGTCGATGGCCGCGAAGGCGTCGGGGCGGGCCTCCGCGACGGGCCGGCGCGGACGGGCGGTCTCGATCTTCAGGCGCTCCAGCCAGATGTCCTCGTGGAGGCGGTGGGCGGCGGCCTGGATCTCGGCGGTGAGCCCGTCGCGGTCGGCCGCCAGGCGGTCGTGCGCCGGGGTCTCCCCCCGCAGGCGCACCCGCACGGCGATGAGGCGCGCCGCGGCGGCCTCCGCGAGCGGGCGCAGGGCCGCCTCGACGCGGGCGACCGCCGCGCGCTCGTCGGCCACGCCGGAGAGATCGACGTCGACGGGTTGGAATCGGGCCTGGTCGACGATGAGGCGCTCGACGCCCTGAACCCGCCCGTCGGCGACGGACACCGCGACGGCGCCCTTCTGGCCGGGCTCCCGGATGCTGCGCCCCTGCAGGTTGCCCGGAAACACGATCCAGGGGTCGCGGGCGAGTTCGGCGTACTCGTGCACGTGGCCGAGCGCCCAGTAGGCGTAGCCCCGCCCCGCCAGGTCCGCCACCGAGCAGGGGGCGTAGGTGGCGTGGGCCGCGTGGCCGGTGCAGGAGGTGTGCAGGATGCCGATGTTGAACCAGCCCGGCAGGGCGGGCGGATAGGTGAGGGCGTAGTTCTCCTCCACCGCCCGGTTGGGAAAGCTGCGCCCGTGCAGCGCCACCTTGAAGGGCTCGAGGCGGTGGGTCTCGGCCCGGCTCGTCGGGAAGCTGCGCACGGAGTCCGGCAGGGTGATCGAGCGGGTGATGACGCTCTCGGCGTCGTGGTTGCCGCGCACCAGGATGACGGGGATGCCGGCCCGGTCGAGGCGGGCGACCTGCCGGGCGAAGAACAGCCCGATGGTGTTGTCGGACCAGTCGCCGTCATAGACGTCGCCGGCCACGATCAGGAAGGCGACGCTCCGCTCGATCGCCAGGGTGACGAGATCCTCGAAGGCCCGGCGCCCCGCCGAGGCGAAGCGCCGGGCGATGTCGGGGTCCTTGAGAGCGAGGCCGCTGAGCGGGCTGCCGAGATGCAGGTCGGCGGCGTGGATGAAGGTGAACGCGGACATGCGGTGCGGATGAGGGGCCCTGAGAGGCGGCCGGGGCGGGAAGATGCGGGCGCCAGGGTCGCGGGTTTGGCGCCCGATTGCAACGTGGGCGCCCGGATCCGCCCACAAGCCCCTGCGATCCCGAGGCTTTCGTCTCCGATCGCGCCGGCGGCCCTCACCCGTCCAGGGTCATCAGGCCGGCGTTGCCGCCGGCCGCCGCCGTGTTGCGGCTGACCACGCGCTCGCGGACAAGGCCCTCGACCGGGTAGGCCTCGGAGCCGGCGGCCGGATCGGGGCGGGGCCGGTGGATGGCCACCAGGGGGCCGGGACGGGCGGCGAGGGCCGCGGCGAAGGCCGTCAGGGCCTCGGACGCGCCCTCCCACAGGACCGCGTCGGCGGCGGTCTCCGGATCGGCGGCCCGGATGAAGCCGTCCAGATCGTGCGGCAGGGGGTGCGGCAGGGCGGCGAGGAGGACTTGGGCCGGCGCGGTGGGACTGAGAACGACGCGGTTGCCGGTGGCGAGCGCCGCGCCGATCTGGGCTGCGAGGCCCGGCCCGGTCGCCGCCCGGCACAGGATGGTGCCGCGCGGATGCAGGTCGTAGCGGTTCTCCTCGCCCACCGGGCCCGGCAGCCGGAGCCCGCCGCCCACCGGGCTTTGGGCGATCCGCGCTTCCGCAGCCGCGGCCTCCCCGGGCCGGCCCTGGTCGCGCAGCCACCGGACCCAGGCGAGGGCCGCCGGGGCGGGCGGCCCGGGCGGAAGGCCGGTCCCGGCCGGGGCGGCGGCGAGGAGGCGCCGCAGGAGGAGCGGACCGCCGGCCTTCGGGCCGGTGCCGGAGAGGCCGTGCCCGCCGAAGGGCTGCATCCCGACCACGGCCCCGACGAGGTTGCGGTTGACGTAGAGGTTGCCCGCCGCGCTCAGGGCGCAGGCCCGGGCGATCGCCGTGTCGAGGCGGGTCTGGACGCCGAAGGTGAGGCCGTAGCCGGTGGCGTCGACGGCCGCGATCGTCGCCGCGAAGGCGGTGCGGTCGAAGCGCACCACGTGCAGCACCGGGCCGAAGACCTCGCGGGTGAGGGCGGCGACGGACGGGATCTCGATCACGGTCGGGGCGACGAAGGTGCCCCGGTCGCAGGCCTCCGGCAGGGGCGCCCGGTAAACGGGATATCCGGCGGCGCGCATCGCGGCGACGTGGGCCTCGATGGCGTCGCGCGCCTGTGCGCCGATCACCGGCCCGATATCGGTGGCCAGCCGGTCCGGGTTGCCGACCCGCCACGCGGCGAGGGCCCCCTTCAGCATGGCCAGGGTCCGGTCTGCGATCTCCTCCTGCAGCGCCAGCAGGCGCAGGGCCGAGCAGCGCTGGCCGGCGGAATCGAAGGCCGAGACCAGGGTATCGGCCACCACCTGCTCGGTCAGGGCCGAGGAATCGACCACCAGGGCGTTCAGCCCCCCGGTCTCGGCCACCAGGGGCACGGGGTGGCCCTCCGGGCTGAGGCGCCGCGCGAGGGTCGCCTGGATGCCCGCCGCCACCGCGGTGGAGCCGGTGAACAGGACGCCGTTCACGCGCGGGTCGGCCACGAGGGCGGCCCCGGTCTCGCCGCCGCCGGGCAGGAGCTGGAGGGCGCCCGCCGGCACCCCGGCCGCGCGCAGGATCCGCACCGCCTCGGCGGCGACCAGCGGGGTCTCCTCGGCGGGCTTGGCCAGGACGCCGTTGCCGGCGGCGAGGGCCGCCGCCACCTGGCCGGTGAAGATCGCCAGGGGGAAGTTCCAGGGACTGATGCAGGCGACGACGCCGAGGGGCCGGTGCGTGGCGGGGGCGAAGTCCCGGGCCTGCCCGGCATAGTCGCGCAGGAAGTCCACCGCCTCCCGCACCTCCGCCAGCGCGTTGGCGGCCGACTTGCCGGCCTCGCGGATCAGGAGGGCGATGAGCGCCGGCTGGCGCGCACTCAGCGTCGCGGCCGCCGCCTCCAGGATCGCCGCCCGCGCCGCACCCGGCCGCGCGGCCCAGGCCGCGGCCCCGGTCCCGGCCTGGGCCAGGGCTTCCCCCACGAGGTCCGGCCCGGCCTCCACCACGGTGCCGACGCGGTCCGCCCGGTCGGCCGGGTTGCGGACGTCGCGGGCCGGCCCGGTGCGCTCGGCCTCGGCCAGCATCGGCACCGCCCGCCAGAGACGCGCACCCTCCGCCGCCAGGCGGCCGGCGAGATCGGCCAGCCCCTGCTCGTCGGACAGGTCGAGGCCGGCGGCCGCGACCCGGTCGGGGACGAGGTCGCGGGGCTTTCGGATCGCCGGGTGGGGGGCGCCGGGAGGCTGCGCGGCCCGCACCACCGCGACCGGGTCGGCGGCGAGGTCGGCCACGGCCACCCGCGCATCCGCGACCCGGTTGACGAAGGAGGTGTTGGCGCCGTTCTCGAGGAGGCGGCGCACGAGGTAGGCCAGCAGCGTCTCGTGGGTCCCCACCGGCGCGTAGATCCGGCAGGGGCGGTCGAGCCCGTCCGGTCCCACCACCGCCGCGTAGAGGGCCTCGCCCATGCCGTGCAGGCACTGGAACTCGTAGCGTCCGAGATGGAAGTCGGGCCCCGCCAGGGTGTGGAGGGCGGCCAGGGTCTGGGCGTTGTGGGTGGCGAATTGCGGGAAGATCGCGTCGGGGGCGGCGAGCATCCGCTCCGCGCAGGCGCGGTACGACAGGTCGGTGTGGACCTTGCGGGTGAAGACGGGGAAGTCCTCCAGGCCCGCCACCTGCGCCCGCTTGATCTCGGTGTCCCAGTAGGCGCCCTTGACGAGGCGGACCATGAGGCGGCGCCCGGAGCGGCGGGCGAGGTCGACGAGGACCGCGACCAGCGTCAGCGCCCGCTTCTGGTAGGCCTGCACCACGAAGCCGAGGCCGTTCCAGCCGGCCAGGTCCGGGTCGGCGCAGAGGGCTTCCAGGATGTCGAGGGAGAGGTCGAGGCGATCGGCCTCCTCGGCGTCGATGGTGAGGCCGATGTCGTCGTGGCGGGCGAGGCGGGCCAGGGCGGCGACGCGGGGCAGGAGTTCGGCCATCACCCGGTCCCGCTGGGCGCGGACGTAGCGCGGATGCAGGGCCGAGAGCTTGATCGAGATGCCGGGGCCGGAGACGAGGCCGCGCCCCGCCGAGGCCGCCCCGATGGCGTGGATGGCGTGCGTGTAGTCGGCCGTGTAGCGCGCGGCGTCGGCCGCATTCATCGCCGCCTCGCCGAGCATGTCGAAGGAGTGGGTGAAGCCGCGCGCCTCCTGGTGGCGGGCCTGGCGCAGGGCCTGCGCGATGGTCTCGCCGGCGACGTACTGGCCGCCCATGAGGCGCATGGCCTGGTCGACGCCCTCGCGGACCAGGGGCTCGCCGCCCCGGGCGACGACCCGGGCGAGGGAGCCGGACAGCCCCGCCTCGCGGCGCTCCGCGGCGCGGGCGAGGCGTCCGGTGAGCACCAGCCCCCAGGTGGCCGCGTTGACGAAGAGCGAGGGGCTGTGCCCGAGATGGGCCGCCCAGTCCCCCTGTCCGATCGTGTCGCGGATCAGCGCGTCGCGGGTCTCCGGATCGGGAATGCGCAGCAGCGCCTCGGCGAGGCACATCAGGGCCACGCCCTCCTCCGTCGACAGGCTGTATTCCCGCAGCAGGCCCTGGACTCCGCCGACCGGGCCCTGGGCGCGCAGGCGTCCGACGAGCGCGTGCGCGAGGCGCGCGGTGACCGCCGCGGCCCCGGGATCCGTCGTCACCGCCTCCAGGCAGGCGGCGACGCGCTCGGGCTCGGGCGCGCGGGTCTCCGCGGTCAGGCGCCGACGCAGGGGCGTCGGCGCGGCACGCGGCCCCAGGAACGCACCGAAGGGGCGGGCTGACGGCGGTGCCGGATCGGCAGGGCGCATCGCGGGCTCACGGTTCGGGCGGAACCGCCGCCCCGGCCGGGGAGGATGGGACGCGACGCACCGCGAGTCGAGGCCCCGCCCGCGGAGGGACGTCCCGAGCCGTTTTCCCAGCATTAGGCAAGCAGGGATATCGCGAGAAATCCAGTATAGTCCCTGCGTAACCCGGACGCTCCAAAGCAGAAGCCGTAAGTTTTCCCGGGTCGAGCGATCGGCCCGCGCCTGGACGTCCGTGCCCGAGACCCCAGCCCCCCCTGTGTGCCTCGGGCCCGGTGCTGGTGGGGCTGGCGCCGCGCCGCGAAGGGCATCACATCCGCGCCGCGCGCGCCTTCCTCGACGGGTCCATGACCGATCGGTCCCGGGCCAGCGGGCTCCCGTTCTCGACCGTCCAACGCCTGGAGGGGGGCGCGGAGGCTTCCGGCCCATCCAGCCGGTACCGGGCCGTCGCCGCGCTCCGGGCATCCGGGATCCTGTTCTCCCTGATCGAGGGGGCCGCCATCGTCGCCGGCCAGGCCTGAACGCCGTCGCGCCCCGCCCGAACCCCATCGAGCGGGTCCTGCGGCAGGCGTCGACGCGTCAGGGCGTGCAGCAGGGCCTACAGAAAGTGGCGATACACCACGTGGGTGTCGGCTTCCGGCTGGAGGCTGCTCCGGCCGGCGGCGCCGCAGGTCGCGGCGGCGAAGGGCGAAACCATCGCGACGAGGGTCAGGAGCCAGCGAAACGGACCTGCGGCAATCATCGGAATCTCCTCGGCCGGGTGGGGATCGGCGGGTTGGGATCGAATCGTCGCCTGCGATGGCTGCGGGCCTGGGCCCGGGTCCTCCATGGAGCGTTCCGGCCCGTTTCGCGGTGCCGAGACGCACCCGGCCCGCGCTGTGGACGGCCGCACGCGACCGGGGCGCGCCGTCGCCTTTGGCCGTAGGGTGGGCCATGGCTGCACGGATCCTGGATCGCGACCGGTTCGCGAAGTGTCGCGCACTGATGGAACGCGGGGCCACGCCCGGCGAGCGCGCGGCCGGACGCGCGGCCGCGACCCGGGTGGCGGCCGCCGCCGGTCTCAGCCTCGCCGACGCGCTCGTCCTGGCGGATGCCGGTCGCCCGGACGCCGGCCGGGCCCCCGCCCCGGACCGCGACCGGCCGCGCCGGCCCGCCGAGCGGACCTACGCCTGGGCGACGCCCAGGCCCGCCCCGGAACCGGTGACGGTGGAGGAGTTGCGGCGGCAGAAGGCGGCGGACGAGGCGCGGCGCAAGAAGGCAACGGCCCGTGCCCGCCGGCGCCCGCAGGCCGCCGATCCGGACTGGGAGCACTGGTCCGGCGAGGTCCGCGAGGCCCAGGCCGCCCGGGACCGGGACTGGGCGCAGCGGCGTCCCCCCCGCGCCGCCGATTGAGGGGCCGGCCCCGAGGCTGCAACCGGCCCGACGAACACGCGCGAAAGCCCATTCGGATCGGAACGTGCCGTTCCAAGGCGTCCGATCCATGATAAAAAGATGACAAAGGCGCAGGGTCGCACATCCATCCACGCCGTGATCTCTGTCCGTCGCGCAACGGTAGGCTTGCCGCCGCATGTGTCCGATCCCCGGGACGTCGTCCCCCGAGACAACGCCGGGATACGGTGCGCGCGCGGGAAGCGCCCCCTGCCAGGCGGCCCGCGCGGGGCCCGTGCGTCACGGACTCGCTCTCACGCGTCCGAGTGAACGCCATGCGCCTCACGCTCCACACCGATTATGCCCTCCGCACCCTGATCTACCTCGGGGTCAACGGCGAGCGGCGGAGTTCCACGGCGGAGATCGCCCGCGCCTATCGCATCTCGGAGAGCCATCTCACCAAGGTGGTGCACAAGCTGGGTCAGCTCGGGCTGATCCGGACCATGCGCGGCCGTGGCGGCGGTCTCCGCCTCGGGCGGCCCGCGGCCGAGATCTGCCTCGGCACGGTCGTCCGGGCGACGGAGGAGGATTTCGCCCTGGTGGCGTGCTTCTCCGGGGCCGCCTGCGTCCTGACCCCGAGCTGCCGCCTGCAGCAGGTTCTCGGGGATGCCCTGAACGCCTTCCTGGCGGTGCTCGACCAGGTCACCCTGGCGGACCTGATCGGCGGATCGGGGGGCGCGGTCGCGCAGCTGCTCGGCCTGGAGGCTCCGCGCACCCAAACACCCCTCTGATACGGGCTCCGCTCGATCGCAGCGGTGGCCGTATCGGCGAGCCTGCGCGGCGCTCGAGCGAAGCCCGGATCCGCCCTCCCGAAGGGATCAGACGGTCGGTGTCGGGTGGGGACTGGGGGGCCGCCCGGGACGCGGCGGGACGCCTCAGTAGCTCTGCGTCGGCCGGTCGAGCACGGTCCGGCCCATCAGGCTGGCGGCGAGATCCACCATGAGGAGGGCCGTGCGTCCGCGCTCGTCGAGGAACGGGTTGAGCTCGACGAGGTCGAGGCTGCCGACCAGGCGGGAATCGTGGAGCATCTCCATGATCAGGTGCGCCTCGCGGAAGGTCGCGCCCCCCGGCACCGTGGTGCCGACCCCCGGCGCGATGCCGGGGTCCAGGAAATCCACGTCGAGGCTGACATGCAGCCGCCCGCCGGCCGCGGCGACCTGCCCGAGGAAGGCCCGCAGGGGGGCGACGACGCCGACCTCGTCGATGCTGCGCATGTCGTGGATGAGCACGCCGGCCTCGAGCACCGCCACGCGCTCCGCCGGGTCGAGGCTGCGGGTGCCCATCAGGCAGACGTTGCGGGGGGCGATCGGGGCGGCGGGGGCCGGCAGGTAGCCGGAAAAGCCGCGCCGGCCGGTGGCGTAGGCGAGGGGGACGCCGTGGAGGTTGCCGCTCGTGGTGGTGTCGAGGGTGTGGAAATCCGCGTGCGCATCCAGCCAGAGCACGAACAGGGGCCGCCCCTCCTGCGCCGCCCGGCGCCCGAGCCCCGACAGGGTTCCGGCCGACAGGCTGTGATCGCCGCCGAGGAAGATCGGGAGGCCCTCGGCGCTGTGCCGGTAGGCGGCCTCGGCCAGGGCCTCGGTCCAGGCCGCGAAGGCGCCGAGGTGGCGCAGGGCCCCGTTGGGATGGGCCCGCTCCTCGGCGAGGGCCGGCGCGAGGTCGCCCGCATCGACGATGGAGAGGCCGAGGCCCCCGAGGGTCTCGGCGAGGCCCGCGGCCCGGTAGGCGCTCGGCCCCATGTCGCAGCCGAGGCGGCCGGCGCCCTCCTGCACGCGGGCGCCGAGAAGGATGCAGCGTCGGTTCGTCATGGTCGGGTCTCGCTCCGCAGCGCCGTTCGCGCGGCCCCCTCGCGGGGCCGTGTTGCCCAGGCGACGTTGCCCGGGCGGGTGTTGCCGACTCGGCCTTGCCAGGCCCGTGCCGGGGCCGGGCCCGGCGCGATCCGGCCTGCCGGACGCAGGATAGGCGATCCCCGTGACGCTCGTTCCGGGCGGGACGCCGCAGGTCTTCGTCGCCCCCTCGGTCTCCGCCGCCCCGTGCGGGGCTCGGCATCCCGGCCGCCATGTTTTGTTAACCATTCCGGCCGCAGCGTGCCGCCGTTCCTCCGGCACCGGCGCGCGGCCGGCGGACCGGAGGGAGGCCTCGCCGATGAGTCCCGAATTCGGCGGCGCCTCCATAATCCCGCCCGTTTCTCCGAGCCCAGTGGGGCGGGTCGGGGCCCTGGATCACGCAGCGGCCACGACCATGCACAAGGAGTCTCTCCCATGATCAAAACGCTGCTGGCGCTCTTCACCGTCGCCGCCGTCCTGACGATCCGGGCGTTCCTGAAGCTTCTCTGGCTGCCGTTCCACAGCTTCGGCGGCCTCCTGCGCGGCCGTCCGGCCGCCACCTGAACCCGGGCCCGCAGCCGGGTCCCGATCAGCCGGCGCCGCGACCGGCCGTCCTCCGGCGCGGTCGTCCCGCCGCCGTGCCGGCCTCCTTCGCGATTCCCCGGCCGGCCTCCTTGCCGGCAGCCTTCGCGATGCCCCGGCCGGCCGCCCCGCCGGGCGTCGGCTTGACCGGCCCCGGCCTCGCCTGGCGCGCGGTCGGCCCCGTCCGCGTCGGCGCCGCCTGGGCGTCGAGGAACCGGCGGCAGGCCTCGAACTGCGTCTCGACCTCGGGCGGGCAGTCCAGGCCGCGCTCCGCCGCCAGGGTCCGGGCATAGCGCAGCATCGCCGCGCTGGGGGCACGCGGCCCGCCGGCCGCGCCCGGCGCCGCCGTTCGTGACGCGGCGGGACCGGCCTCGGCATCCAGGAAGGCCCGGCAGCGGGCGAGGCTGCTCTTGCAGCCGCGGGGCAGCGGGATGCCCTTGCGGGCCGCCAGCGCCACCGCGAAGGCGACCATGGCCGGCGTGGGCGGACGATCGCCGCCGCCCGCGGCTCCGCGTCCCCGCGACGGCGGGATCAGGCTCGGGTCCAGGCTGACCACCTCCGCCTGCGCGATGGCGGCGATCAGGCCGTCGAGGCGGGTGCGGGTGCGCTGCCGGAACGCCTCGGCCCGCGCCCGCGCCTCGACCCGGGTGGGCGCCCGGCCGATCTCGGCGAGCTCCGCCTCGAACGACGCCCGGCCCACCGGGTCGCCATAGGCCGGAAACACCCGCCGCACCGCCGCGATGAAGGCGAGCCCCACCTCGGTCACCGTGAGGGCCGGGTCCTTGCCGTCCCCGAGGGCCAGGTAGTGGCTCTTCAGGAGCTTGGGCAGGATGGTGTCCCGGGTCGCGGCCGTGCCGAGCCCCTTCGGCTCGTTCGGATTGACGGGGTTCTCCAGGGCCCGCTTCGCCGCCGGATCGTCCACCTGGTCGATCAGGCGGCCCATCACCACGGGAAGCTCGCCCCGGGTGATCCGGCGGGGCGGCTCGGTCACGGCCTCGACGATCTCGGCACCGGCGGCCCTGGCCGCCTCCCCGTCGCGCAAGGCGGGCAGGCGGGTGGCGCGGGCCTCGTCCTCGGGCCGGGCCTTGCCCGGAACGGGATCGGCCTCGATCTCGGCCTCCGCCCCGTAGAGGGCGCGCCAGCCCGGCGCGCGCACGACGCGCCCGCCGACCGCGAAGCGCTTCGCGCCGAGGGGCGTCGCCACCTCGGCCACGACCTCGGTGCGCGCATCGATGCCGTCGGGCAGGTGCGCGGCGCCATAGGCCTTGGCGACGAGTTCCCAGAGGCGGGCGAGGTCCGCCGCGAGGCGCCCGGGCTCCGGCACCTTGCGCAGGGGCACGATGGCGTGGTGCTCGCCCGGATCCTTGACGTAGTGCCCCCGCGCCCCGCGCCGGATGACGGGCGGCGCCGCGGTCAGCAGGGCGCCGAGGTCCGGCAGCACGGAAGCGATGGCGGCCAGCACCGCGCCCGCATCCCCGGCCTGCCCCTCGGGCAGGGCATCCGACTCGGTGCGCGGATAGCTGAGATAGCCCTGGTCGTAGAGATCCTGCGCGAGCCGCGCCGTGTGCTGGGGGTCCCAGCCGAAGCGCTTGGCGCAGCGGCGGGCCAGGGTGTCCTTCGAGAACAGGCGCGGCGGCGCCCGGCGGACGTCCCGCTGCGTCACCCCGAGGGGCCCGGACCACGCGGTCGCCGCCGCCCGGATGGTCTCGGCCGCGGCGCGTTCGAAGATCCGCTCCTTGGGGAGGTGCCACAGGGTCAGGGCCGCTCCCGTGCCGGTCTCGGCGTGCAGCGCCACCTTGAAGAAGTCCTGCGGGACGAAGGCCCGGATGCGCGCCTCGAGGTCCGCCAGGATGGCGAGCGTCGGCGTCTGCACCCCGCCGAAGCGCCAGGGCTCGCGGAAGGCGGGCGGCCGCAGGCGCAGGGAGATCGCGCGCGTGCCGTTGAGGCCGAGATGGTAATCCTCGTATTGCCGGCACAGCGCCTCCAGGTAGGCGGCGTAGTCCCGCTCGCCGGATTCCGGCTCCCGGGCCAGCATGGCGAAGGCCCGCCGGACGGAGACGTCGTCGAGGGCGCCGAGCTTGAGGCGGTCGACCCGGCCGCGCCAGCCGAGATGCTCCAGCACCTCCCAGGCGATCATCGACCCCTCCCGCCCCGGATCGGTGGCGATGATGACGCGCTCGACGCCCCGCAGGGCCTGGCCGATCGCCGCGAGCTTGCCCGCATGCGACTGGCCGGACCGGTTGGTGCCGCAGATCACCGGCAGGGTGTCGAGGACGATCGGCAGGGCCTCGAACTGCCAGACCTTCCAGTCCGGCCGGATCCGGCCCGGCTCCTCGGCGGCGAGCAGATGCCCCTCGGCCGCGACGCAGACGGTGCCGGGCGAGCGGAAGTAGCGCTGGAGCTGACGCATCGCCGACGGCTTCTCGAAGAAGAACAGCGTGCGGCCGGGCGGGGCAGGGGACATGGGATGGGGCACACGGGCTGGAAGGGGATCGCGCGCGCGGGGCTCAGGCGGCCTGCCCGAGGCCGTCCCCGTCGCGGGCCCGCCGCGCCGTCCGTGCGGGCCGGTCCCGGCCCTGCGCCGGGGGATCGACGGACAGGAAGGGCCGGACGAGGACGCGCCGGCCGCGCAGGTCGTGGACGGTCACGTGCCACTCCGCCCAGTCTCCTCCCGCGCCGAGGCTGCGCATCACGTCCCGCGCCACCGCCTCGGCCCGGCGCATCAGTCGATGGGGCGCCCGGATGTCGTTGCCCACGGCGTCGAAGACGCATTCGCGGCCGTTGGTGCAGTGGAAGCGGTAGCGGGCCATGCTGCTCTGACTCCCCCGTCGCCGTGCGCCGGGACGCGCTCGAGTTCACTCTCTGTTCTCATATGCACGCAAGGGCGCCGGGATGGCAAGGGCGGGATGGCAAGGGCGGGATGGCAAGGGCGGGATGGCAAGAGGTGGCCCGCACACGCAAAGCCTGCGCGGGCAGGACCGCCGGGCGGCGGCGTCCTGG
This sequence comes from Methylobacterium sp. Leaf88, assembly GCF_001422795.1. NCBI lineage: Bacteria > Pseudomonadati > Pseudomonadota > Alphaproteobacteria > Hyphomicrobiales > Methylobacteriaceae > Methylobacterium > Methylobacterium sp. Leaf88. Next base: position 4,523 of record NZ_LMMK01000048.1, on the reverse strand, counting down.
GGGAAGTCCTCATGGAAGAAGTCGTCAGCGCCCGCCGGCGCCCCCCCGCATGCTCCTCTGCCGACAGGTGCGGCCCATATCCTCGAAGCCCGCCGGGCAGCGCCGGACGCAGGCGCCGGCGGCGTACTTGAGCGGCGGCCGGCAAGCCCGGCTGAAGCGCTGTTCCTGGAACAGGTAATCCTTCGCGGGGCTCTGCGCCGCGGCCGGGCCGGTCAGCCCCAAGGAAACCACGCCCAACGGAAGCGCGCCCAGGGGAAGCGCGACGAGCGCGAGGCGGAGGGCGGCGTGGGGGAGGCGGGGCATCGATTGTTCCGGGGCGGGGCTTGGGTCCGGGGGAGCCTTGCGGCCTTCGCCTCTACCACGTCCCGTCCCACCCGGACATGGGCGCCGACGCGCGGCGCGCCTCGGCCCGGAGGGGCGTCCAGCGCCCCCGGCGTCGCGACGGGCCTCGCGATCGGTCTCGATGCCACTATCCGCCGACATCTCTTCCTGATCTGCACCGATCTCGACCCGACAACACTTTTGCCATCCTGCTTTTTTGCAATGCACGGGTAATACCGCGGAGCACAAACTAGCCTATTGGTGGAACTTGTACCTTCGCGAACCGTAGGTAGTCTGAACGGGCCCAAGCCTCGGGGACGCCATGTTGTACCTGTCCTTCCTTCTCCTGGGCGCCGTGGCCAGCCGCGCGTTCCGGATCTCGGGCCTGCTGGCGATCGTCGCGCTCCTGGCGGTCGCCATCGGACTCGAAGGCGCCCTCAACCAAAGGGACCCGGCCTCCGTGCTGGGCCATGCCGTGCTGATGCTGGCAGCGGTGGAAATCTCCTATCTCGCCACATCCTGGCTGTGGGACGCGGCGGCCCGTCCGCGGCCGCACGGGGAGATCGGAAGCGGGGAAGAGCCCGCGACCCCGAGGCCTTTCGGGCCAAGCCTCCCCGGCGAGCCCCGGGAGTTGTGAAGGTCCGCCCCGGACGCGACGGGGACAGGATCCCGCATCCGAACACCGCCAGCGCCGTCGAACGCCGACCGGCCCCGCCGTGATTCGGAAATTTCCTGCGCAACCTCCGCCCATCTTGCAGCATTATGCAGACTCGCCCCAAACGTCCGAACGGGGTCAAACGGAGTGTGACGGATGAGCGCCGGCTATCCACTTCTGATCCTCGCCCTGGGAACCCTCGGCGGCATCGGCTTCCTCGCCCTCGGGGCCCGCAAGCAGGTCGCCGACCTGAAGAACGACCCGAAGCGATCGAGCTTCGTGCGCGATCACGGCGGCACGCCGCGGGAGAACATGCCTGGCACCGAGCACTGACGGGGCGACCGGGACGCCCGCACGCGGCGTCCCGGTCGCCGAGACGCTCCCCGCCTGCCGAGTCGGAACCGGCGCCCGGCCCAGCCGTTGACAGCCAGATTGGAATTGATCTAATTCGCAACTGAGCGCGGCCTTCGCCGCCGCGCAGATCCCAAGGAGCTCCCATGGCCGGCCACGCGCATTGCGACAGCTGCAAGTTCTTCGACGAGCACAAGGTGAACGGCGCCCAGGCGGCCGGCGAAGAGGGCCTGTGCCGCTACAACCCGCCCGTGACCCAGCCCGCCCCCGAGTCGAAGGGCCTCTGGCCGGTGGTCGCCACCAGCGACTGGTGCGGCCACTTCACGCCCGAGATGTCGGCGGCCGAGTAAGCGGCCCGCACCGCATCCCACCAGGGGCCAGCCTTCGGGCTGGCCCTTCTCGTTTCGGCCGCGATCGACGAACGGGTCGGGTCGACCGCCATCCGGATCGCGGCGCGTCCCGCGTCCCGCACCGACGGCCCTACAGGATATTCCGCTTCAGGTGAGCGGCGACCCGCCCGCCGCTCACCTCGGCATCCGGGTTGCGAACCTCGCGCATCCGCGGAGCGGACCCGGTCGTCACGTAGACCACCACCGTCAGTGCCAGGAGCACCTTCGCGCCCATCGCCCTTGCCCTCATCGTTAAGAGGGGGTGGATAGGATCGATCCCTTTCGACTTTGTTGCAGTGCGGTGGCTCCTCGCGCCGCCGCGGCGGCTTCGTCGGGTGTGGTGAACAGACCGTCACGGCGTGCCGCGATCCCCCGAACCGGCGCAGGCCGCCGTCACGGCCCGATCCAGGAACGCCGCCGCGGTGGCGATCGCCTCGCGCCCTTCGGCCAGTTCGGCATGGAACATGTGCCAGACGTGGAACATCCCCGGCCAGACCTGCAGCGAGGCGCGGACCCGGTTCTCGCCGAGATGCGCCGCGAGCCGGATGGCGTCGCTCAGCATCAGTTCGCCTTCGCCGATCTGCACCAGGATCGGCGGCAGCCCGCGGACATCGGCGAAGACCGGCGATGCCTCGGGGCTGTTCGGCAGCGCGCCGCCCAGGAAGGTCCTGGCCATCAGGTCGAGGCCGGCCTTGGTGTTCAGCCTGTCGAGGCCCTCGCGATTGGTCATCGACGCGCCGGTGTGCTCGAGGTTCGCCCAGGGCGAGAGCGCCGCACCGCCGGCCGGCAGCGCCACGCCGGCATTGCGCGCCAGGACCATCACCGAGACGACCATCGCCCCGCCGGCCGAATCCCCCGCGAACGTCACCGAGGCCGGGTCCTGCCCCTGGGCGATCAGCCAGCGGTAGGCCGCGAACGTATCCGCGATCGGAACGGGGAACGGATGCTCCGGCGCCAGCCGGTAATCGGGCAGGTAGACGCGCGCCTTCAACGCCCTGGCGAACGCCGCGGCCAGCCCGTGATAGCCGCCCGGCCCGCCGACGATGTACGCCCCGCCGTGGATGTAGAAGAGCACGCGGTCGCCCGCGACCTCCGGCGGGGTGACGAGGGTCGCCGGCACGCCGCCCATGTCGACCTGTTCGATCCGCATGTCGGCCGGCGTCGGATGCTCGGCCATCGTGCGGACGTACGACCGCCGGATGTCGTCGATCGTCACGGACGCGGTCTCGCCGCGGAGGACGGGGGCGAGGTCCCGCAGGCTCGCGGCCCATCGGTCGAGGCGATGAATCACGGTGGGGTTGAAGGTCATGGCGCTGGCTCCCGATGGCGTTGATCCGTTCACGTCCCCGATATAGTCCGGTGATTGGCGACGGGACGTCGACACTGCGAGGGAGTGGCGGCGCCGCATGGCACCGGGCAACATCAACGACATCGTCGCCTTCGTCGCGGCCGCCGAAGCGGGCAGCTTCGTCGGCGCGGCCCGTGCGCGCGCGATGACGCGGTCGGGCATCGCCAAGAGCGTCGCCCGCCTCGAGGATCGCCTCGGCGTCCGCCTGTTCCACCGGACGACGCGCAGCCTGGGGCTGACCGACGACGGCCGCGTGTTCCTCGATCGCTGCACGCCGATCCTGGCCGACCTCGAAGCGGCGGAGTCGTCGATGTCCGATGGCGGCGGGGAGCCGCAGGGTCTGTTCCGCATGACCGCGCCGATGACCTTCGGACGCGTCGTGATCCTGCCGCTGCTCAACGATTTCCTGGCCCGCTGGCCCCGGCTGAAGGCCGAGGCGAGCTTCACCGACCGGATCGGCGACCTCATCGAGGACGGGATCGACCTGGCGATTCGGATCGGCGAGCCCCGCGAGACCAGCCGCCTCATCACCCGAACCCTGACCCAGCAGCACGATCGGGTCGTCGCGAGTCCTGCCTATCTGTCCACGCATCCGGCGCCGCGGCATCCCGACGATCTGGCGGGGCACGACTGCCTGAATTACATCGGCGCCGGGCAGAGGCGCCCGTGGCGCTTCACCGTCGAGGGCAGGACCGTCGCCGTCACCCCCCGCGCCCGCCTGTCGCTCGACAGCGGCGAAGCGCTCCGCGACGCGGCGGTCTCCGGGGCGGGGCTGGCGTTCCTGCCCGGCTATGTCGTCGAACGGGATCTCGCCGAAGGACGGCTCGTCGCGCTGTTGACGGACCATGGCGCCCCGCCGGTGCCGATCAGCCTCATCTATCCCAGCCGCCGCCATCTCGCGCCGAAGGTCCGGCGCTTCATCGATCTGCTGGTCCGGGCCGTCTGATACCCATCGGTACGGCTGAGGACGCACGGGTTCTACGCGCGCGCGTCGGGCGTGATCCGATGCGGCGAGCCAGGAGGTTTGCCCTGTCGAAGGCCGTGGACCTGCGCGCGGACTGGTGCCGATGCCCGACGACGCCGGGCGCGGACGAGCCGCGATGCCGGTCAGAGCCGGCGCCTTCGAGCGCGAGCCGCGATCGACGAGGGCGAAAGCCGCACCCGGCCTTGCGCGGATCGGCGCGGTCGGCCTGCAGAGGGTGCGCGACTGGAGGCTGGCCTTCGACACGGCTGGGCCGGACGGTTTGATCGAGCGCAGGAAGCCCGGCCCACGGCCCACGCGCGACGATGCGCGGCGACACGCCCTGGCGGCTGTCATCGAGGAAGGGCCGAACCTGCAGCCGCACGGCGTGGTGCGCTGGCGGCGGAAAGACTCGGCCGCCTGGCTGTTCGAGCGTGATCCGCCCCCATTGAAGTGGTCCGCCCTTTGGTATGGCTTTTGAGCCTGGAGGACGGACGA
>NZ_LMMK01000047.1:0-32922 GCF_001422795.1 Methylobacterium sp. Leaf88 | reverse complement strand
GGCGTTGAAACCGGCGTAGAAGCCGGTCCAGGTGAACACCGGCACCGGCACGAACACCGGGGGAGCCGCGCGGCGCGGAAGGTCGGCGGCCGAAGCGACGGCAGTCAGGCCGGCGAGCACGGTGGAGGCGAGAAGCAGTCTTTTCATTGGTTTACCTGGTCCTGGTTGGCGAGAGCCGGCGCGCTTGTAGTCCCTGGCCGACGCGAGGTCTGTCGCTTTCCTGCAACAAGGCCACCTATTAGGCCCCCAGATGTCAAAGAAGGGTAAAGGTTAGCGATCGGTCATCCTGACCTTTGCGCGGGGGTGCCATCACGCACATCCACGAGAAACAGGTGATCTCCGGTTTGTGCAAGGCGTGTTGAAATCAAGGCGCGGCTGAACACTTTGTTGAGATGTGCGGGGCCGGCAGAATTCTGCCGAGCGCTGGTGTGTCTCGGCGTTTTCTTGCCTGTCGGATCCCTGCCTGTCGGATCCCTGCCTGTCGGATCCCTGCCTATTGGATTCTCGCCTGTCAGATCCTCCCCTCTCGGGCGAGGGGGGCGCCGCCGTGGGGGCGAGCCCTGCGCGGACACCGGTGCGCAAGCCTAGCCCGTCGCTCTCGTGCACGAGGATCCGGGAGGCGTTGTCCCGCCCGAACCGCCGAGCCGACGCGCGGCGTGGATGCCTTGCGCCGCAAGCGACATGGGCCTGCAGAACCGACGCAGGGGCTTTCCCTGCGCCCTGCCCTGCAAGGAATCATCGCCGCGTGGCGGAGAGGCCGTCAGTCGCCCGCCAACAGGGCCGTGAGCGCCGGCGACAGGCCGAGGCTCGCGAGGGGCGGAGCCTCGGCCTGTCGCCCGGCCCTTGCCCCGGCCGCGGCGGCCAGGACGGCGCGGGTCCCGGCCTCCACCGAGCAGAGCACCGGCGCCGGGACGGCGGGTTGGATCCGTGCGGCGAGGCCGGCCAGGGCCGCACCGCCGAGGATCACGGCCTCGGCGCCGTCCTCCCGGACGCAGGCGGTGCAGGCCGCCGCCAGGAGGCCGAGGGCCGCCTCCGGGTCGGCGGCGATCTCGCCCCCCGTGGGCGCGACGGTGCGCACGCCGGTGAGGCGCTCGCCGAGGCCCAGGCCGGCCACGAACTCCGTCAGCATCGGTCCCCACAGGACGCCGCCCGTGACGATGGCGAAGCGCCGCCCGCCCGCCTGCGCGGCCCGGCAGGCGGCCTCCGCCATCCCGACCACGGGCACCGGGGAGACCTCGCGCAGGGCGGCGAGGCCAGGATCACCGAAGCAGGCGAGGTAGACCGCATCGCAGCCGGCCCCGTGCGCGGCGAAGGCGTCGAGGGCGGCGTGCCCGGCGATCGCCGCCGCCGCGCGGCTGGCGATGTAGCGGGCCCCGAATCGCCCGGTGGCGGGCACCAGGGTGACGCCGGCCCCGGCGATCGCCCGGACATGGCCGGCCACGAGGTCGGTGACCGACGCGGTAGTGTTCGGGTTGATGAGGAGGATGCGCAAGGGGGTCCGGACCTCGTTCAGGGTGGGGATGGTGCAGGCCTGAGCAAGGGCCCGAGCAAGAGCTCGGCCAGGGGGGACGCCGGACCACGGGCCTGCGGATAAGCCGTCCTGCTTGGGCCCCCCTCGATTGACAAGGCCGTGCAAGGCCCTAAGTGTCCCCGCAACGCGTGTGCGCGGCGGGTCGAGTGTCGAAGCCGCCCCTGATGCCAGCCGTCGCCGTGTCGATGTCCTCCGCGCCGGTTGGTCCATTCCCGCGCGCAACGGTTCTCATAGAATATGTCTTTTGCCGACCTCGGATTGAGCGACAAAGTCCTCCAGGCCGTCACGGCGGCCGGTTATTCCGAGCCCACGCCGATCCAGGCCCAGGCCATCCCCCACGTGCTCGCGCGCCGCGACGTCCTCGGCATCGCCCAGACCGGCACCGGCAAGACGGCGGCCTTCACGCTGCCGATGCTGACCCTGCTGGAGAACGGCCGTGCCCGGGCGCGCATGCCGCGCACCCTGATCCTGGAGCCGACCCGCGAGCTCGCCGCCCAGGTGGTGGAGAATTTCGACCGCTACGGCATCAACCACAAGCTCAACGTCGCCCTCATCATCGGCGGCGTCTCCTTCGCGGAGCAGGACGCCAAGTTGATGCGCGGCACCGACGTGCTGATCGCGACGCCGGGCCGGCTCCTCGACCATTTCGAGCGCGGCAAGCTGCTGCTCACCGGCGTGGAGCTCCTCGTCATCGACGAGGCCGACCGCATGCTCGACATGGGGTTCATTCCCGACATCGAGCGCATCGTGAAGATGGTGCCCTTCACGCGCCAGACCCTGTTCTTCTCCGCCACCATGCCGCCGGAGATCGAGCGGCTGGCGGACATGTTCCTGCACACCCCGCAGCGGATCGAGGTGGCCCGGCCCGCCTCCACCGCCTCGACCATCGTGCAGAAGCTCGTGGCCACGAGTTCCGAGGGGCACGAGAAGCGCGACCTCCTGCGCCGCCTCATCCGGGGCGAGGCCGAGCTGAACAACGGCATCATCTTCTGCAACCGCAAGCGCGACGTGGCGCTGCTGCAGAAGTCGCTTGCCAGCCACGGCTTCAACGTGGCCGCCCTGCACGGCGACATGGACCAGCGCGCCCGCACCATCGCCCTCGACGCCTTCCGCTCGGGCGAGGTCCCGCTCCTGGTGGCGAGCGACGTGGCGGCCCGCGGCCTCGACATCCCGGCCGTGAGCCACGTCTTCAACTTCGACGTGCCGCATCACCCGGAAGACTACGTGCACCGGATCGGCCGAACCGGCCGCGCCGGTCGCGCCGGGCACGCCTTCACCCTGGTGAGCCGGTCCGACGAGCGCTCGCTCCACGCCATCGAGGCGCTGATCGGCCAGCCGATCCCCTGGGCCGAGGGCGACCTCGCCTCGGTGCCTGAATCCGCCCCCTCCGCGGAGGGCGAGGCGACCCGCACGCGCTACCGCGGCAAGACCGGCCGGCAGGTCCGCGGCGGCGAGGCTCGCCGATCCGAAGGGCGCAAGTCCGAGGCCCGGAATCCCGAGGGCCGGAATCCCGAGGGGCGCGCCGCATCGGCCGGCCGCTCGGAGCCGAGGGCCGAGAGCGCCCGATCCGATGCCAGGCCCGAGGCCGGCGATCGGCCCGAGGCGTCCGTCGAGGAGCGCGCCCCCAAGCGGGAGGGACGCCGGGACGGACGGGGCGGGCGGTCGTCCCGCCGGGGTTCGTCCGAGCGTGCGGCCCCGGAGGCGGAGGTCGCGCAAGACCTTGCCGCCCCCGCGGCCCCGGCCCCGCAGCGGGCGCCCCGTCCCGAGCGCACGGCCGAGCGGTCCGAGCGGTCCCGCGACGAGCGTCGTTCGCCGCGGCGGCGCGGCGACGAAGACGAGGGCGAGACACCCGTCGGTCTCGGCTCGCATGTGCCGGCCTTTCTGCTGCGTCCGGCCGTGGTCAAATCTTCGAAGTAACGTGACACCGCCAGTCGTTCATCCTGTCGAACCTTAACCGCATCTCCACCATCGCGTCCGCATGATGCGATCCTGCGGAAACGCTCCGCTCCGGGATCGGGCCGGGTGGATGGGACGGTTGGACGAACGATGGGCGGCAGTCAGGGCGACCGCGAACGGAGCTTTGCGCTGGCCGAGCGTGCCAATGCGCTGATCCGCGATTACGGTCCGTCGGCGGAACCGCGCGCCTACGCCGTCTGGTACGCCTACGTCTCGGGCACGCAGCCGCAGATGAACGACGCGGTGAAGCGCCTCACGGCCGCATCGGGGCGCCTGAGCCACGCGGACATCGACGGCCTCTACGAAAGCTATCTCGATCCCTCGCGCCTCTCGACCGCCACCGAGCGGGCGAGCAGCAGCGTCCTGTCGGAGATCGCGGGCGTGATGGAGGTGCTGGACCTCTCCCTCGGCTCCACGGCGCAGTACGACGCGTCGTTGCGGACCCTGGCGCGAGACCTCGACGGGACGGTCCCGACGGCGGCCGGGGTGCACAAGGTGGTGGCCGCCCTCGTGGCGACGACGCGGGAGGTCACGGCCAACAACCGCACCCTGGAGGCGCGGATGCGCGAGAGCCGGCGCGAGATCGAGACCCTGCGCGAGACCCTGGAGGCGACGCGCCTGGAGAGCCTCACCGATCCGCTCACCGGCCTGTCGAACCGCAAGCACTTCGAGGACAGCCTGTGCCGGCTGGTCCAGGGGGCCTCCCCGGCCGCCCCGGCCTGCCTGATCGTCATCGACGTCGATTCGTTCAAGCGCTTCAACGACGTCTACGGCCACATCACGGGCGACCAGGTGCTGCGCCTCGTGGCCATGGTGATGCGCGAGCCCGTGAAGGCCCGCGCGGTCCTCGCCCGCTTCGGCGGCGAGGAATTCGCCATGCTGCTGCCTGCCACGAACCGGGCGGCGGCCTACGCCCTCGCCGAGACGGTGCGGACCAGCGTGATGGCGCGCGAACTGGTGAAGCGGTCCACCGGGGAGTCGCTTGGCAAGATCACGATCTCCCTCGGCGTGGCGATGCACCGCCCGGGCGACACCGCGGTGTCGCTGCTCGAGCGGGCCGACCAGTGCATGTTCAGGGCCAAGCGCGACGGGCGCAACCGGACGGTCGACGACGCCGACATGGACCTGTCGCGCGTCGCGGACCTGTCGAGCGTCGCCTGATCCTGCGTCCGGCCCGGCGCCTCAGGCGCCGGCGTGGACCGCCTCGGGGTTCACCGGGGTGATCGCCACGGACTCGCCGCAGCCGCAGGCCGAGGTCTGGTTCGGGTTGTTGAACACGAACTGGGACGAGAGCTTGCTGGTCTGGAAGTCCATCTGCGTCCCGAGCAGGAACAGCAGCGCCTTCGGATCGACGAAGACGGTAACGCCGCGATCCTCGATTTTGTCCTCGCCGGGCTTCTGCCCCTCGGCATATTCCATCGTGTAGGACATGCCGGCGCAGCCGCCGTTCTTCACGCCGACCCGGACGCCCGCGATGGGCTGGTCCGCATCGGCGATGATCGCCTTGATGCGGGCTGCCGCCGCGTCGGTCAGCGACAGGACCTTGAACTTCGATGCCATGATGTCTCTCCGACGGCCGGGTTCAAGGCCCGGGCGGGTGAGGGTGCTTGAACCCGGTTAAGATAAGGATTGCGGAGCCTGCGGTCCATGGCCGACGGAAGCCGACCTGAACCGCGTTATCCTCGGCGAGGGCCAATGGAGGCTTTCATGGCACGAAGGGCGCGGCGCGCGATGAGCGTCGAGGCGTTTGTCGCCTGGCAGCAGCGCCAGGATCGTCTCCACGAACTCGTCGAGGGCGTGCCGGTACCCCCTCTTGTGAAGATGATGACGGGGGCCAGCGCCCAGCAGGACCGGGACACCGTCAACATCATCGCCGCCCATCATGGCCAGCTGCGCGCAACGGGATCGCGACCCTGCGCCGTCCGGACGTCACCGTGGAATGCGGAGCCCTGATCCTGGACAGCCACGAGAGTCGGACGCCGCGCCTCGTCGAGAAAGTGTTGTCGCCCTCGACGAGCACCCTCGATCGCTTCCGGAAGCTGGAAGAATACAAGCGACATCCGACGATCGCCTATATCCAGCTCGGGGAAACACGCTGGCCCAGCGCCACGCTCTATCGGCGCGATGGAGAAACCTGGGATACGCAGGCTTTCGAGACCATGGACGCGGAGGTCGGTCTGCCCGCCATCGGTGCGACCCTGTCGTTGGTCGACATCTACGACGGCGTGACCTTCGTCGGGCTGCGCGAGGCCCCCGTCGCCTGACGATCCGCTACCACATGTCCAGCGCGACGCGGGCCTCGTCGGACATCCGGCTCTGATCCCACGGCGGATCGAACACCATCGTGACGCTGCAGGACTGGACCCCCGGCACGGAGGCCACGGCGGTCTCGACCCAGCCCGGCATCTCGCCGGCCACGGGGCAGCCCGGCGCGGTCAGGGTCATGTCGATGGCGACCTTTCGGTCGTCGGCGATGTCGACCTTGTAGATCAGTCCGAGCTCGTAGATGTCGGCCGGGATCTCCGGATCGTAGACGCTCTTCAGGGCGACCACGATGTCGTCGGTCAGGCGGTCGAGCTCCTCGGGCGGGATCGCCGAGTCGCTCGCGATGGTGGGGGTGTTGGCCCCCCCGGTGATGGCTGAATCGCTCATGGGTCTCTGTCCTGGTCTCGCGATGGCGCGGAGTGGCCGGGCCCCGCTCGAAAATCGTTCAGGCGAACATCATCTCGGCCTTGGCCAGCGCCTCGGCCAGGGCGTCCACCTCCTGCGTGGTGTTATACAGGCCGAAGGAGGCGCGGCAGCTGGAGGTGGCGCCGAAGCGGGTGAGCAGCGGCATCGCGCAATGCGTCCCCGCCCGGATCGCGACGCCGTAGCGATCGATCACGGTGGCGATGTCGTGGGCGTGCGCGCCCTTCATCTCGAAGGCGATGACGCCGCCCTTGCCCTTCGCCGTGCCGATCATCCGCAGGGAATTCATGGCGCCCAGGCGCTCCTGCGCGTAGGCGAGCAGGGACGCCTCGTGGGCGGCGATCCGGTCGCGCCCGACGCCCATCATGAACTCCAGCGCGGCCCCGAGGCCGACCGCCTCGATGATGGCGGGCGTGCCCGCTTCGAAGCGGTGGGGCGGATCGTTGTAGGTGATGCTGTCCTGGCTCACCGTCCGGATCATCTCGCCGCCGCCCTGGTAGGGGGGAAGCCGCTCCAGCCATTCCTTCTTGCCGTAGAGCACGCCGATGCCGGTGGGACCGTAGACCTTGTGGCCGGTGAAGACGAAGAAGTCGCAATCCAGCGCCTTCACGTCGATCGGCGTGTGCACCGCGCTCTGGGCCCCGTCGAGGAGTACGGGAACGCCGTGCGCATGGGCGATGCGCACGATCTCGGCCGCCGGCGTCACCGTGCCGAGGACGTTCGACATGTGGGTGATCGCCACCATCCGGGTGCGTGGCGTGAAGAGTTTTTCGTACTCCTCGACGAGGAAGTTGCCCGCGTCGTCCACCGGGGCCCACTTGATCACCGCGCCACGCCGTTCGCGCAGGAAGTGCCAGGGCACGATGTTGGAGTGGTGCTCCATGATCGACAGGATGATCTCGTCGCCCTCCCCGATCTGGCCGAGCAGGCCCATCGACGAGGCCACGAGGTTGTAGGCCTCGGTGGCGTTGCGGGTGAAGATGACCTCGTCGGTGGAGTCGGCGTTCAGGAACTGCCGGGTGGTCTCGCGCGCGCCCTCGAAGCCCTCCGTGGCGGCGTTCGCCATGAAGTGCAGCCCGCGATGGACGTTGGCGTACCCCGTCTCCATGCAGGCCACCATCGCGTCGATGACCGCGCGCGGCTTCTGCGCGGAGGCCGCATTGTCGAGATAGACCAGCGGCCGGCCATAGACCTTCTCGCCGAGTATCGGGAACTGGGCCCGGATCGCTTCGACGTCGTAGGGCTGGAGATTGGCGGGCTGGGTGAGGACGGGTGCGTTCATGCCTGGACCTGTTTCGTGTCCGACCCTCCCCCCTCTGCGGGGGAGGGTGCCTCGCGGAGCGAGGCGGGAGAGGGGCAGCGCTGCCGCCCGATCACGTGTTCCACCGTGTCGATCACGACGCTGAGATGACTGACAACCAAGTCGTTCGGGAAACGAAGAACTTGAAAGCCTTGGTGGTCGAGCCAAGCATCGCGCCTGGCGTCACGTGCCTGCCGGAATTTCGTTTCGTGCGGCTCACCGTCGAGTTCGACGATCAGCCGTGCCGACGGACAGAGGAAATCAACGATGTAGGGCGCGATTGGCACCTGCCGCTTGAATTTATGGCCGTTGAGACGACCACTTCGAACTTGCTCCCAGAACAGGGCCTCAGCCCTGGTCATCAGGCGCCTCTGCTCCCGAGCAAAGGCGCGCAGACGGGGTGAGACCTCATTCAGCTTTGGCGGTCTGTCCATCGATCTACCCTCGTTCTTCCCTTTGCGGGAGAAGATGGCCCGCGGAGCGGGTCGGATGAGGGGAGCGGCCTATCCAGAGCCGTCGCCCCCTCTCCCGCCTGCTCCGCAGGCACCCTCCCCCGCAGAGGGGGGAGGGTTTTGTCAGCCCCGCGCCGCGAGCCACGCCTCGATGGTGCCGATCAGCGCCTCGCGGGCGCCGTCGTGGCTGACCGACTCGATGGCTGCGCCCAGGAAGGCCTGGACCAGCAGGCTCTCGGCCTGGGCCTTCGGCAGCCCGCGCTGCATCAGGTAGAACAGCAGGTCCTCGTCGAGGGCGCCGCAGGTGGCGCCGTGGCCGCAGGCGACGTCGTCGGCGAAGATCTCCAGCTCGGGCTTGTTCATCATCTGCCCCTCGTCGGACAGGATGAGGCAGGCCGACATCATCTTGCCGTCGGTCTGCTGAGCCGCCTGCTGGACGATGATCTTGCCTTGGAACACGCCCGTGGCCGCATCATCCACCACGGTCTTGAACAGCTCGCGGCTCACGCCGCCGGTGGCGGCATGATCGGCCAGGAAGGTGGTGTCGGCGAGCTGCCGGCCATTCAGCATGGCCGCCCCGTTCACCACCGCGCGGCCGTCGGCTCCGGCGAAGTTCAGGTAGACCTGGTGACGCGAGAGTACGCCGCCGACGACCACGTTGACGGTCTCGACCGCCGACGCGGCGCCGAGCTTGACCGACAAGGTCGACAGGGCCACGGCCTCGCGGCCTTCCGCGTTCAGGCGGGCGTGCCGGAAGGTGGCGTTGTCGGCCACCGTCACGTCGAGGGCATCGTTGGGCTGGTAGGCGACGCCGTCCGGCCCCTCATGGCTCTCCAGGACCAGCGCCTCCGCGCCCTCCCCCAGCACCACGAGCGTGCGGGTGGCGGTCGAGAACGTCTCCGATCCGGTGGCGATGAAGCGCAGGTGCAGCGGGGTCTCGACCTTGGCGCCGGGCTCCACGGCGATCAGCACGCCATCGGCCAGGAAGGCCGTGTTGAGCTGATAGATCGGATTCTCGGACGCCTGGCGCACCGGCGCCAGCTTCTCGAGGAGGGCGTGCCCGTCGGTGAGCGCCTGGGTCAGCGGCGTGACCGTGATGCCGGCCGGGATGCGGCCGAGGTCGGACAGATCCGCGATCATGTGGCCGTTGACGAAGGTGAGGCGCACCGCCTCGATCCCGGCGAAACCCTTCGCATCGGCGACGGCGCGCGCAGCGACCTCGGCCGCCGGCATCTCCGCCGGGTGCGCGGCATCGCGAAAGGCCGAGCGCAGGTCGGTGTACTTGAAGGCCTCGACCCGGCGGGTCGGCAGGCCCACCGCCTCGAAGTAGCGGAACGCCTCCTCGCGGGCGATCGAGACGCCCGTCGGGTACTTCATCCTGGTGGCTTCGAAGAGCTTGGACAGCCCGGTCTCGGCCGCGGTGCGGAGGGGGGTGATGTCGGCCATGGTCAGGCGGCCTCGCCCGTGCGGTACTCGGCGTAGCCGGAGGCTTCGAGGGCCTTGGCGAGGTCCTTGTCGCCCGACTTCACGATCTGGCCCTGCGACATGACGTGGACCACGTCCGGCACGATGTAGTCGAGCAGGCGCTGGTAGTGGGTGATGACGAGGAACGAGCGACCCTGGGCGCGCAGCGCGTTGACGCCCTCGGAGACGATGCGGAGCGCATCGATGTCCAGCCCGGAATCGGTCTCGTCGAGGACGCAGAACTTCGGCTCCAGGAGCGCCATCTGCAGGATCTCCATGCGCTTCTTCTCGCCGCCGGAGAACCCGACGTTGAGGGCGCGCTTGAGCATGTCCTTGTTGATCTCGAGCTTCTCGGCCGCCCCGTTCACCCGGCGGATGAAGTCGGGGGTCGAGAGCTCGCCCTCGCCCCGCGCCCGGCGCTGGGCGTTCAGGGTCGCCTTGAGGAACGTCATGGTGCCGACGCCCGGGATCTCCAGCGGGTACTGGAAGGCCAGGAACACGCCCGAGGCGGCGCGCTCGTCGGGGCTCATCTCGAGGATGTTGACACCGTCGAGCAGGATCTCGCCGTCGAGGACTTCATAATCTTCCTTGCCCGCGATGACGTAGGACAGGGTCGACTTGCCCGAGCCGTTCGGGCCCATGATGGCGGCGACCTCGCCGTCGTTCACGGTGAGGTTGAGGCCGTTGAGGATCTGCTTGTCCTCGATGGCGACCACGAGATTCTTGATTTCGATCATTGCAGCATAGTCCGTTCTAGGTTGAATACCCGGCGCGGAACCGAAACGGTCCCTGGCGTCGGAAAGCTCTGATGTGCGGCTGCCGGCCCGGACGGCAGGGCGCCGGGCGTTCCGGTCCCCCCATGGGGAACCAGAGCGCCGGCGCCGCGTCGCGACGGCTCGCGGCGTCCCTTGTCCTCAGCCCACCGAGCCTTCGAGGCTGATCGAGATCAGCTTCTGGGCCTCGACGGCGAACTCCATCGGCAACTGCTGCAGCACGTCGCGGACGAAGCCGTTGACGATGAGCGCGGTCGCCTCCTCGTTGGAGAGGCCGCGCTGCTGGCAGTAGAACATCTGGTCTTCCGAGATCTTCGAGGTGGTGGCCTCGTGCTCGAACTGCGCGGAGGAATTCTTCGACTCGATGTATGGCACGGTGTGTGCGCCGCACTGGTCGCCGATCAGGAGCGAGTCGCAGTTGGTGAAGTTGCGCGCGCCCGTCGCCTTGCGGTGCGCCGAGACGAGGCCCCGATAGGTGTTCTGCGAACGCCCGGCCGAGATGCCCTTCGAGATGATCCGGCTGGTGGTGTTCTTGCCCAGATGGATCATCTTGGTGCCGGAATCGACCTGCTGCATGCCGTTCGACACCGCGATCGAGTAGAACTCGCCGCGGGAATTGTCGCCGCGCAGGATGCAGGACGGGTACTTCCAGGTGATCGCCGAGCCGGTCTCGACCTGCGTCCAGGAGATCTTCGAGTTGGCGCCGCGGCAATCGCCGCGCTTGGTGACGAAGTTGTAGATGCCACCCTTGCCCTCGTTGTCGCCCGGGTACCAGTTCTGGACGGTCGAGTACTTGATCTCGGCATCATCGAGGGCGATGAGCTCGACCACGGCGGCGTGGAGCTGGTTGTCGTCGCGCTTCGGGGCGGTGCAGCCCTCCAGGTACGAGACGTAGGAGCCCTTGTCGGCGATGATCAGCGTGCGCTCGAACTGGCCGGTATCGCGCTCGTTGATGCGGAAATAGGTCGACAGCTCCATCGGGCAGCGCACGCCCGGCGGGATGTAGACGAACGAGCCGTCGGAGAAGACCGCCGAGTTCAGGGTCGCGAAGAAGTTGTCGGTCACGGGCACGACCGAGCCGAGATAATTGCGCACCAGGTCCGGGTACTCGCGGATCGCCTCCGAGATCGGCATGAAGATCACACCGGCCTTGGACAGCTCGGCCTTGAAGGTGGTGGCCACCGAGACCGAATCGAACACGGCGTCGACCGCGACCCGGCGCTCGGGGGCGATGCCCTCCAGCACCTCGACCTCGCGCAGCGGGATGCCCAGCTTCTCGTAGGTCTTCAGGATCTCCGGGTCGATCTCGTCGAGCGACATCGCCGCCGGGCGCTTGGGCGCCGCGTAGTAGTAGATGTCCTTGTAGTCCACCTTGTCATAGGACACCCGGGCCCAATCGGGCTCCTGCATGGTCTGCCAGCGCTTGTAGGCGTCGAGGCGCCAGTCCAGCATCCACGCGGGCTCGTCCTTCTTGGCCGAGATGAAGCGGATCACGTCCTCGGAGATGCCCTTGGCGGACTTCTCCATCTCAATCGTGGTCTCGAACCCGTACTTGTACTGGTCGAGGTCGATCGAGCGGACCCGGTCGATGGTTTCCTGCACTGCAGGCATTACACGTCTCCTGACATGCCCGGCGTCAAGGGCCGGGTGTGGGTCGGATGGCTTGGGAAGGCGGCACTCACGCCGCGTGCCCCTGCCGTCGATATAGGGTCTCCACCAGGCGTTCGCAGGCGGCGCGACACCGCGCTGCGTCGCTTTCGGTGCTGTTCCACCCGAGGCTCACGCGCAGGGCCCCTGCGGCGAGCGCAGGGGTGACGCCCATGGCCGCGAGGACGGGCGAGCGGGCGACCTTTCCGGAGGCGCAGGCCGAGCCGGACGAGATCGCGACGCCGGCGAGATCCAGCGTCATCAGCGCCGTCGGGGCATCGAGCCCCGGAACGGCGAAGCACAGGGTGTTGGGCAGGCGCGGGGCGCCGGCGCCGAACACGACGAGGTCGGGTGCGCAGGCGCGCAGCCCCGCCTCGATGCCGTCGCGCAGATCCGCGAGGCGGTCCGCGGAGGCGGGATCGGCGAGGTCCGCGGCGACCCCCAGCCCGACGATGCCGGGCAGGTTCTCGGTGCCGCCGCGCAGGCGCGCCTCCTGGCCGCCCCCGCGCAGGAAGCCCGCACCGAGGGTCACGCCCTCGGCGAGCACCAGGGCGCCGATGCCCTTCGGGGCGCCGAACTTGTGGCCCGAGAGGCTGAGGGCGTCGAGGCCGAGGGCCGACATGTCCAGGGGGATCTTGCCGATCGCCTGGACCGCATCCGTATGCACCAGGGCGCGGCCATGCGCCCGGGCCAGGGCCACGATCGCCGCCAGCGGCTGGATCACGCCGGTTTCGTTGTTAGCGGCATGGATCGAGATCAGCACGTCCGCCGCGGCATGCCGGCGCAGCAGGGTCTCCAGCGCGCCGAGGTCGATCAGGCCCGCACCGTCCACCGGCACGCGGTCGACCGCCTCCGCCGGGAAGCGGTGGCCGGCCGAGACGCAGGGGTGCTCGGTGGCGCCGAGGACAAGGCGCGTGGGTGCGGACTGTCCCGCCCGCGCCAGGGCGCCGGACAGGACCGCGTTGGCGGCCTCGGTGCCGCCGCTCGTGAACACCACGCGGCCCGGGCCGGCGCCGACCCGCCGGGCCACCGCCTCGCGGGCGGTCTCCAGGGCGGCCCGGGCCGCCCGGCCCTCCGCGTGGACCGACGAGGGGTTGCCGGGCAGGGTGAGCGCCCGCGCCACGGCAGCCGCCACCTCCGGCCGAACCGGTGAGGTCGCGTTGTGGTCGAGGTAGGCGCGGGGCGAAGTCATCCGGGAAAAACCACTGGCGGCGTCAAGGTCGAAAACGACAAATCCTTGCTTTTGCCCCCCACGATCATGCTAAGGCGCGGACACGATCCGTGTTCCGGTCGCCCATCGTGCGGGGAACGCGCCGATCCGAAGCTGGCTCGACCTGCGCTTGTTTAGAACGATTCTAGTTCGCTAGAATTATTCTAAGAGTGCTTTTAGGTTTGTGGCCGGGCGAGTCAAGGCACGCCTCACGGCTTTGCCCAGGCGTCGGACGCGCGCGTGTTTCCCTCGCGTCGGCGATCCACCGTGCGATGCCCGCCCGGGCATCCGCTCAGGAGTGTTGGTTTCCATGCCCGAAGTCATCTTCACCGGTCCCGCCGGCCGTCTCGAGGGGCGCTACCAGGCGCCCAAGAAGAAGGGCGCCCCGATCGCGATCGTGCTGCACCCGCACCCGCAATTCGGGGGCACGATGAACAATCAAATCGTGTACAATCTTTTCTACACCTTCGCCAATCGCGGCTTCGCGGCGCTGCGCTTCAACTTCCGCGGCGTCGGCCGCAGCCAGGGCGCGTTCGATCACGGCACGGGCGAGCTTTCCGACGCGGCCTCCGCCCTCGACTGGGTGCAGTCGGTGAACCCGGAGGCCCGCGCCTGCTGGATCGCCGGCGTCTCGTTCGGCTCGTGGATCGGCATGCAGCTGCTGATGCGCCGCCCCGAGATCGAGGGCTTCATCTCGATCGCCGCGATGGCCAACCGCTACGACTTCACCTTCCTGGCCCCCTGCCCGTCCTCGGGCCTGTTCGTGCACGGTTCCGAGGACCGGGTCGCCCCGGCCCGCGAGGTCATGCCGGTGATCGAGAAGGTGAAGACCCAGAAGGGCGTCATCATCGAGCACCAGATGGTGGAGGGCGCCAACCACTTCTTCGATGGCAAGGTCGACGAGCTGACCCAGACCGTCGATACCTACCTCGACAAGCGCCTCGGCCCGAAGCCCGAGGCGGCGTGATCGCAGGGCTACTTGAAGTTTATTTTCGGATGAATATTATTCGTTGCGCAACTTGAGGAAGCGCTATGAATGATGATTTGGAACGCCGTGGTCCGGAAGATCCCAGCAAGATCAGCCTGACCGAGGCTTGGGAGGTGCGCTACTGGACGAAGCGGTTCGGTGTCACGGAAGACCAACTCCGAGCCTGTGTCGATCGCGTCGGAAACGGAACGGCGAAGGTCGCGCAGTGCCTTGGAAAGCGGTGGCCGTAACGGGCTCGCGGCGGATCCACAACGGTCGCCGGGCTCAATGACATGCGGCGGCGCTCCATGACGGAGCGCTGCCGTTTTTTGTCGTCACTGTTGTGTCTTACGCCTGTGCGTGCCCGACCGGCACGGCGGGCGCCCCTCCACCCCTCCGCCGACGATGTCCTTCCGCCCGGCGCCATCGGCCACCGGCCGGTTCGTACAGATCGCGCGTCAGGTCTTCGCGATCGCTCTGAAGTCGCCGGAAGTCGGCGGCGGAGATCACCACCACCTCGTCGCGCCCGCGCACCGTCACGTGCTGAGGGCCCTCGCTGCGGACGCGGCGCACGAGTCCGCTGAAGCGCGCCGTGGCGTCCTGCAGCGGCCGGACCCCCTGCGGATGCGACAACCCGTGTGATTTCGACGATCTGGTCATACGGACCAGATCAGCAGGTCGCCGCCGGTCCAGGGCCGCCCCTCACGCCTTGGCGTGCACCACCGGCACGGCGGGCGCCCCCTCCCACTCCGAATGGGCCGGAATCGATTCGCCCTTCATCACGATGGTGAGCGGCCGCAGGCGGGCGTAGTCGCCGACCTTGGTGTCGTAGAGCACCGTCGAGAAGGCGCCCACCGACACGCCCCGGCCGACCTCGACCCGGCCGACCTTCATGATGCGGTCCTCGTAGAGGTGCGTCTGCAGGGCGGAGGTGCGGTTGATGGTGGCGTAGTCGCCGATGGTGACGCAGTCGAACTCGGTGATGTCGGTGGTGAGCATGCACACGCCCTGGCCGACCTTCACGCCGAGGAGCCGCAGCATCCAGGGCAGGAACGGGGTGCCGACGAGGTGCTCCAGCAGCACCTTGCCGGCCAGGCCCCAGTAGAGCACTGCGACGGCCTCGGTGCGCATGGCCCACCACGACCACATCGGCTGCATGCCGGGCTTGTAGACGCCCATCAGCAGCCACTTCACCGCGATCACCGTGAAGGACTGGATGAAGGCGATGGCGACGGAGACCGCCACGAAGCTGACCGCGAGGCCGGTCCAGTCCTGGGCCAGGATCGCCGGGTAAAAGTAGAAATCGATCGCCGAGATCGCGAGGGTGATGAACAGCATCGGCGAGAACGAGGTCGAGAACGCCTCGAAGATGCCGCGCCGGAGCTTGGGCCCGATGCCGGGCTCGTAGGTCTGGGTGTTCGAGCCGAGATCGACCCGCTGGCGCGAGGGCAGCTTGATCGGCGGCGAGCCGAACCAGGTGTCGCCTGGGCTCATCAGGGCGTTCGCCGGCGGCTTCGACTTGATGCCGATGAGAACGTCCTCCGGGATCACCGCACCCGGCGGGACCACGGCGTCGTTGCCGACGAAGACGCGCGGGCCGGTATGGACCTCGTGCATCGTCATCCAGCCGCGCCGGATCTCCTCCTCGCCGAACACCACCTCGTCGGCGATGAAGTTGCGCGCGCCGATATCGGCGAGGTCGTAGCGCCCGGCGAGGTTGGTGGAGATCTCGGCCCCCTGCCCCATCCGGGCGCCCATCAGGCGGTACCAGGCCCGCATGTAGACGGTGGCGAACAGGGAGGAGAGCGTCTCCAGCGTCACCTCCGCGGCGAGCGCCACGGCCCATTTGCGCAGGTAGAAACCGCTGTAGATCGAGTGGGTGCCCGAGGAGACGCGGGGCAGCACCAGCCAGCGGATCGCGGCGATCAGCAGCACCGTGCCCGCCGTCATCAGCATGGCGGTGGGCCAGGTCAGCAGCGGCAGGTACCAGTGGTAGTCGATGTCGGTGATGTCCCCGAGGGAATCGCTGAGCTGGTCGAAGATGTAGAAGGCCGGGAAGATCGGCAGCAGGCCGATGGCGGGGATCGCCGCCAGCAGGAAGGTGTAGAGGGCCGCGAAGGCGAAGCGCCGCCGGGGCGAGGCCGTGGCGGGCGCGGGCAGCGCCTCCGGGTCGGCGTCGCCGACCTTGCGCCCGGGTGAGCCGTCCCAGATCTCGGCGCTCCCCACCCGCGTGCCGGTGGGGATGGTGGTGAGGTCGCCGATCTCGGCATGGTCGCCGATGACCGTGTCGGGCCCGATGACGCAGGAGGCGCCGATGGCCACGTCGGCGCCGATCGCCACGCGACCGATGATCAGCGCATCGCCCACCACCTCCGCGTTGGCGATGACGAGGCGGCCGCCCAGCGAGGCGCCGGGGCCGACGCTGAGCAGGTCCGGCGCCCCGATCTCCGCGTCGGAGATCAGCGCGTCCCGGCCGATGTCGGCGCCCAGCAGCCGCAGGTAGAACACGATGGCGGGCGAGCCCTGGAGCCACTTGACGTGGACCAGCGGCGTCAGGCGCTGCGCCAGCCACCAGCGGTAATAGTACACGCCCCAGAGCGGGTAGCGCCCCGGTTTGGTGCGCCCGAGGATCAGCCACTTGGCCGCCACCGCGATGGCGGCCGTGACGGCGTTGATGCCGATATAGACCAGGAGCAGCACGCCGAGTTCGCCGAAGAAGCCGAGCCCGCCGCCGGTGAGCAGCAGGTAGGTCACGAAGATGCCGAGCCACTGCGCCGTGGCCAGCGCGATGACGAAGGGCAGGGCCGCCGCCTGCGCGAGGCCGCACAGGAAGCGCCGCTTCAGGGAGGGCGCCGGGAAGCTGAGATCGCGGATCGCCATCTCGGTACCGGCCCCGCCGGTGCGGGCGACGAGGGTGTCGGCCATGGCCCGCAGGGTGCGCTGGCCGTAGACGTCCTGCAGGGTGATGGCGGCCAGCGCCGGCACCTCGCGCACCGCGCCGACGAAGCGGGCGGCCAGCAGCGAGTGGCCGCCGAGATCGGCGAAGAAGTCGCCCTCGAAGGGGATCGCCTGGTTGCCGAAGATGCGGTTGGCGGCGGCGAGCAGCGCGGCTTCGGTCTCGTTGCGCGGCGGCTCCTGCTCGCCCGACGTGTCGGCCACCGTGAGGGTGGCGATGCGCAGGGCCTTGCGGTCGACCTTGCCCGAGGTCAGGCGGGGCAGCACCTCCACGGTCTCGAAATGCCCCGGCACCATGTAGGGCGGCATCTGCTCGGCGAGCGTGTGACGCAGGGCGACCCGGTCGATCTCGGTGCCGCGGTCTGGCACCAGGAAGGCGACGAGGCGGTCGACCCCGTCGTCCTGGCGCAGCACCACCGCCGCCTGGTTGATGCCGGGAAGGACTTGGATGCGCGACTCGATCTCGCCGAGTTCCACCCGGAAGCCGCGGATCTTCACCTGATCGTCGATGCGGCCGTGGAACAGGATGTTGCCGGCGGCATCCAGGGAGACCGCGTCGCCGGAGCGGTACAGGACCGGGTCGGTCCCATCCGAGGCGTAGGGGTTGGCGATGAATTTTTCCGCCGTCAGCTCGGGGCGCTTCAGGTAGCCCTTGGCGACGCCCGGACCGCCGATCAGGAGTTCGCCGGGCTGCCCCCGCGCGAGAAGCTCGAGCGCCTCGCCCGCGACATACACCGAATAATTCGGGATCGGGCCGCCGATGGTCACGGGCACGCCGGACTGCATCTCGGCGGCGGTGGCCACCACCGTGGCCTCGGTCGGACCGTAGGTGTTGAAGAGCTGGCGCGCGCCGCTCGCCCAGCGGGCGACCAGGGGCTCGGGCAGGGCCTCGCCGCCGAGCAGCACGAGGCGCACCGTGGGCAGGTCCCGGGAGATCATCGCCAGCAGCGTCGGCACCGTGTCGAGGACGGTGACGCCGGCCCGGGCGATGATGTCCGGCAGGCTCTCAACGTCGCCCATCATGGCCGGCGAAGCCACGAACAGCGTCGCGCCCACGAGGTAGGGCACCCAGATCTCCTCCATCGAGAGATCGAAGGCCACGGAGGCGCCCTGGAACACCACGTCGTTCGGCCGCATCCCGTAGAGGACGTTCCCCGAGCGCAGGAAATGGCAGATGTTGGCGTGGCTGATGACGATGCCCTTCGGCACGCCGGTCGAGCCCGAGGTGTAGATCAGGTAGGCCGGGTGTTCCGGCGTCAGGCCCGCCGCGCGCAGGTCGGGGAGCGCGGCGCGCTCCGGCGTCGCGGACGCGAGGCCCGCGACCGTGAGGCTCGGCGTCCCGGCGGGGGCCTGCGGCTCCAGGGCGGGCGAGACCAGGAGTGCCTTGGCCTGGGCATCCTCCAGGCAGACCGCGACGCGGTCGGCCGGAGCCTCGGCGTCGAAGGGCAACCAGGCCGCGCCCGACAGGGTGATGCCGATCTGGGCGATGAGCAGGTCGGGGCCCCGCGCCATCCAGAGGCCCACCACGTCGCCCGGGCCGATGCCCCGGTGGGCGAGGCCGCGGGCGATCGCACCGGCCCGCGCCTCGACCTCCGCATAGGAGAAGGCCGGATGGGCGCCGTCGGGACCGGTCCGGGCGCCGTCGACGAGAGCCGGATGATCCGGGCGTGCCGCGGCGCTCGCGAGAAAGATCTCGCCCAGGGTCTCGTCGCGGATGAGGTCGGGGCGGACCGCGCCGCGCAGGACTGCCCGCGGACCGGCCGCGTCCGTCGACGGACGCGTGTCCTGAGGCCCGCGCGCTGCCGCCCGGGGCCGAGTCGTCTCGGCGAGACTGGTCATCCGCTGCTCCGCTGCCGGCGCCCGATCGGGAGCCGTCCTTTTGGCCGGGTAGGCGCCCGGATCGCGCCGAAATCACGGCGCGTCTAGCACGTTTGGGCGGTCGGCTTGAACCGGGGTTGAACGCGCAGGCCGCGGCCGGTCAGGCCCAGCGCCAGCCGGCCCGGTCGAGGATGAGGACGCTGCCCTGGCGGATGCCGATGCGGGGCGCGTCGCGGATGCCGAGATGGCCCCGGATCACCAGGATCGCCCGGGCGACGCCGCCATGGGCGACGATCACGGTGGGCCGCGTCAGTTCGACGATGGCGGGCGTGACCCGCTCCACCAGCATGGCATAGCTCTCGCCGGTGCCGCCGGGCGGACGATAGCCCCAGCGGTCGCGGTCGCGGGCCAGGGCACCGGCCGGATCCCAGCGCCGGATCTCGGCCCAGGTCGAGCCCTCCCAGGCGCCGAAGCTGATCTCGGCCAGGCGCGGATCCCGGCGATAGCCCTCTGGGTCGAGGGCGAGGGCCGCCCGCAGCGTTTCCATGGTCCGGCGGGTCCGGGTGAGCGGGCTGGCGACGAAGTCCATGGCGGCGAGGTCGGCACCGTCGGCCGCGGCGGCGAGACGGTCGGCCACGGCGCCGGCCTGACGCAGGCCTTCGGCGTTCAGGTCGATGTCCCGCTGGCCCTGCAGGCGTCCCTCCGCGTTCCAATCGGTCTGGCCGTGGCGGATGAAGTAGATCGGGTTCACGGCCTCACGCCCGCCGCTCGGCGGAACGGCCGAGCCGGGCTATCGTTTTCGCACTCACATCCTGGCCCTGCACATCCTGGCCCTGCCCATCGGCAGTCGCCCCGGTCCGCCGTCACCCAAGCAAGCGAGTCTCATCATGTCGAAGCATCACGGCAAGCATCGGCGGGGCCAGAGTCCGGCAGAAACCGGAGCTGCCGCGTCGCAGCGTGACGTTTCGCACCGCAAGGACGCCGCGCGCGGCAAGGCGGAGCAGACGGGTGAAGCCCGCCGGTCCGGGCACCGGCCGCCCTCATCGGCGCACTGGGCCCGCGAGGCCGAGAGCCGGGCGAGCGCGGCCGGCGAAACCATCGATCCCCGCCTCGCCCCCGCCGCCCCCGGCATCGTCACCGTCCGGCCCGGGACCCGCTGTGACCTCGACGCGATCGACGCGAATGCCGATGGCGGCCTCGACAAGGAGGAGGCCAAGGCGGCGCTCGTGGCCGAGCGCGCCCGCATCGCCGCCCTGCAGGAGCGGCTCTACGCCGAGCACAAGCGCAGCCTCCTCGTGGTGTTCCAGGCCATCGACACGGGCGGCAAGGACGGCACCATCCGGGCGGTGTTCGAGGGCGTGAACCCCCAGGGCTGCCGGGTGTGGTCGTTCAAGGTGCCGAGCGCCGAGGAGGGCGACCACGATTTCCTCTGGCGCTACCACGCCAAGGCGCCGGCGCGCGGCATGATCAACGTGTTCAACCGGAGCCATTACGAGGACGTCCTCGTGGTGCGGGTGAAGGACCTCGTGCCGGAGCCGGTCTGGCGGGCCCGCTACGACCAGATCAACGATTTCGAGCGGATGCTCGCCGCCGCCGGCACCACCGTGCTCAAGTTCTTCCTCCACATCTCGAAGGACGAGCAGAAGGAGCGCCTGGAGGCCCGCCTCGCGAACCCGGACAAGCACTGGAAGTTCGATCCGGCCGACCTCGTGGAGCGCCGGTCCTGGGACGCCTACCAGGCGGCCTTCGCGGACGCGCTGACCGCGTGCTCCACGCCGCAAGCGCCCTGGCACGTGGTTCCGGCCAACCGGAAATGGTACCGCAACCTCCTCATCGCCCGCACCATCGCCGACACCCTGGAGGCGATGGACCCACGGTTTCCGAAGGCGCAGGGCGACATCGCCGGGATGACCGTGCCGGATTGACCCGGGTCCCGGACGCAATCAAAAGTTGTGGTGCGGGATGGTGTTTCCCAATTATCCGAAGCGGGTCTTCGAGGCGGCCGAACTCTCCGACGGGACGCTGCGGTTCCTGGCTCTGGCTGGCGCCCTGCTCGCCTATCGGTTGCCGCCCTTCATGGCCCTCAACGAGCCCGAGACCAGCCTCCATCCGGATCTGCTGGCCCCCCTCGCCCGCATGATCGTCAAGGCGTCCGGGCGCACGCAGGTCTGGCTGGTGACCCATTCCGAGCGGCTGGCCGACGCCATTCTGGCGGAGGGCGGGGCGCACGCCCACCGGGTGATCAAGCGCGAGGGTGCGACCTGGATCGAAGGCCTCAAGCTCTTCGGCGCCTTCGCCGAGGAGGACTGAAGGCGGGAGACCGCCAGCCGTCAGTCCTTGTCGAGGCTGAGGTCCGGGGCTTCCGGGTTCTTCATGCCGACGACGTGGTAGCCGGCATCCACGTGGAGGATCTCGCCGGTCATCCCCTTGCTCATGTCCGAGACGAGGTAGGTGGCGGTCTCGCCGACCTCCTCGATGGTCACGGTGCGCCGCAGGGGAGCGTTGTACTCGTTCCACTTCAGGATGTAGCGGAAGTCGCCGATGCCGGAGGCGGCCAGCGTCTTGATCGGGCCCGCCGAGATCGCGTTGACGCGGATCTTGGAGGGGCCGAGATCGGCGGCGAGGTAGCGCACGGAGGCCTCGAGGGCGGCCTTGGCGACGCCCATGACGTTGTAGTGCGGCATCCACTTCTCGGCGCCGTAATAGGTCAGCGTGAGGAGCGAGCCGCCGTTCGGCATCAGCTTCTCGGCGCGCTGGGCCACTGCCGTGAACGAGTAGCACGAGATCAGCAGCGACTTCGTGAAGTTCGCCTCCGAGGTCTCGACGTAGCGGCCCGTCAGCTCGTCCTTGTCCGAGAAGGCGATGCAGTGGACGACAAAGTCGACCCCCTCGGGAAACACCTCGGCGGTGGCGGCGAAGACCGCGTCGATCGAGGCCGGATCGGTGACGTCGCAATGCCCGACCACATGGGCGTCGAGTTCCCGCGCCAGGGGCTCGACGCGCTTCTTGAGGGCGTCACCCTGGTAGGTGAAGGCGAGCTTGGCGCCGTGGGCGGCCGCGCTCTTGGCGATGCCCCAGGCGATCGAGCGGTTGTTGGCGACACCGAGCACCAGGCCGCGCTTGCCGGCGAGAAGGCCGCCGACGTGATCGTGAACCGGGTGCGTGTCCGCCATGTGTCACCTGAGCGAGAGCCGTGGCGCGTGCCGACGGGCCCGTCGGGCGACGGTTCGGCGTGTTCGCGCCGGGCATCCTTAGCGGAGGCGCGCCTGGGACGGAAGTCCGGGGCCTGACAGCGCCGGGAGGCCGTCGCGGAACGGCCCGGAGGCTCGGGCCCCTGGTCGACGAACCGGGCGAGGCGACGCTCCTTCAGTCGGCCTTGGCCGCGCGCCGGGCCCGGGCGAACTCGGTGAGCGCCGCATCCTCGCCGCTGGGCAGCATCACGGCCGTGACCGCCAGGAGGTCGCCCCGGGTCCCGTCCTTCTTCGGCAGGCCCTTGCCCCGGAGACGGAAGGTCCGGCCCGAGCCGGTCATCGGCGGGATCTTCATCTCGACGGCGCCGGTGAGCGTCGGCACCCGGATCGGGCCGCCCAGGATCGCGTCCTCCAGGGGCACCTCCACGCTGCCGCGCAGGTCCGCACCGTCCACGGTGAAGCGGGGATGGGGCAGGATGCGGATCGTCAACAGCGCATCTCCCGGCGCGCCCCGCAGGCCGCCCGGATTGCCGAGGCCGCGCAGGCGGATGGTCTGGCCGTCGACCACGCCCTTCGGCACCACCACGTCCACGTCGCGCCCGCCCGGCAGGGAGAGGCGCAGCTTCTCTTCGCTGGCCACCTGCTCCAGGCTGACGCTGAGCTCGGCCGCCACGTCCTCGCCCTTCACGGGGCCGCGCTGCGGTCCGCCGGGGCCGGCGCCGGCGGACCGGAAGGCGTCGCCGAAGAGGTGAGAGAAGATGTCCTCGCCGATGCCGCCCCCGCCGCCCCCGCCGCCGGGGGCGCGGCCGCGCGCGGCGCTCTCGAAGTCGAAGCCGCCCCCGCCGCCGCCGCGCCCGCCTCCGAATCCGCCAAAGCCCTCGAAGCCCGTGGCGCGCGGCTTGCCGTCCCCGTCGATCTCGCCGCGGTCGAACTGCGCGCGCTTGCCCGCATCACCCAGGATCTCGTACGCGCTGTTGGCCTCCGCGAAGCGGTCCTTGGCCTTGGCGTCGTCCTGGTTGCGGTCGGGATGGTAGGCCTTCGCCAGCTTGCGGTAGGCCTTCTTGATGTCGGCTTCGCTGGCGCCCTTGGAGACACCCAGCACGTCGTAGGGATTTCGCATCGGTCTTCAGGATTCTCGGTGCCGCCTGGGGCCGGGCATGGGCCCGGCGCCTTCGGATTCGTCTGTCATGTGGACGGCCTGTTGCTTCTCTGCAACGGTCTCGCGCGAGAATTCGCTGCGATTGGCGCGGCGTCAACGCTTCTGTTCGCACTGTGATCCGAACGGACCCGCCATGGCGCGCCGAGACCGCCCTCAGGACGACGCCTTCGCCGCCCGCACCTTGGTCAGGGTCCAATCGCCGCCGGAGGGCTTGCAGCCGGTCCCGCGCACGAAGCGGCTGCCCGCCGGCGAGATGACGGAGGCCAGGAAGTCGCGGCAGACGAGGTCGTTGGCGACGTAGGGCAGACCGGTGGGATTCACCGAGCCGCGCAGGGTCGTTTCCGGGTTGTCCCACTTCACCGGACGGCCGTTGCCCTGCGGATCGAGGGCGACGGCGAGCGCCGCGTTGGCGCGGCGCCAATCCTCGGCGCCGAGGTCGTTGCCGAAGCCCAGCGGGTGCTTGTCGATGCTGCCCGTGATCGTCGGCTCGTCCAACAGCGCCGCGCTCGTTTTGTCGCCGCGCTTGGCCGCTACAGCCACGGCGCCGGCCGCCGTCTCCTCCGCCTGGAAGGTGATGATCGGCAGGCCGCAACCGCTCAAGCCGAGCAGCACGCTGAGGCCGATGGCCCGCGTGGTCCGTTGCGGCAAGGTCCGCGACCGGCGGCGGACACGAATTTCCGGGACGGCTTGGGCTTTACAGTCGCGCCGACGCATTACACCTGATCTCAAACGACGTGTTGGGCCGAAACGTTCGTGTCCCACGTCGGTGCCCCCGACCCGGATCTCACCACAGGATTACGCCTTGGAACGGTTAAGGATCGATGATCCCGCTTCCCGCAGCGCGGCCGAAAACGCCTCGGGGCCCGAAGGCGACTTCACCCGCGCCACCGATCCCTGGGCCCTGTTCGCGGCCTGGATGGCCGAGGCCGAAGCCTCGGAGCCCAATGATCCCAACGCCATGGCGCTGGCCACGGCCGGTGCCGACGGCCTGCCGGACGTGCGCGTGGTCCTGCTGAAGGGCGTCGATGCGCGCGGATTCGTGTTCTACACCAACGTCGATTCCGCCAAGGGCGACGAGCTGCGCGAGAACCCGCAGGCCGCCCTGGTGCTGCATTGGAAGAGCCTGGGCCGTCAGGTCCGCGCCCGCGGCCCCGTGACCCGGGTCACGGCCGAGGAGGCGGATGCCTACTTCGCCAGCCGCGCCCGCAACAGCCGCCTCGGGGCCCATGCGAGCCGCCAGTCGCGCCCCCTGGCCGACCGGGCGACCCTCGAGCGCGCGGTCGAGGCCCTGGCCGAGCGCTACGGCGAGGGCCCGGTGCCGCGTCCGGAGAACTGGACGGGCTTTCGCATCGCGCCGGTCTCGATCGAGTTCTGGCAGAACGGCCCCTTCCGCCTGCACGATCGCGTTCGCTTCACCCGCGACGGCGAGGCTTCCGATGGCGGGGCCTGGCGCGGGGCGCGTCTCTATCCCTGAGGCGGATCGACGGCTCCTAGCCGGTTTCCTGGACCGGATCGCCGGCCCTGGCCTGATTCCTGGACCGGATCGCCGGCCCTCGGCCGGATTCCTGTACGAGATCGACGGCCCTCGGCCGTCGGCGCGCCGGCCCCTTGGTGCGTCGCGGGATGACCCTGGATTTTAGCCCCCGCGCCCCTTAGACCTGGGGGTGGCGTGGGGGTTTCTCGGCGGCACGGCGGTTCCGCCGGCCGGACGCCTCCCGATCCTGAAGGAACGGTCTTGGCCTCATCCAACGAACGCCGGCGCATCATGCTGCTCACGGGGGCGAGCCGTGGGATCGGCCACGCCACCGTCAAACGGTTCTCGGCCGCCGGCTGGCGGGTGATCACCTGCTCGCGCCATCCCTTCCCGGAGAACTGTCCCTGGGAGATGGGCCCGGAGGATCACCTCCAGGTCGATCTGTCCGACCCCCAGGATACGGTGCGGGGCATCGAGGAGGTGGCCGGGCGCCTGGCCGCCGAGGGCGGCCTCCTGCACGCGCTGGTCAACAATGCCGGCATCTCGCCGAAGGGCCCGCTGGGCGAGCGCCTGGGTGCCATCGCCACCGAGTTCGGGGACTGGCAGCGGGTGTTTCAGGTCAACCTCTTCGCCCCCCTCCTCCTGGCCCGCGGCCTCTGCGAGGAGCTGACCCGGGCCAAGGGCTCCATCGTCAACGTCACGTCGATCGCGGGCTCCCGCGTGCATCCCTTCGCGGGCGCTGCCTACGGTACCTCCAAGGCGGCCCTGGCCGGCCTGACCCGTGAGATGGCGAGCGACTTCGGCCCCCTCGGCGTCCGCGTGAACGCCATCTCGCCCGGCGAGATCGACACCGCGATCCTGTCGCCGGGCACCGACAAGATCGTCGCCGGCATCCCGCAGCGCCGCCTCGGCACGCCCGACGAGGTCGCCAAGGCGATCTACTTCCTGTGCACCGAGGCCTCCTCCTACGTGAACGGTGCCGAACTGCACATCAACGGCGGCCAGCATGTCTGAACGGGGGGCGCGCCGCGCGCTTCTCGTCGGGCTCCTGATCGCCGCATCCCCCGCCGGCGCGGAGCCGTCGGTGGCGATCCTCGACCTGCCGTTCCGAGCCCGTGCCCTGCGGGGGCCCGGCAGCGAGGTCGCGATCGCGGTGGCGACCTCTGGCCTGCTGCCCCTCGCCCGCTCCCGCAGCGCCAATCCGGCGGTCGTCGAGCCCGAGGCGCCGATCGCCGTGGTCTGGGGCGATGCCGGCGGCGCGGCCCTCAGCCTCGTCGACGGGCAGGTGACCACCACCCTGCTCGGCGCCGAGGCGGTGGAGGGGCTGGCGGCCACCGAGACCCCGCGCGGCGCCCTGCCCGGCTCCCGGCGCGCGGTCTCCGGCGCCTTGAGCGCCCATCTGGCGGATCCCCGGCCGGCCCTGGCCGGCGGCCCCGAGCAGGCGGGCACCCTCGTGATCCGCGAGCGTCAGCCCGTGGCGATGGGCGGCGACCCGAAGCCCGTGCCGGTCGTGACCACCCCTCTCTCGGCCGCCCCCGACGCGGCCTTCGCCCTGCGCCGGCCGCGGATCGCCCGGCTGGACGGCAAGCCCATCGTCCTCGCGGTCACGGTCGCACCCGCCGGCGGGGCCGCCCTCGCCCTGTTCGCTAAGGCCGAGCCCGGTGCCGCGGCGACGCCCGGAGTCGCCTGGACCCTGCTGGCCCGCAGTCCGGAGCAGGCCACCGGGCCGGGAGGCCAGCCCCTGAAGCCGGCTGCCATCGCGGATTTCTCCGGCACCGGCCGGCCCCAGATCGCGACCGTGGCGGCCCCCGACGGCGCCGGCCAGCTGCAGCTCTGGGCCCTGGAGGCCGGCGCCCTGCGCCTGGCCCGGGAGGCGCCGGGCTACACCAACGTCTCCCCGGGCGAGGGCGAGGTCGACCTCGCGGCCCTGGTCGAGCCGGAGCGCGAGGGCGCGCCCGAGCTGGCCCTGCCGATCGCGGACCGGAGCGCCGTGGCGATCCTCTCCCTGAAGGAGGGCGTCCGCGAGCGGTCGCGTGCCCCCCTGCCCGGCCTCGCCGCCTTCGGGCTGGCCAGCCTCGGCCGTGGCCCCGCCACCCGCCTCCTCGTCGGCCTCTCCGACGGTCGCATCGCCGTGGTGACGCCGTGAGCGGGACCGATCCGGAGGCGGCCGCGTCGCGCCTGTTCCCGACGCGGCCCTTCGTCGGCACCTCGATCGCGGTCCTGCGCGACGACCGTGTGCTCCTCGCCGCCCGGGCCAACGAGCCGATGCGCGGCGTCTGGACCCTTCCCGGCGGCCTCGTCGAGGCGGGCGAGCCCCTGGCCGAGGCGGCCCTGCGCGAATTGCAGGAGGAGGTCGGGCTGTCGGCCGAGGTCGTGGGCGTGCTCAGCCCCACAGAGATCATCCTGCGCGACCCCGAGGGCCGCGTGCGCCACCACTACGTCGTCCATCCCCACGCGGCCCTCTGGACCGGCGGCGAGCCGGCGGCCGGCCCGGAAGCCCTGGGCGTGCGCTGGGCCACCCTCGCCGAACTCGAGACCCTGGCGACGACCCCCGGCCTCGCCGCGACCGTTCGCGAGGCCTTCGTCCGGGCCGCCCCACGCGCGGAGCCCGCGGCGTGACGGTTCGTGGTGCGGGGATCGTGATGCTGTGCGGCCTCGCCGTGCTGATGGCCGGGCCGGAGGCCGGGTTCGCCCAGCAATCCCGCGGCGGCTCGTCCCGGCCTGCGCCGAAGCCGTCCGAGAAGGAGAAGGAGCCGCCGCCCGCGCCCGAACCGCCGCCCGCGCCCTACGACCGGGACCTGCTCCGTCTCTCGGAGGTCATCGGCTCCCTCGCCTTCCTGCGCGACCTCTGCACCGCGCCCGATGCCGCCGAGTGGCCGGCCCGGATGAAGGCCTTGATGGAAGCCGAGGGCGTGACCCCGAGCCGGCGCGACCGGCTCGCCGGCGCCTACAATCGCGGCTATCGCGGCTACAGCCTGACCTACCGGGTCTGCACCCCCGCGGCCAACGAAGCGGCCGCCCGCTACGTGGCCGAGGGCGAGCGCCTGTCGCACGCCCTGGCGAGCCGGTTCGGCGGGTAGTGATGCCGGTTGGCCACAGGGTGCGGGCCGCGGGCGGAAACGAAGAATTTGAGTGCCCGCGTTAACCGCTTCGCAATTCCTGGCTTTGCGAACTCCTCCGATCGCCCTATCCTCGTGGTTACTCGCCGGGTCGTTCACCGGCGCAAACGATGATGTGGCCCATGCACATGGATACGGTCTCCGCGCCCTTCGAGGCGGATCTCGACGACAAGCGCGTCGCCTTGAGCTACGTCTCGGAAGCGTTCGCCGAGGGCTGTCTCGACGGGCTCGACGGCGACTGCATGGCCCAGGCCGCCCTGTTCGCGGCCTTCCAGGAACTCGTCACGACCTATGGCGAGGAGGCCACGGCCCGCTACGCCGAGGGCTTCCCGGACCGCATCCGCGGCGGCGCCTTCACCACCAGTCCGCAGCATTAACGAAGCCGGGCGCCGCGGCGCTTCACCGGCGCGGACGACCGAAGGGCAGGCGCCGGGTGCCTGCCCTTTTGCTGCGCCGGACTCAGGCCCGAGGCAGGGCCTCTTCGAATAGCACCGCCTCGCCGCGGGACGGCGCGGTCAGGGCCCCCTCCCACATCACGCCGTGGCCGCGCACCAGGGTGCCCACCGGCCAGCCCGTCACGGTGACGCCGTCATAGGGCGTCCAGCCGCATTTCGAGGCGATCCAGTCGTTGCGAATGGTCTCGCGGCGCTTGAGGTCCACCACCGTCACGTCGGCGTCGTAGCCGACCGCGAGCCGCCCTTTCCGGGCGATGCCGAACAGGCGCTTGGGGCCGGCGCTGGTGAGGTCGACGAAGCGGGCGAGCGACAGCCGGCCGGCGGCGACGTGGTCGAGCATGATCGGCACCAGGGTCTGCACCCCGGTCATGCCCGAGGGCGAATCCGGGTAGGGCTTGGCCTTCTCCTCGAGGAGGTGCGGCGCGTGGTCTGAGCCGAGGATGTCGGCGACGCCCTGGGACAGGCCGTGCCAGAGGCCGTCGCGGTGGTCGGCCCCGCGCACCGGGGGGTTCATCTGCACCAGGGTGCCGAGGCGGGCATAGGCCTCGTCGCCGTCGAGGGTGAGGTGGTGGGGCGTGACCTCGCAGGTCGCCACGTCCTTGGCGTCAGCCAGGTACGCCATCTCCTCCTTCGTCGAGATGTGCAGGATGTGGATGCGGGCACCCGTGGCCCGGGCGATGCGCACGAGGCGCCGGGTCGCCGTCAGGGCCGCCTCCGGCGAGCGCCAGACCGGGTGCGAGGAGGGGTCGCCCGGCACGCGCCGGTCCTTCTGCGCCCGCAGCATCGGCTCGTCCTCGGCGTGGAAGGCCGCGCGCCGGCGGGTCCGCTTCAGGATCTCGGTGACGCCCGCATCATCCTCGACCAGCAGCGAGCCCGTGGAGGAGCCGACGAACACCTTGATGCCGGCGGCGCCCGGCAGGCGCTCGAGTTCGGGAACCCGATGCGCGTTCTCGTGGGTGCCGCCGACCCAGAACGCGAAGTCGCAATGCATCCGATGGTGCGCCCGGGCGACCTTGTCGGCCAGGGCCTCGGCGCTGGTGGTGAGCGGGTTGGTGTTCGGCATCTCGAACACCGTGGTCACGCCGCCCATGACGGCGGCGCGCGAGCCCGATTCGAGATCCTCCTTGTGGTCGAGTCCCGGCTCGCGGAAATGCACCTGGCTGTCGATGACGCCGGGCAGCAGGTGCAGGCCGGTGCAGTCGCGCCGCTCGGCGGCTTGCGCCGCCGCGAGGTCGCCGATCGCCGCGATGCGTCCGGCGCGGATGCCGAGGTCGGCGCGGTGCGCGCCGTCCTGGTTCACCACGGTGCCGCCGGTGAGGAGGAGGTCGAAGGGCTGGTCCATTCCGAATCTCCTGGGGCCGTCCGCGTTCCGGACGCACATTGAGACGGGGTCGCGGGCGGCTTATGTCAGGCCCGGACGGGGCGCAATGCCGCCGCCGCTTGTGCCAAGGAGCCGCCATGCCGATCGCCCTGCTGCCGGACCGCACCGTCGTCACCGTCTCGGGCGAGGACGCGACGAGCTTCCTGCAGGGCGTGGTGACCTGCAACGTCGAGACTCTCGAGCCCGGCGAGGCCCGCCTCGGTGCGCTCCTGACGCCGCAGGGCAAGATCCTGTTCGACTTCCTCGTCGGTCGCACGCCGGAGGGCTTCCAGCTCGACGTGGCCGCCGAGCGCGCGCCCGACCTCGCCAAGCGCCTCGGGCTCTACCGCCTGCGCGCCCGGGTGACGATCGCTCTCGAGCCCACCTTCGGCGTGGCCGCCGCCTGGGACGGGGCCGAGACCGCTGCCGCGGTGACCCGCCGGCGCGACGGCCGCCTCGGGGCGCTGGGCGAGCGCCTGATCTTCGCGCTCGGCGCCTTCTCGGCGGATGCGACCGAGTCCGATTACCACGCCCACCGCATCGCCCTCGGCATCCCGGAGGGCGGGCGCGACTTTCCCTGGTCCGACGCCTTCCCGCACGAGGCTCTGATGGACCAGCTCGGCGGCGTCGACTTCCGCAAGGGCTGCTATGTCGGGCAGGAGGTGGTCTCGCGCATGCAACATCGCGGCACGGCCCGGACCCGGATCGTCCCCCTGGTCGCGGTCTCGGACGAGGTGCTGCAGACCGGGGCCGAGATCACCGCCGGGCAGCGTGCGCTCGGCACCGTCGGCAGCGTCGCGGGCGGCCGGGCCCTCGGCACCGTGCGCCTCGACCGCCTCGCCGACGCCCTGGCGGCCGGTGAGCCCCTGCGGGCGGGTACGGTTCCGGTCGGGGTCGAGAAGCCGTCCTTCGCAACCTTCGCTTTTCCCGAAACCGCGCTGGCCGGCTGACGCAGCCCCAACATCGACGCCGCCGCCCTGCCCGGCTAAACCCTCGGCGATGCTCACCGACGCTTCCGGCCTGATCCACCATCCCGACGGCTGCGCCCGCTGCTGGTGGGCCGGCCTCGACCCCGTCTACGTCGGCTATCACGACACCGAATGGGGCGTGCCGGAGCGGGACGGCCGTGCCCTCTACGAGAAGCTGATCCTCGACGGCTTCCAGGCCGGCCTGTCCTGGATCACCATCCTGCGCCGGCGCGAGGGCTTCCGCCGCGCCTTCGCGGGCTTCGACCCGGAGGCGATCGCGCGGTTCACGGACACGGACGTCGCCCGTCTCATGCAGGATACCGGCATCATCCGGAACCGGGCCAAGATCGTCGGCACGATCGCGGGTGCCCGGGCCTACCTCGCCATCGAGGGGCGCGGGCAGGGCTTCTCGGCCTTTCTCTGGGACTTCGTCGACGGCGCGCCGATCCAGGGGACGGCGCGGGATCGGGCGGGCATCGCCACCGAGACCGACATCTCGCGAAAGCTGTCCAAGGCCCTGAAGGCGGAGGGGTTCGCGTTCTGCGGGCCGACCATCGTCCACGCCTTCATGCAGGCGGTCGGCCTCGCCAACGATCACCTCCTCGGCTGCCACCGGCACGGGCCCTGCGCCGCCCTCGGGTCTCGGCCCGCCGGGGGCTCGGCATGAGCGGCGATCCCGGCCGCGCCTGGCAGCGGATGCTGTCGGGCCGGCGCCTCGACCTCCTCGACCCGGCCCCCCGCGACATCGAGATCGCCGACATCGCCCATGGGCTCGCCCGCGTCGCCCGCTGGAACGGTCAGACGGCCGGGCCGCACGTCTTCTCCGTGGCCCAGCACGCCCTGCTGGTGGAGGCCATCGGCCGCGGAGAGGCGCCGGGCCTCGGCGTCGGCCACGGCCTCGAACTGCTGCTGCACGATGCCCCCGAATACGTCATCGGCGACATCATCTCGCCCTTCAAGGCGGCGATCGGCGATTCCTACAAGGCGGTGGAGCGCCGGCTCCTCACCGCCATCCGCCAGCGCTTCGGGCTTCCCGAACCGGGCGCGGCCCTGTCCGCCCTGGTCAAGCGGGCCGACGGCATCGCCGCCTATCACGAGGCGACGCGTCTGGCCGGATTTTCCGGGGCGGAGGCCGATGCAATCTTCGGCGCCTGCGGTCCCCTCGGTCCCGAGGCCGAGGCGCTGCTGGTCCCCTGGCCCACCGCGGTGGCGCAGGCACGCTTTCTCGCCCGTTTCCATGGTCTCGCGCGCCCGGAGTCCGCCTGATGCCGCATCTCCAGGTCTGCCCCCTGTCCCGGCTGCCCGAGACCCTCGACGGGTCCGGCGCGACCCACCTGATGACCCTGATGAAGGTCGGCACCGCGATCGCCCGTCCGGTGGAGATCCCGGAGGGACGCCACTGCGTCGTGGAGGTCAGCGACATCGTCGCGCCGATGGACGGACACGTCACGCCGGGGGAGCCCCACATCGCGCAGATCCTCGACTTCGGGCGAACCTGGGACCGGGCCCAGCCCCTGCTGATCCACTGCTATGCGGGCATCAGCCGCTCGACGGCGGCGGCCTACATCGTCGCCTGCGCCCTGGCCCCGGACCGCGACGAGGCCAAGATCGCCCAGGCGCTCCGGGCCGCCGCCCCGTCGGCGACGCCCAACGCCCTGTTCGTGGCCCTCGCCGACCGCATGCTGAACCGCGATGGCCGCATGATCGCGGCGATCGCGGAGATCGGTCGCGGCGCGGAGGCCTTCGAGGGTGAGCCGTTTCGGCTGGACTTCAGCTCCGACCTCCAAGTCGTCGCGTAAGCACTTCGAAGAGAAAGCGATCCGGCTTCGGGCGTCCCGCCTGTCGTCGCGCAGAAACCGGGGGGCGAGGTGTGGCGCAAACGCCGCCCCGGACAACGAAACGACGATCCACCGGCCGGATCGGGTTGTCGGCTTCCGGGCCCGCGGCTTAGACCGTCAGAATCATGGGGTAGTTTAGAATGAGTGTCACGCGACCCGCTGTTGCGTCGACGTCCGGTACGGACGAGCCGGGCCTCGACCTGCCCTTCGAGAAGGCGTTGGAGCAACTCGAGGACATCGTGCGACGCCTGGAGAAGGGGGATGTCCCCCTCGACGAATCGGTGGCGATCTACGAGCGCGGCGAGGCGCTGAAGCGCCACTGCGAAGGGCTGCTGCAGAAGGCCGAGGCACGCATCCAGAAGATCACCCTGGGTACCGACGGCAAGGCGGCGGGCGTCGCGCCCCTCGACGTCGAGTAGGGGGCGGTTCCGCTTCCGATCGAAATTCTTCATTGGCGCCAAGTGATTGCGCGCATGTTTTCCCTCCGGGCGTGAGGTTGGTTCGGTGTCACGGCAAGAAACCTCGCAAGAGAAGACCTCGCAAGAGAAGACCTCGCAAGAGAAGACCTCGCAAGACAAGATCGCGCCGGAGCGGGCG
>NZ_LMMK01000046.1:0-32120 GCF_001422795.1 Methylobacterium sp. Leaf88 | reverse complement strand
GTGGTGAAGCGGCCTACCGCGCACTAACTTTACCCTTGGACCACCGCGTGGGGG
Source organism: Methylobacterium sp. Leaf88 (assembly GCF_001422795.1). Lineage (NCBI taxonomy): Bacteria > Pseudomonadati > Pseudomonadota > Alphaproteobacteria > Hyphomicrobiales > Methylobacteriaceae > Methylobacterium > Methylobacterium sp. Leaf88. The sequence goes on along the minus strand of NZ_LMMK01000046.1, from coordinate 32,066 downwards.
CCGATCAATGGTCGCGCTGGCGCAAGTCGTCTTCAGGGTTCCGCTGAAGGGTAGCGCCTCGGTCCTGCTCGTCGGGACGCTGATCTACGTCACCGCGACGACCGCATACGGGATGCTCGTCTCCACCTTCGCCCGGACCCAGATCGCGGCGTTGTTCGGCACCGCCATCCTGACCGTGCTCCCCGCCACAATGTTCGCCGGGATGCTCGTCCCCGTCGCCTCCCTCACCGGCATGGGGCGCGTCCTGGGGCGGCTCTTTCCCATGAGCTACTATCTACCGGTCAGCCTCGGCACCTTCACCAAGGGCCTCGGCTGGGCCGACCTCGCCGGCAACCTGGCCATCCTGGCGGCCTTCGTCCCCGTCCTGACCGGCGCGGCCTGCTTAGCGATGCCCCGGCAGGAACCCTGACCGCCGGGGGGATTGCGCCGTGACCGCCCTCGCGAACGTCTTCTGGCTCGGGACCAAGGAGCTCCGCAGCTTCGGGCGCGACTACGTCCTGCTGGGCCTGGTCGTCTACAGTTTCTCCCTGGCGATCCTGGCGCAGGCGCAGAGCAGCTCGCAGGAACTGCACAACGCCGCGATCGCCGTCGTCGACGAGGATCGCTCGACGCTCTCGCGGCAAATCACGCGCGCCTTCCTGCCGCCCGACTTCAAGCCGCCCGTGGCCATCGCCGAGCGGGACATCGTCCCGGCGATGAACGCCGGCACCTACACGTTCGTGCTCGACATCCCGCCGCGATTCCAATCCGACCTGCTCGGGCTTCGCCCCGCGCGGCTCCAGCTCGACGTCGACGCCACCGCGATGGTGCAGGCCGGCCTCGGCGCGGCCTCCGTGCAGCAGATCGTGGCCGACGAGGTCGCCCGGTTCGTCACCCGCGACCGGATCGGCGCGCCGATGCCGGTCGAGCTCGTCGCGCGCATCGCCTTCAACCCCAACGCCGAGACGGCCTGGTTCACGAGCGTGATGGGCATCCTCAACAGCGTGACGATGCTGGCGATCATCCTCGCCGGCGCGGCGGTGGTGCGCGAGCGCGAGCGCGGGACGCTGGAACACCTCCTGGTGATGCCGGTCACGCCCATCGAGATCGACATGGCGAAGGTCTGGTCCAACGGCCTCGTGATCCTGGTGGCCGTCGGCCTGTCCCTCGTCATCGTCGTGCGGGGCGTGCTGCATGTCCCGGTCGTCGGCTCCATCCCGCTGTTCCTGGTCGGCACGGCGGCCTACCTGTTCTTCGCCACCGCGATCGGCCTGTTCCTGGGCACGCTCGCGCGTTCGATGCCGCAGCTCGGCCTGCTGTATCTCCTGGTCTATCTGCCGCTCGCCATGCTGTCCGGGAGCAACACGCCGCTGGAGAGCATGCCGCCCTGGCTCTCCACACTCCTGCAAGCCTCGCCGACCATGCATTTCGTGGCCTTCGCACAGGCGATCCTCTACCGCGGCGCCGGCCTCGACGCGGTCTGGGTCCGCATCGTGGTGGTGAGCGCGATCGGCGCCATGTTCGTCGCGGCGGCGGTCCTGCGGTTCCGGCGCTCGATCGCGCTGTCGTGAGTCCCGGGCCGGGCGGCTGCGGCGACGCCTTGATCTGGATCACGGGCCGCCGGTCCCGCACGCCGTAATCTCGGCGGCGGCGCAGGAGGTCGGACATGCTCGACGCGGATGTGAGAGACCCGGCCGCGGCCGCCGCGGGGCCGTCATGGCCCGGCCTACCTCCGTTCCCGGTCCCGGAGGTCCGCAGCCCGGAATCCCGTCCCGGTCGCCGTGAGGAAGAGGACGATCTGGCGCCGGTCCGGCGCGCGATCGATCAGAGCGTGCACGCCTCCGTCGCCCGGATGACGGGGGGCCTTTCGCCCGCCGCCCTCGCGGAGGCGTGGTTCGACTGGGCGATCCACGCGGCCTTCTCGCCCGGCAAGCAGGCCACGCTGGCCATGAAGCTCATCCGGAAGCAGATGCGCCTCGCGCAGTTCGCGGTCCGGACCGCGATCCTGCGGAGACACGCGGCGCCATGCATCGATCCGCTGCCCCAGGACCACCGCTTCGACGACCCGGCCTGGCAGGTCTGGCCGTTCAACCTCGCCTACCAATCGTTCCTGCTGACCCAGCAATGGTGGCACAACGCGACGACCGAGGTGCCAGGCGTCTCGCGCACGCACGAGAACCTCGTCGCCTTCGCGGCGCGCCAGGTCCTGGATGCCGTTTCGCCGTCGAACCTCCCATGGACCAATCCCGTCGTGCTGGCGGAGACCATGCGGACCGGCGGCGCGAGCCTCGCCGCGGGCGCGCTGAACGCCGCCGAGGACGCCTCCCGCGCGGCAGAGGGGCTCCGGCCCGTCGGCGCCGACGCCTTCCCGGTCGGGCGCGCAATGGCCGTCTCGCCCGGCAAGGTCGTGTTCCGCAACCGCCTGATCGAGTTGATCCAGTATGCCCCGACGACCGCCGAGGTCAGGCCGGAGCCGGTACTCATCGTCCCGGCCTGGATCATGAAGTTCTACATTCTCGACCTGTCGCCCGGGAACTCGCTGGTGCGGTATCTCACCGGCCAGGGACACACCGTCTTCATGATCTCCTGGCGCAACCCCGGCCTCGAGGACCGGGACCTGTGCTTCGAGGATTATCGCCGTCTCGGCGTGATGGCGGCCCTCGACGCCGTCTCGGCCATCGCTCCGGGACATCGCGTCCATGCCGCGGGGTATTGCCTCGGCGGCACGCTGCTCGCCATCGCGGCCGCCGCGATGAGCCGGGACGGCGATGCGAGGCTCGCCTCGCTCACCCTGTTCGCCGCGCAGCTCGACTTCACCGAGGCTGGGGAATTGACGCTGTTCATCGGCGAGAGCCAGATCAGCTTCCTGGAAAGTCTGATGCGCAACCGGGGCACCCTCGACGCCCGGCAGATGACCGGCGCCGTCCAGATCCTGCGCTCCAACGACCTGATCTGGTCCCGGATCGTGCGCGACTACCTCCTTGGCCGCCGGGAACCGATGACCGACCTGATGGCCTGGAACGCGGATTCCACGCGCCTGCCCGCCCGGATGCACACCGAGTACCTGCGCGGCCTGTTCCTGGATAACGACCTCGCGGAGGGGCGCTACCGCGCGGACGATCGGTCGGTCGCCCTGACCGACATCCGCATCCCGATCTTCGCGGTCGGCACGGAGCACGACCACGTCGCGCCCTGGCGCTCGGTGTTCAAGATCCACCTTCTCGCCGACACCGAGGTCACCTTCGTCCTGTGCAGCGGGGGCCACAACGCCGGAATCGTGTCCGAGCCCGGGCATCCGCATCGTCACTACCGGATCCGGACAACCCGGGTGACCGACCGCTACGACGATCCCGACGCCTGGCTCGCCCGGACGGCGCCCGGCGCGGGCTCCTGGTGGCCGGCCTGGGCGGCTTGGCTCGCCGAGCGGTCTGAGCCACTCGGGCTGCCGCCCGCGATGGGGGCTCCGGCCGCAGGCTACGCAGTGCTCGGCGCGGCGCCCGGCACCTACGTGCCGGAGGCCTGAGCGATGTCCCTTGCGCAGCCGCTCGCCGGCCAGGCCGGACCCGTGGTCGGCGTCGCCGCCGAGGCCAGGACTCCCGAGCGCTGGCTGGCGAGCATCGCGGAGGTCGGTGGCGTGGCGTGGCTGGCCGGTGACGCTGCGCGGGGCGCGACCGGCACTGGCACCGTCAGCGATGGCGGCCTGAACTGGATAGCATGACGGACCCGCTCCGCTTCGTCGAGAACCGCACCTTCGACGCGATCGCAGTGGGCGACACCGCCAGCCTGACCCGCACCCTGCGGGCACGGGACATCGGCCTGTTCGCGCTCGCCTCCGGCGACGGGAACCCGGCCCGCCTCGACGAGGACGCCGCCGCGGACCGCTTCCACGGGGTGATCGCGCACGGGCTCTGGGGCGGCGCGCTGATCTCCACCGTGCTCGGCATCGCGTTGCCGGGCCCCGGCACGATCCATCTCGGCCAGTCCCTGCGATTCCTGAAGCCGGTCCGGATCGGCGATACGGTGACGGCGCGCGTCACCGTACGCGAGAAGTACGCCTCCGATCAGCGGCTCCGCCTCGCGTGCGTCTGCCTGAACGCGCAGGGCGAAACGGTCATCACGGGCGAGGCCGAGGTGCGGGCTCCGACCGAGAAGGTGCGCCGGCCGCGAGCCCTGCTGCCCGAGGTCCACCTGCACGAGGTCCACCTGCACGAGCGGGGCGTGCACTGGAACCGCTGGATCGAGGCGGCGCGCCGTTTCGCCCCGACGCGGACGGCCATCGTTCATCCCTGCGATGCGGCCGCGCTCGAAGGCGCGTGCGCGGCGCGCGAGGCCGGGCTGATCGTGCCGGTGCTGGTCGGTCCGCGGGCGAAGATCGATGTCGCGGCCCGCGCGGCCGGTCTCGCCCTCGACGGCATCGAGACCGTCGATGCGCCTCACAGCCACGCCGCGGCGGAGCAGGCCGTCGCCCTCGCCCGCGCCGGACAGGTGGCGGCGCTGATGAAGGGCGCCCTCCACACCGACGAAATCCTGGCGGCGGCCGTTTCCAAGACGACGGGGCTGCGGACCGAGCGCCGCATGACCCACGTCTACGCCCTCGACGTGCCGAGCTACCCCAAGCCGCTGTTCCTGACGGATGCCGCCGTCAACATCGCGCCGACCCTGGAGGAGAAGCGCGACATCGTGCAGAACGCGATCGATCTCGCCCGTGCGCTGGGCATCGCGCAGCCCAAGGTGGCGATTCTCTCGGCCGTCGAGACGGTCTCAACCAAGCTCGGCTCGACCCTCGACGCCGCGGCCCTGTGCAAGATGGCCGAGCGCGGACAGATCACCGGCGGCCTCGTCGATGGGCCATTGGCCTTCGACAACGCCATCTCCCAGGCCGCCGCCGCCGCGAAGGCCATCGTGTCGCCGGTGGCGGGCGATGCCGACATCCTCGTGGTGCCGAACCTCGTGTCGGGCAACATGCTGGCCAAGCAGCTGATCCATCTCGCGGGCGCCGATGCCGCCGGCCTCGTGGTCGGCGCGCGCGTCCCGATCGTCCTGACGAGCCGCTCCGACAGTCCGGAAGTGCGGCTGGCCTCCTGCGCCCTCGCACAGCTCTTCGCCCACCGCACCGGGACACCCTGAGGAGTTCGACGATCCTCCTGCCGAACACGGGATCGTCGCTCCTTCGAACGCGGCTCCGACGGGGCGGGAACTGTACCTCTCCTCCGCCGGGGCGCTGTCCCGGGCGGAGAGCCGTCCAAGGCCGGACCTCGCGCCGGACCGGTCCGACCGCCCTGTGGTTCCGGATTCCGTTGATTCAGATCAAACGCGGCCGAGTCGGGCAGGCCAGAATGCAGTCCTTTTTCGCCCGGTTGGCGCGGGTCGGAATCGCGGCGTCCGCGCGGCGAAAGCCGGCGGCGCAGCAATCCGGGCGGCGGCCGCTGAGCACCACGGGGTGAACCGGTAGGAGCGGAGCGATGAAGGGGCTCAGCAACGACGCTCATGGATCTCGCTCGACGCCACGAACCACTCGGTCGTGGCGTCCCCCCGCGCAGCGGACCGGCAACCAAGCCATCGCCGACCGGATGCGCGAAGCGGCGGATCTCATCGACCTGACGCGGGGGGAGGTCTTCCGCGCGGCAGCCTATCGCAAGGCCGCCGACTCGGTCATGCATCTGGATCATGATCTTTCGGAGATCGCGCGCGGCGGACGCGACGCCTTGGAAGCGATCCCCGGTATCGGCCGCTCGATCAGCCGGACCATCCTGCTTCTGCTCGAAACAGGGCGCTGGCCCTACCTCGAACAGTTGCGCGGCTCGGCCGATCCGGTTCAGCTGATCCGAACGGTTCCGGGCGTCGGACCTGTCTTGGCCCAGCGCATCGTCGACACGCTGCATGTGTCGACGCTGGAGCAGCTGGAGCTTGCGGCCGAGCGGGGGCACCTCGCCGAGGTGCGGGGCGTCGGACCGCGGCGGATCCGGATGCTGTGCGCCAATTTGAACGCGATGCTCTCGCGGATCCGGCGACCGGGCACGCGCCCCGACCTGGAGCCGCCCGTGGCGGTGCTGCTCGATGTCGATCGTCAGTATCGCGCGCAGAGCGATGGCCTACCCAAGATCGCGCCGCGGCGCTTCAATCCCGGCCGAGTGCCGTGGCTGCCGGTTCTCCACACCCGACGCGGCGACTGGGCGCTCACGGCGCTCTACTCGAACTCGGCGCGGGCCCATGAACGCGACAAGCAGCACGATTGGGTCGTGATCTCGTTCAGCTTGCCCGGGGGAGCGGACGGACAGCGCACCGTCGTGACGGAAACGCACGGAGCCATGGTGGGCCACAGGGTGGTCCGGGGGCGCGAGGACGAATGCGCGGCCTATGAGGCGTCGACGCGAGGCACGATGACCGCATGGGCCGCGGATCTCGCCCGTCCACCGCCCTACGGGCCGCCGCCCCTCGAGAACGAACCTCCGCTCGAAGTGCAGCTGGGGCCCCACTCGCCCGGTGCCGTCACGGAATCGCGGAGCGGGCACTGAGGATGCCCGGCAAGGCCGATCCGACACCGCGGCCCCTCGACCCGACTCCCAGGCATCCCGGAGCCATCCCGGAGCGCCGCACGTCAGCGTTCCGGGGCGGGAAGATGCTGCTCGAACCAGAGCGTCGCGGCGCGAGCGACCACGTGGAGGGCGCCCGGCTCCTCGAACAGGTGCGACGCGCCTTCCACGATCTGAAGCTGCTTGACGCAGGTCAGTCGAGCCAACGCCCGCGCGTTCAGGGCGAGAACCTCGGCGTCGCGACTTCCCACGAGAAGGAGGGTCGGCGCCTGCACCAGGGGGAGGGCGGCCGCCGCCAGATCGGGACGACCGCCCCGTGACACCACGGCATCGACGTGGTCGGGATGGGCCACAGCGCCGACCAACGCCGCAGCGGCCCCGGTGCTCGCGCCGAAATAGCCGCGCGGCAGCCGAGACAGGTCCGGTTGGCGCAGGAGCCACTCCGCCACGGCGTTGAGGCGGCTCGCCAGAAACGGGATGTCGAAGCGCAGATGTCCGCCTCGACGATCGCGACTTTCCTCCGGGGCGGTCAGCAGGTCGGCGAGCACGGTCGCAAAGCCGGCGGCGTTGAGACAGCCCGCGACCTGCCGGTTGCGCGGACTGAAACGGCTGCTGCCGGAGCCATGCGCGAAGACGATGGCGCCGCGTGCCTGCCTGGGTAGACGGAGGCTGGCAGCCAGGACCTCTCCTCCGGCTGGAATCGAGACGTCCTGTTCCCTCTCGATCTCGGTTACCGTCACGTCGGCCTCCCCTGAGACTCCGGCTCCACCCAGGCCCCGTCGTTCGGCCAAGTGCCTACCATCCGCCTACAATCCGACCGGGTAGGTTTCCGGGACCTCGCCCGATTCCCAACCTGCCGTGTATTCCAGCGGCGTCACGGCGCGCGTCTCGTCGAAATGAAGAATGGCGTCGAACTGATCCGGCAGGCAGGCCCGGAAATAGTGGCTCCGCCGCTCCGTATCCGGGCGGTAGATGACGCCGATCGCCCGCTCGAGGCGCGCGGGTCGCAGCAGATCCGCTTGCGGACTGCCGGGCGTGAGCGGCAGGAGGAAGCGGCCCGCGCCGAGGGCGTGGAACAGCGCCTCATGGCTGCCGGGCCGTGCCGCCCGGACGCGTTTGCGCTCCGCGGGCGCATCCCAATCCGAGGCCGCCGTCACGGTTCCGGCATAGGTGGTGAACCCGATGCTGTAGACGGCGCGGCCGTAGCGTTCGCGCATCAGTTGTCCGAGGTTGAGTTCGCCCCGCTCGCTCATCTCCGTCGCGCGGGCATCGCCGAGATGCGAGTTGTGCGCCCAGACCGCAACCTTCGCGGGTGAACCCTGACCGCTCAGATGAGCGATCAGCGATTCCAGGCTCTCGGCCATGTGCCGATCGCGCAGGTTCCACGAGGATTCCTCTTCGAGGAACATCGTCCGGTAATAGGCCTCCGCGCTCTGGACGACGCGCGCGTTCTGCGCGGCATTGAAGAGTTCTTCACGATCCGTGCTGCAGACCCAGGCGAGGGTGTCCCGGGTGCGGCGCTGAAGGGCCAGGAGTTGCGCCATCGCGGGCTCCTGGCAGGAGCCGACCCCCTTCAACCCTGTCATGAAGCCGTAGACCTGGCCACTCTCGCCGAAGCGGTCGAAACAGGCGTAGCGGGCACGCGCCGCTTCGGCCGCCCCCGGATCGAGGCGGTCGAGACAGCGGAGCACCGCCTTCATCGAGGCATGCAGGCTGTAGAGATCGATCCCGTAGAGGCCGACCCGCGGCACCCCGGGCGCAAGCGTCTGATTGTGCGAACGCAGCCATTCGACGAAATCCACCATTTCGGTGTTGCGCCACATCCAGGTCGGGAAGCGCCGGAAGCCGCCGAGGGCTTCGACCGCGTCGAGGTCGTCGCTGTCGCCGCGGACATAGCGGTTCACCCGCCAGGCATCCGGCCAATCGGCCTCGATCGCCACGGCGGTGACGCCCTTCTCCCGGATCAGCCGCGCGGTGATCTCGGCGCGCTCCCGGTAGAATTCCTGTGTCCCGTGGCTGGCTTCACCGAGCAGCACGAACCGCGCCTCGCCGATCAGGGCCAACAACGGATCGTAGTCGCGCGCATCGCCGCGCAACGGGACGATCGCGGATTCCAAGCTGGACAAGTCGGTGGCGGCCAGGTCTGTGCCGGTAAAGTCGGCGGCCTCGGGCTTGGCCGCCTGTCGTTCCGCGACGACGAACGCGGGATCCGCAGGCCCCTCGGCACGCTTCAGCAGATCCCGGACTTCGTCGTCGCGCGTCTGCGCGAAATCCTTGTACGAGGCGCCGACGGCCTGGAACGGCTTCGGCAGGACGACGCAGACGACCGTGTCGGCCAGCCGCCGCAGGCGGTCGGCGGTGTCCCGCGACGCTGTCGGAACCGCCACGACGATCTGGCCCGGCTTGCGTTGCCGGACCGCCTCGACGGCCGCCTGCATCGTCGCGCCGGTAGCCAGGCCGTCGTCGACGAGGATCACCGTGCGGCCCCGGACCTCCGTGGGCGGACGCCCACCGCGGTAGAGTCTCTCGCGCCGGAGGAGTTCTTCATGCTCCTGAGCGGCGACCGCCTCGATGATGTAGGGCGGGATCTGCAGCGAGGCGACGATCCCCTCGTTCAGCACGCGCACATCGCCCGTGGCGATCGCGCCCATCGCGAGTTCCTCGTAGCCAGGGACGCCGAGCTTGCGCACGACGAACACGTCGAGGGGGGCGCCGAGCGCGCGAGCGACCTCTGCCGCGACCGGAACACCACCGCGGGGCAGCGCCAGGACGACCACGTCCGAGCGGCCCGCGAAGGCGCCAAGCCTGTCGGCGAGGTCACGCCCCGCTTCCGCGCGATCACGAAAGATGCGAACGGCCATCGACGGACTCCCACGACGTCTGATGGAGCGGCGACGCGGCGGACGGGCGGCGAACCGTCCACCCACTCGGACAGAGCATCCGAGGCGCGGGCTAGGCGGCCTGTACCGCGATCGTCTTCTCGGCCTTCGCCCCAGCCACCTTGGGCAAGGTGATCGTCAGGACCCCGTTCTTGAGAACCGCTTCGATCTTGTCGGCCTCGGCACCGGACGGGATCGGAAACGAACGTTGAAACGAGCCGAATCGACGTTCGGACAAATAGTAGCCCTCTCGTTTCTCCTCCTTCTCGTGCTTCTTTTCTCCCCGGATGGTGAGCATGCCATCGGAAATTTTTACATCGATGTCCTTTTCTTCCATGCCCGGGACATCGGACGTGATTTCATAACAGTCTGGTTTGCTCACGATGTCGGCCGCCGGGGCCATCGGCCAAAGGGAGCCGGTGCCGAGGAAGGGTGAGCCGTCCCCTCCCGAGAGGCCGAACGCCACGCGGCGCAGACTCTTGCCGAGATCGTCGATGAAGTGATCGATGTCTCGGCGCAGTATCTCGATCGGCCGCCACTCTGCGGGTGGAGAGGCCGGCTCCGCCATCCTCTCGTTCTTGACCGTCAATTTCGCACCCGCCTGAGCCATGGGACACTCCATCGAATGGAAGAGCCAATATCGGTATCTCCAGCCGAGAGAGCGAAAATTGATCTGCCTCAATGAAAATGCTGTGCCCGACGACAATCGTAGCCCGTGATCGCCTTCGTAACCTGCGCTCATTCGGGCACCATTCTCGCCCGTCATCGTTGGTGCGAGGCATGGTCTCGCGTTCTTTCGATGTCGAATTCTTGAAATTCCGCGCGTAACGCTCACGAATACAGCCCTCAAACTTGCATCGTGCAAGTGACCTCGAAAACAACGGATGGGGGCATTGACGAGCCCTGTCTCCGGCGATCGATTTTCATCGAGTGAGGTACGAACATGCCGGTCGAAACTCTGAGCCGCCGACTCGAGGAAGCGTTGCGTCAGCCGACCGAGGGTAGCCGTCAGGAGGCCATCGTCCACGTGCTGGCACAGGCGATCCGCGAGGTTGCATCGCTTCAAAGCCGGGTCGCGGACCTCGAGCAACGCGTGAAGGACGATGACCAAAGGAGAACGCCCAGCAATATCCGCGTCGTCTGAGCCCCCAGGTCATAGCGCGGCGATCAGCTCGGCCGTCGCAGCCGAGCCTTGGGATACCCGAGAGCCTTGCCCAAGAATCTTGCGCGGTCTCATCGGAGACTGCCCGTGGCGGGTGGCCTGTGCGGCGCGCAGTCTTCGACGGCCCCTCCGAGCGCTGCGGATGGGGACGGCCGCGACGAGGCCCTGGAGACCGCGACGGCCATGGCCTCCATCATGACCTCGGTCGTGCTAGCCGCGGCCGCACAGGCCGGCGGCTGGTGACCTTGCCCCCTGGCTTGCCCTCGTTCTGAAGCTAGGATCCGTCGAGCAGGAGACGGACGATGAAGAAGAGCCGGTTCAGCGAAGAGCAGATCGTCGGCATCCTGAAGGAGCAGCAGGCTGGGCTGCCGGTGGCTGAAATCTGCCGCCGCCACGGCAGCTGGGGCATGGTTGGCCGGCATGCTGTCGCGCAAGCCGCGCATGCTGATCACCGTCGCCCTGGCGAACAAGATGGCGAGGATCGTCTGGGCCTTGATGGCCCATGGCGGCTCCTACAGAGCTCCGGCCACGGCGTGATCGCCACGGCCTGAGGCGTCAGGGAGGCAAGGAAGGTCAGTCGAGAGGTATGGCGCAACGGTCAGAAGACGGGGTCGGGAAAACCAGTGAATGGCCAAGCGCCTCGAGCGCGCCAAAGCGACTTGGACCCGATCCGCGCTCTCCATACAGGCTAGCAGCCGTGATGATGGCTGCATCAACGGGCCGGACACACGGCAGCACCTGATCCTGCGCGCACAAATCTCTCCAACACCCCCTTGAATCCGATGGGGCGTCCACACACGGCTATTCCCGCAGGTCTGTTTGAAGGGCCGCTTGGGGCGCAAAGCCGTCATGCGTCGCGATATATGCGAACGTCCGGTTTCTCGATGCTGAAGCCCGTAAGCGGACCGGCAGAAATCCACCCACCCCGGTCGTAGAACGGAGGGGCGGGTCCCGACCCAACCTCGCCGTAGCAGTCCCCTCAAGCGAGACCCAAAAGCAGTCGTTCTGCGTGCCGTTTTACTAGCCTACGGAGATAGCTCGCATCAGTGATGGTGCTCAGGCATTAGCGTCTCTACGAAGCGTGCGGCCGTGAGGGCCCTGTCATCGTCGCCTAGGCGGGCAATCACCTGCACGCCGAGCGGCAGCCCGGCCGGGGTGCTTCCCACCGGCACGGTCACACAAGGAACACCCATCAAGGTCCACAGGCGGTTGAAGCGGGAATCGCCCGTGCTTGCGTAGCCTTCCGGCGCTGGGCCGGGCGCCGAGAGCGTCAGGATCACGTCCACGTCGTGCTCTGCAAACAGATCGGGCAATTGCCGCCGGGCGCGATCCGCCATCTTCAAGGACGCATCGTAGGACTTGGGCGACACGCCTTGCGCGGCATCGAGATGCGCGCCCAGGAGTGGTCCGAGGTCCGCGCGATGCGTGGTGTATTCCCAATCCAGCGCCTGGGCCGCCTCGAAATCCTGGATCGTGCCATGAAGCCCGAAGGCTTCGGCGAAGACCGCTGGCAGGCCGACATCGCGCAGGCGGGCGCCGGCGGCTCCGGCGGCCGCCCGCACGCGTTCGAGGGCATCCAGCGCCTCGGGCTCCGCAGCGGCGCAGAAATCCTGCAGGACGACGCCGATGCGCGGTGTGCCCGGCTCTGTGGCGGGAAGGTCAAGACTGGGGCGCTCCGTCATCAGCGCGAGGGCGTGGGCGGCATCGGCGACGCCCGCGGTAAACAGGCCCAGTGTGTCGAGCGTCCAGGAGAAGCACTTCATGCCCACCGTGGGCAGGAGCCCGAAGGACGGTTTAATCCCCACCACGCCGCAATAGGCGGCCGGGCGGATCACTGAGCCACCGGTCTGTGTGCCCAGTGCCAGCGGCAGCATCCCCGCTGATACAGCGGCGGCGGAACCCGCCGATGAACCACCCGGTGTATGGCCAGGGTGGTGCGGATTGCGGGTTTGGGTCGGGTCCAAGAAGGCGAAGGCCGTCGTGGTGGTCTTGGCCAGTGGCACGGCGCCGAGCCGTCTCAGGCGCGCCACGGCGGCGGCATCGCCACGCGGCCGCCAGTCTTCGTAGATCGGCGAACCCATCTGCGTCGGCAGGTCCGCCGTGTCGAGGATGTCCTTCACTCCCACGGCGATGCCCGCAAGAGGACCTCGCTCCGGCACGACCGGATCGGGATTGCGGCTGACCAGGGCCCGGATCTCAGGCTCGTGCGCGGCGATCGCGGCCTCAGCGAGGGAAATGGCCTCGCGCGGCGTCAGCGAGCTTGCATCGATCTGCTTACGCAGCGAGAGGAGAGATAGCATGGGGCAGCGTTCCGACGATCGTGATGTGCGGGTTTTCAGGTGGCGGGGCAGAAGGCAGGAAAGGTGATCGGGCGGGCCAGGACCGTCTCGCACCAGCGTGCTGTGCGGAGTAACGCGAGATCGTTGCGGTAGGCGCCCACAAGCTGGATTCCGAGCGGAAGCCCTTGGCTTTCCCCGGCCGGAAGTGTGACCGCCGGGACGCCGAGGCAGGTCCAAGGCACGCAAAAGGCAGGGTCACCGGTCGAGGCTAGCCCTTCCGGGGCGGGGCCGGAAGCGGGCAGTGTCAGGACCGCATCAGTGCCTGCGAGCACCGCATTGAGGTCCGCCCGCAGATCGGCCTGCCGTCGCAGGGCTTCGACGTAGGTAACGGCTGGGATCTGCGCACCTTCCGCGACGAGATCCTTGAGCGGCTGACTCGTCCGGTCGGGGAAACGCTCCACCAGAGCTCTGAAGCAGACGCTGGCCTCGACGGCGAGGATGGTGCGCGCGCATTCCCACAAGCCTTCGAAGGCTGCCGGGAGCACGAGGTCGGACACATGGGCTCCAGCCGCTCGAAAAGCTGCCGTCGTGGATTCGAGCAGGGCGCGCTGTTCCGGTTCGGCGCTGTCCCAGATCGTGGTCCGAAGCAGCGCGAGGCGCGGTGACTCACGGGGCGCCAAATCCGTGTCGAGGTCGACGGAAAAGCTCGGCAGCGGGCGGCCATGCAGGTCCACCTCGTCCTGGCCGATCAGATGGGCCAGGGCGAAGGCAGCGTCCGTCACCGAGCGGGTGAACAGGCCGACATGGTCTAGTGAGGGGGCAAGGGGATGAACGCCGGCCCGTGGAATGGCGCCGTAGCTCGGCTTGAGACCGACGACCCCGCAATAGGCGGCCGGCCGGATCACCGATCCGAAGGTTTGGGTACCGAGCGACAGGGGAACAATACCGGCCGCTACGGCAGCGGCTGATCCGCTCGAGGAGCCGCCCGGGGTGTGTCCGTGCGCCCAGGGATTGTGCGTCGGTCCCGGATGGCGCCAGGCGAACTCGGTGGAGACCGTCTTGCCGAGCACCGAGGCGCCTAGCGCCTTCAGGCGGGCGACGATCCAGGCATCCGCGGCGGGCACGTGGTCGGCATAGACGGGCGAGCCGTTCGCGGTCGGCATGTCTGCGGTGGCGATGATGTCCTTCACCCCAACGGAGATGCCAGTCCAGGCTCCGTCTCCCGGCGCGGGAGCCGCTGCGAGGACAGTGAAGGCGGCAAGATTTGAGCGGGCCAGGGCTGCGTCATGGCAGGCCGCGAGGTAGTCGCCAGGTGTCACGTGCCCATCGCGAAACGCCCGTAGGGCATCGACGAGACCTAGGTGATTGAGCATAGACGGGTCCGCTGACTTTCGTAGCCGAACGCCGCGCCGGTGCAACGCGACGTTCGGAGGTCCGTGGCCTCAATTAGCCGCAAGGCTTTTCTCGATGAAGTCGCGGCGCACGAAGGTGGCGTAGTCAGGCAGACCTGAGAGATTGCCGAGCGCCACCTGCGTCTCCATCCCTGTCTTCAGGGCCTCAGCGGTGATGTCGACACTGTCAGGATAAACTTTCTCCCGCATCATGCGCTTCACCGCGGCTTCGACGACGGCGGGGTCGAGGTTCGGGAACTGCTTTTTGGCGATGGCAATCGTCTTTTCAGGCTCGGCGTGCATGAAGCGGATCGCCTTCTGCATGCCGGTCACGACCTTCTGAGTGATGGCGGGATCGACGTCCTTGCGGGCGCTCACGGACGAGAAGGCGTAGGCGCCGTAGCGCTCGGGAAAGCCCAGCACGACCTTCATCCCCTTGGCCACCACCTGGTCGAGACCGGGCTCGTACATGACCGCGATCTTGGCTTGGCCGGCGAGGAGCGGCCCCGGCTCGGACCCGAGCTGAACCTGGGTCATCTCCACGTCCTCGGGCTTGAGGCCGTTCTCCTTAAGGAGCTTCAGGAACAGCGAGGTGCTGGTGGTCGGCATCAGCCCGGTGACGATCTTCTGACCCTTCAGGTCCTTCACATCGTTGAAGATCACGTCCGGGGTCGTGGCGATCCACACCGCGGCTCCGTTGACCACGTTCGCCACGACGTTCACCGGTGCGCCCTTGGAGGCGGCGATGGCGGTCCATTCGGGACCGTGGATCGAGTACTGCGCGCTCTTCGAGATCACCGCCGAGAGGGCCACCGCCGGGGCGCCCGCCGTTTCCTTGGTCACTTCGACGCCCTCGCCGGCAAAGAATCCGCCATCCATGGCGACGTAGAAGGGCAGGTAGAGCATCGACTGGAAGGCTTGCGAGATCGTGACCTTGTCCGCTGCGCGGGCCGGCGGCGCCACGAGGCTGGCGAACCCCAGGATTGCCGCCAGGGAGGTTGAGAGACGCAGGCGTTTGGAACGGATCATCCGTGATGCCCTTCTTCGCGAAATTCAAAGTTTGCGGGAGGTTAAAGAGCCGGTGTCCCGGTGTGCGTCACGCGTTGCGGCCGAGGCCGGCGAACCCATCGACCCGTGGGAGATCAGACCTGCACTTGGCCGGCGGTGGTGATCTGCCGCCAGGGCAGGATGCGACGCTCGGCGAAATCGATGACGTGGTAGAGGAGGAAGCCCACGAACATCAGCACGAACAATCCGACCCAGACCGTATTCAGGTCGTAGAGGCTCGAGGCCGAGTAGATCAGATGCCCGAGGCCGCGCTGGGACGAGATGAACTCGCCGACCACCGCGCCCACGAGGGCAAAGCCGATGTTGATGCGAAACATCCCGATGATGGCCGGCAGGGTCGAAGGCACGATCACGCTCTTGAAGATGCGGTTCTTCGAGGCGCCCATCGAGGCCAGAAGGGCCTGCAGGTCGGGGTCGGCGTCGCGCGCGGCCTGATAGGCGGCGATGAGGGCGACGAGAGCGGTCAGGGAGACCGCGAGCGCCACCTTCGAGACGAAACCCGTGCCGAACCAAAGGATGACGATCGGGGCCAGTGCGATCTTCGGCACCGAGTTGATCGCCACGATGAAGGGCTCGACGAGCCGCGCTACAAAAGCCGAGTACCAGAGGCCGAGGCCGGCCAGCGATCCCACGAGCGTGCCGATCAAGAATCCGATGATCGCTTCGATTACGGTGTACCAGGTATCGACGAGCAGCGATCCGTCCGACATCGAGGCAAGAAAGACCCGCCAAATGCCTGACGGTGCGCCGACCAGAAACTCCGTGAGCCAGCCGGCTCGGACCGCGACCTCCCACGCAAGAAAGAACACCCCAACCGCCAGCAGCTGAATGATGCCGCGCCCGAGTGTCGTGTCGGCCCCCCGGGCAAATGCACCCGGCTTCGTGCGGGGTCGAGCAACGGGTTGCCGGGTGGGCAGGGCCGATACTGGAGACGCGGACTTGAGGCTTTGGGACGTCTTCAAGGCTTCCGACGTTTTCAAGGTGTGTGTCGCCATCAGGCTGCCCTCTGACGGGTCTGGATCTCGAGTTCGCCACACAGGGTTTGGAAATAGTCGGAGAAACGCGGATCGCTGCGCGCACCGATCGGCGAACGGGCATCGAGCCCGATCTCGTGAACGGACTTCACCTTGGTGGGGCGATTGCCCAGAACGACGACGCGCTTGGACAAGGCGACGGCCTCGTCGATGTCATGCGTCACCAGCACAACGGTCTTGTGGAAGGTCTCCACGGCGTCGAGGAGAACGCCTTCGAGGTAGAGACGCGTCTGGTAGTCGAGGGCCGAGAAGGGTTCATCCAAGAGCAGGATATCGGGATCCATGATCAGGGTCCGGATCAGGGCGGTCCGCTGCCGCATGCCGCCGGACAACATCTTCGGGTAGGCATTCTCGAAGCCCGACAGGCCGAAGGTCGAAAGGTATTCGCGGGCGGTATCAAGAGCCTGAGCGCGGTCGACGCCCTTCATCTCAAGCCCCAGCATTACGTTCTGCAGGACCGTCCGCCAAGGAAAGAGCAGGTCCTTCTGCATCATGTAGCCGACCCGGCCCTGAAGCCCACGTACCACCTCGCCGCGAAACGTCATGGTGCCGCTATCGGGTTCGAGAAGTCCGGCGATGACGTTGAACACCGTCGTCTTGCCGCAGCCGCTCGGGCCGATGATGCTGACGAAATCGCGCTCATAGATGTCGAAGCTGAGCCCATCGAGCACAGGCACTGGCCCGCCCTTCCCTGGGAAGGACTTGCGGATGCCGTCCAGGCTGAGTTGGACCTCGGGAACCGTCATGAACCCTCCATGTGTGAGGAGCGGCTCCAGCAAACCTCAGGCCAACGTAATTATGGATGCAAAAAATCTCGCCGAGCGCCGGTCTACGGACTGATGAGCAAGGCGCCGCCAAAACGACGTTCCTCCGCAGCAACATGGGCCTCCACGACGTCATCGAGTGTGAAGCGGCCCCCGATGTCGACGTTGACATGACCCTGGGCGATGGCCTCGAACAAATCAGCCGCATTGGCACGGAAGGTCGCCGGGTCGGCATTGTGAGGAAAGACGGAGGGGCGCGTCAGGAAGAGGCATCCCTTCTTGTTAAGTAGCTCCGGGTCGACCGCCGGAGCCTTCCCGGACGAGGCACCGTAACAAACAACGAGACCGAACGGTGCCGCACAATCGAGCGACTTGATCAGAGTGTCCTTGCCGATCGCGTCGTAGACGACACGAGCCTTTCGACCGCCGCTCGCCGCCAGGAAGGCTTCAGGCCATTCCGGATCGTTGAGGTCGATAACATCCACGCACCCAGCGGCGAGCGCGGCCTCCCGCTTGCGGTGTGAGCCTGTGGTGCCGATGACCGTGGCGCCCAGCGCCGTCGCCCACCGCGTCAGGATCTGCCCAACGCCGCCGGCGGCCGAATGCACGAGCAGAAGGTCGCCAGGCTGCACGGCGTGCGTCTTGCGCAGGAGGTACTGGGCCGTCATCCCCTTGAACAGCAGGGTCGCCGCAGCCTCGTCGCTCACCGTGTCCGGCAACGCGACAAGCTTGTCGGCAGGGACGTTTCGGAGGTCGGCATAGGCGCCGACCCCAGCGTTCATGTAGGCGACCCTATCACCGCTTCGGATGTGGGTGACACCCGAACCGACCGCTTCGACGACCCCCGCCGCCTCGAAGCCGAGGCCCGTCGGCAGGGGAAGCGGATAGATGCCCTTGCGTTGGTAGATGTCGATGAAGTTGAAGCCGATGGCCGTTTGTCGAATCCTCACCTCATCCGCCATCGGCAGTGGAAGCTCCTCTGTCGTAATCGATAGCATCTGGGGCGAGCCGAACTCGGTGAGCTTGACGACACGTCTCGTGACCATGCGAATGCGACTCCGTGACAGCCTGATGCGGTAAAGGGGTGATAAGCCTCGTCGAAGGCTGTCGCACACGTCGGATCCAGCCGCCACGGCCAAGGTGTTATTCGCCGGCGACTCCAGCTCCGTTGGGGCAACCACGGATCATTGAGGACATACCATCGTTCAGCTGGAATCGATGTCCGGTTAATGGCCTTGCGCTGTCAAAAGCGATAGTCCGCTTGCCACCCGCCTCAGTCGTGATCAGAGGGTCCGGTATAAGATCCAAAGGCGGCTGGGGGCCGGACGAAGGCGAGGCGGTGCGATCTAAATGTCGTTGACGAGGCTATCCCGCCGTCGACCTTGTCCGAGATCCACCGCCCCCAATGCCGAAAGAGGGGCGTGGCGCCTCCGGGATGGAGGGACGCGACGCCGCGTTCGACATCAGTCGGCGGTGAAGCTGTCTGGAACGACTGGAGGCAGAATTGCGCGATGGTCGGAGAGCACGATGCGGAGGTCGAGACTGTACTGCAGCCGAAAGAGCTTTGGCTCTGGCACCTGGTCGCTCATGATACCGCGCATGCCCTCGGCGACGATCTTCTCGACCACCACGGTCGGGTAGGCGCAGTCACCGATCCGAACGGTGTCCCGCCCGACGACACTCAGGTTGGTCGTGTCGGTGCTCTCGACCCCGAAGAACCACCCCCCGGTCCAGTAGACGGTGTCGTAGGTGAAGCTCTGGCCGGGCTCGGGACGGAAGGTGCGGTAGTCCGTAGGGTAGACGAACCTGCGGGTCCTATCGCCGTCGGCCAGGGCCTGTCCGGAACCGATGGGAACGAGGCCGTCGTACGTTGTGTCGACGAACGTCCCCACGCCTTGCGTGGTGGTCTCGGTCCTGATCTCGTGCTCGCCGGTGGCCCTGATGCGAACGGTGGACTTCCCCTGGCGCAGGGTGACGCCCCTGGGCATGTCGGCGGCCGTCGGGCACCGCTCCGCCCAGGCGGTCCGGGGCGCGACTGCGGCAACGATGAGAAGTGCTGCGACCGACCGATGAGGCATGGGGTCAATTCCGCCAAGGCGGGGCCGGCGACCCGCCCCGGGAGAAACACCGCCCGGTCGCCCTTCGCCGCTCCTCAGGGCCGGTAAGTGCCGGCGTATCCGGTTCCGGAGGACAGGTCGCAGGTCCCGCGCTGATCGACCTGCCACGCGTCGCGGCTCTCGGGATGGACGGTGACGGTGCAACCGCGATCCGTGAACTCGGCCTTTCCCCGGCGCAGGTCGAGAAAGCCCCCGGTACCGCTGGTGTTGACGTCGCCGTTGTCCACGCCACCGGGCCCGACATAGGTCGAGACCAGCGAGACGTAGGCGAATCCATGGACCGGACCGACCACGTCCAGCGTGCCGCTGTTTCCTTTGGGTTCCTCGGTGAAGAAATGCGTGGCCGCCCCGTTGCCGCCCTTCGTGCGCAGGAGCGTTTCGATCCGCTCGTCATAGGCGTCGCCGAGGCATGCGGTGGTCCCGCATGCGCCGGCTTTCGCAAGCCATTCCCGTTGGCTGGCCTTGATAGGCCCCTTCGGTTCCTCGCGCAGTGCCGCGACGTAGAGCTTCGACAGGATCTCGTCGCGGGCGCCGAGCGCGGCGTCGGAGCAGATCAGGCGCTCCGTCCTCGACGTGGCCTTGGCGCAATCGAAGCTGGCCGCAGGGGCCGGCGTCGCGGCGAAAGCGACAGCGGCGAGCGCGGCGGCGGTGAAGGCTTTGCGTCCGTGATCCCCCATGATCGACTCCGGGACTTCGTTCGGTGAAGGCACGAGATTGCATCGCATCGGACGGTTCTGGAAGACAGCCAAAGTGACGAGACACCGTGTAACGTTTTGTAACGACGGTGCCTTTTGCGTTGTCGGCTCGCTCGGTCCCCGTATGTTTGCGGGATGAGCGACGACCAGACCATCGTCATCGTCGAGGATGACGCCGACATCCGCACCCAGCTTGCCGCCTACTTGGAAGGCGAGGGGTTCCGCGCGGTCGGCCTCGACGGTGGCGCCGGCCTCGACTGGCACCTCACGGCGGGGCGATCCGCGGATCTCATCGTGCTCGACTGGATGCTCCCGGGCGAGGACGGCCTGTCGATCTGCCGGCGCCTGCGCGAGGCGGGCGGCCCGCCCATCGTCATGCTGACCGCCAAGGACGAGGACATCGACCGGGTGCTGGGCCTTGAGATGGGGGCCGACGACTACGTCTCGAAGCCGTTCAACCCGCGGGTCCTGCTCGCCCGCATCCGCGCCGTCCTGCGCCGCGCGCAAGGGGCCAGCGCGGCGGCGGTCGAGGCCGATCCCGAGACCCTCGTCGTGGCCGATCTCGTCGTCGACCTCGCTGCGCGTCGAGTGACGGTCGGCGAGGGACATTCCGAGATCGGGCTGACCAGCGCCGAGTACGACCTGCTGCACTGCTTCGTCACCCGGCCGCAGCGGGTGCTCTCGCGCGATCAGCTCCTCGACTGGACCCGCGGTCGCACTGCCGACGCCTTCGACCGGACCATAGACGTGCAGGTGAGCCGGCTGCGGCACAAGCTCGACGCCGCGGGCAGCGATGCGGCCGCGCTCCTCAAGACCGTCCGCAATGCCGGCTACATCCTCGCCGCACCGGTGAGGCAGGCCCCGTGATGGCCCGCGTCGGCCTGCTCGGGCGGATCATGCTGCTCCTGCTGGGCGCGCTCTCCCTGCTCGTCCTCGCCACCGTCGCCGTGGACACATGGCAGCGTCGGCAGGAGCGCTCCCCCTACGGCACGCGCTTTCCGCGCGTCGACCAGGCCGCGAACATCGTGATCCTGCTGCGGGATGCGGATCCTGCCCTGAGACCGGCCATCCTGAAGGCCGTGAGCGGCGAGGCCCTCAGGGCCGAGATCACCGATGGGCCGGCCGACCATCACGACCTGATCTCCGAACCGCGCCTCGAACAGCGCCTGCGCCGGATGACGGGTGATCCGGACGGGCCGCTGCAGGCCTTCACCGACACCGCAATGCTGCACCGGGGCGTCGATCCCGATGCGGTAGACGACAGGGATCGCAATGGTCCCATCGGTCGCCTCGCGACGGCGACCTATCGGCTGCCGGACGGCCGGACCCTGGTAATCTCGGCCATCGAGAGGCACCGGTCGATCATGCCATGGCTGCTCGGCCAGCCGCTGAGCCTGTGGGTGGCTGTCCTCGGCGCGGCGGTGGCGGGGCTCGTCCTCGTCGGCGCACGCCACGAGCTCGCCCCCCTGCGACGCCTCACCGAGGCGGTCACCCGCTTCGACGGGCGTTCCCACCAACCGGTGGCGACGCCCCGGGGCGCCCCGGAGATCCGTCGGCTCTCGCGGGCGGTCAGGGACATGCAGGAGCGTATCGTCGGGCTCCTCGGGGAACGCTCGATGCTGATCGGCGCGATCTCGCACGACATCAAGACCTACCTGACCCGCCTGCGGCTGCGGGTGGAAGGCGTTACGGAACCGGAGCGACGGGACAGGCTGGTCGAGGACCTCGATGCGATGACCGCGCTGATCGAGACCTCCCTGGGCTTCGCCCGGGGCACCGCGGTCGAGGTAGGCCGGACGGCGGTCGACCTGGCCGATCTCGTCGCCGTGGAGGTGGCCGAGCATGCTGCACAAGGCATCGACGTCCGCCTGACCGGCGAGGACGTGCAGGATGCGGTCGCTGCCGGGGATGCGGTCGCCCTGCGCCGGGTGGTCGCCAACCTGATCGGGAACGCCGTCAAGTTTGGCCGCTCCACGGTGGCTGTCACCGTGAGCCGGACCGATGCGCTGTGTCGGGTCACGGTAGAGGATGACGGCCCGGGTATACCGGAATCCGAGCGGACGGCCGTGTTCAGCCCGTTCTACCGGATCGAACGGTCCCGCAACCGCCGCACCGGCGGCACCGGTCTCGGCCTCGCCATCGCCCGCCAGATCGCGGAGGCGCATGGCGGTACCGTCGTGGCCGAGGCGTCACCGCTCGGCGGCGCACGCCTCGTCGCGACCCTGCCGGCCATCGCCTGATGCCCTGTCTGGCCCGCAGGGCGGCCCGTTACAAAACGTTACGTCGGCGCATCGGTCGGTCACATCCAGGAAGGAGGTCGGGACGATCTTGGCCCTCATCGGTCGCGACGCTGGCTCAGGCATGGCGGCGCACCGGACCACAGAGAAGGATCCGATGATGTTGAAGATGATCGCCCCCGTCGCGCTCATGGCGGGCTTGGCATTCCCGGCCTCGGCGTCGCCCCTGATCCAGGACGCCGTGTCCGACGGATCGGACGGCGCGCGGATCATCCAAGTCTATGGCGGCTGCGGTCCCTACGGCCACCGTGGCCCCTACGGCGGTTGCCGGACCGGCGGGCAATGGGGTGGCTACGTCCGCGGCGCCTCCTGCCCGGCGGGCTTCCACATCGGGCCCTACGGCCGCCGTTGCTGGCCGAACTGAGCCTTCCCGCCCCTTTCCCTAGACCTGCGTCCGGTCGCGTGCCGGACGACCATGGAGGCGAACATGATCCGCAAGATCATCCTACCCCTTGCCCTTGCCGCGGGGCTTCTCACGGCCGCCTCGGCCGCCGAAGCCCGTGACGGCTGCGGCCTCGGGTTCCACCGCGGGTTCTACGGCTGGTGCCGGCCGAACCTCGGCTACCGTCCCTACGCCTACGGCCCCGTGTATCGTCACTTCGGCTATCGCGGGTGGGGCGGGCCCCGCTGGCGCTACGGCTACCGGTATGGCTGGCATCGCCGTTTCGGATGGCGCGGCGGATGGCATCGCCGTTTCGGATGGCATGGCGGCGGGCACCGCTGGGGGGGCTTCCGGCATGCGGGCTGGCACCACCGCTGGTGACGGGCTCGACGCCTCGCCAGGGTGACCACGCCTCCGATGCGCCGCCCTCGTCCCCCAACCCCTGCCGGAGTTCTCGTATGACCCCTGCCGTCAGGACGGCGTCGACCCGCCTCAGCCGTCGCGGCGTGATCGCGGGATCGGTCTTCGGACTGTCGGCCCTCGGCGTCGCCACGATGGTGCCGAGAGGCCCTCGCGATACGGGGGGCATCCATGTCGGGGATCCGGCCCTGGCCGGACCGCTCGGCGATGTCTGGTTGGGATCGCCCCAGGCGAAGGTGACGCTCGTCGAGTACGCCGCGCTGACCTGCCCGCATTGCGCGGCGTTCCATGACGGGACCTGGCCGGCCATCAGGGCGCGCTGGGTCGATGCCGGACAGGTGCGGTTCGCGTTGCGCGGATACCCGTTGAGCCCTCTCGACACGGCCGGCTTCATGCTGGCCCGGGCGGACGGCGACAGGAACTACTACGCGCTCACCGATCTCCTGTTCGCGCGGCAGCGGTCCTGGGCGTTCGTTGAGAAGCCTTTGGATGCCCTGCGCGAAGTGGTGCAGCAGGCGGGGATCAGCCGGGATCGGTTCGATGCCATCCTGCGCGACCAGTCCCTCTACGACGGCGTGCAGCGCGTCTCTGCGCAGGCGACCTCCGCCCTGGGCGTCCACAGTACGCCGACGCTGTTCGTGGACGACGACCGACACGAGGGAGCGCTGACGGCGGATGCGCTCGGCGAGATCATCGAACGGGCCCTGGCACGGAGCCCGGGCTGAACCTTTCGGTCCCTGATGCTGGTCGCTGCAGGGCCGGCACGGCGAATTCCTTCGAAGATGCGGAGGGGCCGGGGCAAGCGGTCGAGGAGGAAGGAATTCATGAACAGGTTCGGGTTGGCCCTATCCTCGCTGATCCTGGTCGCCATATCGGTCGACCCTTCGTCCGGGCAGCCCGCGCCGGACCGAGGGGCCGTCGAATGCCGTGACGAGATCGGTCCGGTCGCCGCCAAGCGTCTGGCCGCTCAGTGCCGGGATGCGTCGCCCGCGACGCATCCGCCATGCAACGCGGCGAACCCCTGCGCCATGATGCGCGACGAGATCGAGCGCAGTTGCCGGATGTTCCAGGAGTCCAGTCCGCTGCCAGTCGACCTCTGTGCCGCGGGTCACGGGCCGTAAGCCGCATCGATACCCTGCGACCGAAGCCATCGCCGACGGGCCGGACAGCCGGACCCTGCCGGTCGTCGAGCTCGAACGGGAATGGGACACCGACATGACCGTGTCCGTCGAGGTGGTCCATGCGGCCTGGGGGGTCAGCAGGGCGGAGAGCGTCCACGACGCCCTGCGATTGCAGGGCTGCACGGATCGGGTGGTTGCGCTCACCCACGACCTGAGCGTCGGCCCCATCGACTCGCTCGATCCGGCCGTGCGCAGGGCCTGGTTCGAGGCCAACCTGCGATCGGACGAAGAGCCCTGCGAGGAGCCGGCCGATTCGGAGGCGCCCTGGGTGGAGGCGACGGCCGTCGGCGTCCATCCGGTCCATTGGGTTTGCCTCAGCGACGCCGCGGAGTACGCCTGCTTCCTGGAGTTCGTCTTCCGCATGGCCGGCCGCCCCTTCGACGTCGTTGACGCGACCGGGCTCGACGTCCCGGGCGCGGGCCGCGTCTCGTCGATCCGGTCGCTGGGGCAGTTGCGGCCCGCGGAGATCGTGGCGGCCGGCCTCGCCGAGAGGCGGCGTCCGTACTCCCGGGCGGAGAGCGACGCTGCCGTGGCCGCCTGGACGCGGTTGAGGCTGGAGAATGCACCGCTGCGCGTCTTGCGCGACGGACGCCTGGTCTCCGTGCCCTTGACCCATTTCGACGCCATCCTAATGGGGCAGGCGTCGGGGGAACGGGAACCGCTCATCAAGCTGGTCGCCCGCGTTCTGAACAAGCTCGATTCCGGGCTGGATCAACCTGGGCAGGGATGCAGCTACGAACTCCTGTTCGCCCGCATCCTCGCCCTTGGGGTGGCCGGAGCGCTGGAGGTCACAGGTTCCGGGCCGGGCATGCGGGGCTATGAGGTTGGCGGGCCTGCGGCACGTCGGTCGAACCTTGGCACGACGTAACGTTATCAAGCCAAGGTCGCGATCCGCCGCATGGGTTCGGTGATACTTGCCGTGACCACGCTTGTTCATGACCTCGGTGCGACATCCGGCGCCTGCACCTTCACGTGAAGAGGGTGTCGCCGATGCGACACCGCCGGCGGCAGCTGGTAAGGGCCGGCATGGCCGCGAAGCATTCTCGACACATCGCCCTAACCGAACCCTTGATCGCCTACGTCGAGGATCAGGTCGCCAGGGGTCAATACACTTCCGTCAGCGAGGTCGTGCGGACTGCGCTCCGGCATATGATCGAGCGGGAAGACGCGAAGGCCGCCCGCAGCGCCGTTGCCCCGGCATCTTCAATGGCCGTCAATGACCACGCCTGAGACCGGCGGCGTGGAAGCCGCACGCGATCCCGCCCGGCTCGCGGTCCTCGACGGCTACGGCATCCTCGACACGCCGGCGGAGCGGGGCTTCGACGACATCGTGCTGCTCGCCTCGCGGATCTGCGGAACGCCAGTCGCCCTGGTAAACCTCGTCGCCGCCGACCGGCAATGGTTCAAGGCCCGCGTGGGTTTCGAACCTTTTGAGACCCCGCTGGCGCAATCGATCTGCGTCCATGCCCTGCGCCAGCCCGGCCTGCTGGTCATCCCGGACCTCACCGCCGACCCCCGCACGCGGGACAACGTCCTGGTCATCGGCGAGCCCCGTCTCAGGTTCTACGCCGGCGCCCGCCTGGAGACGCCCGAGGGCCTGCCGCTCGGGGCCCTCGGCGTGATGGACGTGAAGCCGCGCCCGGAGGGGCTGACGCCGGAGCAGGCCGAAGCCCTTGAGGCGCTGGCCCGGCAAGTCATGGCGCAGATGGAACTGCGTCGGTCGATGGTTGCACGCGACGACGCCCTGATGAGAAGCCGCGACGCAGACACCCGTCATCGTCAGATTCTCGATAGTGCCCTGGACTATGCCATCGTGACCACCGACCTCGATGGCCTGGTGACACGCTGGAGCGCAGGCGCCGAAGCCATCCTCGGCTGGTCCGAGGCCGAGATGCTCGGCAAGCCGGGCCGGATCTTCTTCACCGACGATGACGTCGTGAACGGCGTGCCCGAGCGCGAGATGAGGGTGAGCCGCGAGGCGGGACGCGGCTTCGACGAGCGCTGGCACGTGCGTAAGGACGGGTCGCGCTTCTTTGCCCTGGGCGAGATGATCCAGCTCCTCGCCGACGACGGCGGCCACGTCGGCTACCTGAAGATCCTTCGGGACAGGACCGGGCAGCACCTCGCGGCCGAGGCTCTGCAGCGGCAGACCGACCTGCTCCAGACGGTCACGGACCATGTCAGCCAAGCCGTGCTCCAGCTTGACGTCGATTGCGTCGTCATCTTCGCCAACCGGACGGCGCACGACCTGCTCGGTTGGGACGCGGACGCCCTGGTCGGGCAGGACCTGCACGAGGCGGCCCATCATCACCATCCTGACGGGCGTCCGTTTCCGTCCTCCGAATGCGGCTTCGTCCAGGCGATCCGCGAGGGGCTGACCCTGCGTGAGCGCGATGCCACGTTCTTCCGCCTCGATGGCACGCCCATCGAGGTGGTCTGCTCGAACGCCCCCGTGTTCGACGGCGGCAAGGTCGCCGGGGCCGTGCTGACGGTCTCCGACGTCACCGGCCGCAGGTTGGTCGAGAGCCGCCTGCGGGAGATGAACGCGGAGCTTGAGCTGCGGGTCTCGGAGCGGGATGCGGCCGAAGCTCGGCAGCGCTTCCTGCTGGACCTTACGGACACGCTGCGCGAGCAGGGCGGCCCACGCGACAGGATGCAGGCGGCGGTGGATGCGCTGGGGAAGCACATCGGCGCCAGCCGGGTCGGCTACGGCTTCGTTGAGGAGGACGGCGTGTCCGCCACCCTCGGTACCGAATACGTCGACGGCGTCGCAGCCTTGGCCGACACCTACCCACTCGACGCATTCGGACCGGGCAACATCGCCAATCTCAGGGAAGGCCGAACGTCGGTCTATTCCGACGTCGAGGCCGATGCGGACACCGCTGGTCTGGGGATGGGCGCCTTCGGCATCGCAGCCTTGGTTGCCGTGCCACAGGTCCACGAGGGACGCATGCGCTCGGTCGTCTACGTGAACCAGAGCGAGCCGCGGGTCTGGACGGCCGCCGAGGTTTCCCTGGTCGAGGATGTATCATCTCGGATCTGGGACGCCGTCGAGCGTGTCAGGGCGCAGGAAGCGCTGCAGGCGATGAACGAGACGCTGGCGGCCCAGGTCGCGGAGCGCACCCAGGAACACGACCGGATCTGGCACGTGAGCCGGGACATGCTCGGCGTCGCCGACGCCAGCGGCGTCTGGGTGAGCATCAACCCGGCATGGCAGCGCATCCTGGGATGGGACTATCACGACATCGTCGGGAAGACCTCGGAATGGCTGGAACATCCCGAGGACCGCGAGCGGACCCAGGCGGAGGTCGCCCGCCTCGCTGCCGGTGGCCTGACGCTCGTCTTCGAGAACCGATTCCGGGCGCGCGACGGCAGCTACCGCACGCTGTCGTGGACGGCCGTCCCGGTCGAGGGGTTGCTCTACTGCGTCTCCCGGGATGTCACCGAGGAGAAGGAGCGCGCGGCCAGCCTGCTCCAGATCGAGGAGGCGCTGAGGCAGTCGCAGAAGCTGGAGGCGGTCGGACAGTTGACCGGGGGCGTCGCGCACGACTTCAACAACCTGTTGACCGTGATCAAGTCCTCGACCGACCTGCTGAAGCGACCGGATCTGACCGAGGACCGGCGGGTCCGCTACATCGGCGCGATCTCCGATACCGTGGATCGGGCCGCCAAGCTGACCGGACAGCTCCTGGCCTTCGCCCGTCGGCAGGCGCTTCGACCGGAGGTGTTCGACGCCGGGCGGAGCGTCAGGGCCATCGGCGAGATGGTGGAAACCCTCACCGGTGCCCGCATCGCCGTCGCCATCCACGTCTGCGACGAGCTCTGCCACATCAATGCCGATCCGAGCCAGTTCAATACCGCTCTGGTGAACATGGCGGTCAACGCCCGCGATGCGATGGGGGGCGAAGGTCGTCTCGACATCGCGGTGGGGGCGGTGGAGGGTGTACCGGCGTCGCGGTCCCATTCCGCGCGGGCGGGGGACTACGTCCGGATCGCGCTCACCGATACGGGCTCCGGCATCCCGGCGGACCAGATCGACCGGATCTTCGAGCCCTTCTTCACCACGAAGGGTGTCGGCCAGGGCACCGGACTTGGGCTCTCTCAGGTGTTCGGCTTCGCCAAGCAGTCGGGTGGCGAGGTCGTGGTCGAGAGCGAGGTCGGACGCGGCACCACCTTCGCGCTCTATCTCCCGAGGGCGGAGGTGGGCGAGAACGAGGAGAGGGAAGCGGCCCAGGTCGATGCGGTGGTCGATGGGCGCGGCACCCAGGTTCTAGTCGTCGAGGACAACCGCGAGGTCGGCACCTTCTCGACACAGACGCTGCAGGAGCTTGGCTACGGGACCCATTGGGTCATGAACGCCGACGAGGCGCTCGCGGCCCTGGCCCGGAACCCGAGCGTCTACGATGTGGTGTTCTCGGATGTGGTCATGCCAGGTATGAACGGCGTCGAACTCGGGCGCATCATCCGGCGGCTCTATCCGAGCCTGCCGGTGGTTCTGACCAGCGGCTACAGCCACGTCCTCGCGCAGGAGACGGACCACGGCTTCGAGCTCCTGCAGAAGCCATACTCGGTTGAGGCGTTGTCGCGCATCCTGCGCCGGGCAGCCTCGAAACGCCGCAGCCGTAGGCGAGCGGCGGGATAGGACGCTGGCCGACCCAGGGTTCGCAACACGGAATCCTAAGACACGCAAAACCTTAGGCGAAACATCGCGGTTCCGCGCCCGTATCGTCGTGAACCTTTGAGCCTGGCCGGATTTGACGGTGATGCCGAACCCGTCGAACTCACCGTATGCCCTCGTCGCCGATGATGATTTTCTGATCCGGATGGATGCCGAGACGATCCTGGAGGACGCTGGGTTTCACGCCCTGTCTGCGGCAAACGGAGTGGAGGCGATCAAGCTTCTCGACCAGTACGCGGGATCGATCATCCTGCTCTTCACTGATGTCGAGATGCCGGGAGGCCCCGACGGCTTCGAGTTGGCGCGGACGACGGCTAGACGGTGGCCCGACATCTCGATTGTGGTCGCATCGGGGGGTGTGAAGCCCGGGCCGGGTGACCTTCCGGAGGGAGCCGACTTCCTCGACAAGCCCTTCAGCGCCCAGGTGGTCCATGATCACCTCGACCGTATCCTCCCTGACGGTCGTAAGCCCGAGCCCCTAAAGGCTCGAAGGAAATAGTCGCTCGGCTATCGGGAGGTCTTGCAACGCCAGCACGGTGACGAAGCGGCCGGATATCAGGTTTGTCCTGACTTCCAGCCCCCGGTTACGACCCGTCCATGCCGAAGCCCTACGCCGCCTCCAGGTAACCGACGCCATCCCTAAGGTATGCCGAATGTGTTCCCGCGAAGCCGTTTGACGACGATCCGATCAGGAACGGCGTGACTGAGTGTCAAACAGCGTTGAACATTGGTTCATCCGCACTTTCGGTGCTGCGGGGTGATTTGGGCGTTGATCCGCGTGGTGGCTCGAGGGCAGCGCGATGCCGATCTCAAACCCGTCGATGCCGTCGGTCCCGGACGGGCTGTACGTCGAGGATCTGACACTGGACGGAACGGCGCTGCTGATCACCGCCCGGACCACGGCGGCCCAGGCCTCCTGTCGGGTCTGCGAGCGTGCTTCGACGCGAGTGCACAGCACGTATTGGCGGACGTTCAAGGATCTGCCCTGGCAGGATCGGGCGGTGACGTGGCGGGTGCAGGTGCGCCGCTTTCGCTGCAGCCATTGCCCGGGGCGGATCTTCGCCGAACGCGTGCCGGGGCTGGGGGCGCGCAAGGCGCGCCGTAGCGACCGATTGGCCGAAGCGCAGACCGACATCGGCATGGCGCTCGGCGGTGAGCCCGGCGCAAGGTTGTCACGGCGGTTGGCCATGCCAGTCAGCGGCGACACCGTGCTGCGCCTGATCCGCCGTCGCGGGATCGTGCCGTCCGCACCGCCGCGGGTGGTTGGCATCGACGACTGGGCCTGGCGGCGCGGCCGGTCCTACGGCACCATCGTGTGCGACCTGGAACGGCGGCGCGTCATCGACCTGTTGCCCGGCCGCTCTTCGGCGCCGGTGCGGGACTGGCTTGCCGCCCATCCAAGCGTGACCATCGTCAGCCGCGACCGCTCTGGACCCTACGCCGAGGCGCGCGCAGGGGAGCGCCGACGGCGACGCAGGTCGCGGATCGCTTTCACCTGCTCGTCAACGCGTCCGAGGCGTTGCGCAGCATCGTCGAACGGCACCAGTCCGAGATCCGGGGCGTGGCGCACCGTGGCGTGCACAATCCCTTTGCCTCCCCGGCCCCGACGGAGACCGCACCCACGCCGGAGGTGAACAGCCGGCGACGCGATCGCTGCGAAGCGGCTCTGTACCTCCATGGCAAAGGTCTGCCGACCAAAGAGATCGCTCGCCGGATCGGTGCCTCCCGCAACGCCGTACGCCGCTGGGTCCGCGCAGGTCGGTTCATGCCCTACCGCCGCGCACCGGGCTCAAGCCGGATCGACCGTCATATCCCCTTCGTCGAGGCCCGCTGGCAAGAAGGCCAGCGCAGCGCCACCGTCCTTCACCGCGCGCTAGGCGCGCAGGGCTTCACCGGCAGCTACGACATCGTCCGGCGCTGGGTCGCGCGACGGAAGCAGCGTGCGTCGCCGCAACCACCGTCCACCCGGATCCCCTCGACGCGCCGCATAACTCGGTGGCTGACCGCTGATCCGGCCGCGCTGGCGCAAGAGGATCGCGCCTTCGCCGAAGCGCTCTGCAGCGCCGCGCCGAGGCTGAAGCGGGCGGCCGAGGACGTACGTGCCTTTGCCGATCTCCTGCGCCAGAAAGATCCTGCCGGACTGACGCCATGGCTGGAGGCTGCAGCCGAGACCGATCTCGGCGGCTTCGTCACCGGGCTCCGCCAGGACGAAGCCGCCGTGCGCGCGGCCATCGTCGAACCCTGGAGCAACGGCTCTGTCGAGGGGCAGGTCAACCGCCTCAAGCTGATCAAGCGCAGCATGTACGGCCGTGCCGGATTCGATCTCCTGCGGCAGCGCGTCCTACATGCCGCTTGAGCCGAGACGAGACCGGCAGAGCCAGACTGGACACCCGACCTGAAGCACCGAAAGTGCGGATGAACCAAAGTTGCACGCCGAAACACACTCGTAGTGCTCCTGCAGAAGCAGGTGCAGCGGGTAGTACAGGGTGCCGGAGGCGTTCCAATGCGCCTGCTTGGTCTGAAGCTGGAGCTGCTGCAACTCGGTCAGGGTCTGCTGGAGGGCAGCGACATCCTTCTTGATCGCATCGCCGTCGCCGTCGAGGCTGATGACCGGAAGCGTCGTCATCTCGTTGGTCGGGAAGGCGCCGACCGGCTGCTGGCTGGTCGTCTTGGTCTGCGAGGCGCCGCGGACATCGTCGGTGCTTTTGGCGGTCTGCTGATCGGCTTGGGCGAGGTCGATCCGCGACAGGACCTTCATCGCGCTCGGGGGCGGCGGCACGAGGGTTGGCGTTCCGTTGGCAAGGACGGGAAGCGGCAGGGCCGTCCCGAGGAGGAGTATGGCCGTGAGGAAACGGGCGTTCTTCATGAGGTGCTGCTGTGACCTTGGAGGAGGCACCGCCCGGGGCGGGCGATGTGTACGTGGGAAAACGAGCGCAGTTTAGAAGCGTTCGAAAATGACACCGAATTTAGGATTTCGCTGCCAGCCCCGCGGGCATGAGAAGGGCGGGGCATCCTTCCCTGGATGCCCCGCCCTTCGCTCCCCGAGCGATGCCTTTTTTAGCTTGAAGCGATCAGGACCGGACGTCGTAGCGGTCGAGCATCATCACCTTGTCCCAGACCTTCACGAAATCCTTCGTGAACCGTGCCTCGCCGTCGCTGCCCGCATAGACCTCGGCGACGGAGCGGAGCTGCGCGTTCGACCCGAAC